>JBNMHS010000063.1:0-15293 GCA_050872885.1 Acetatifactor sp.
CGAGTATACCGCTGATGAAGTGGCATATCTGGTACAGGAAAATGTAGGTATCACCGTTGACGGTTATGCATACAAGACGGCCATTGAGTCCTTCAATTCCGCAAAGAAGACCATCGGCGGTATTACTGCTGTCGGTGATGCAGATGCTACCATCGATGATGATCAGATCATTGTTCATGTAGATGTGACCGGTGCCAATCAGAATGCACAGGCAGAAGTGATCTTCACCAACGATATGTTCCTGAGCATGGAGTCCGCAGCACTGAACCCCATTGAGTCCATGGGCGGTCTGATGACCAAGGCTGCACTGAATACTCTGATCGGTATGGGAACTGTATTCGTAATGCTGATCCTGATCTCACTGATCATTTCCCTGTTTAACTTTATTCCCAAGATCCAGGCCGCTTTCAGCAAAAAGGACAAGAAGGAAGAAGCTAAGACCGCAGGTATTGACAATGCAGTAACACAGATTGCTGCACAGGAAGAAAATGAAGCCGATGACACCGAACTGATCGCAGTTATCGCAGCTGCCATTGCGGCAAGCGAAGGTTCTGCAAGTACCGATGGATTTGTCGTTCGTTCTATCCGCAGAGTAAGATAATCATAAAACCGTTAGGAGGATATTAAAATGAAAAATTATACCATTACCGTAAATGGCAACGTATATGATGTAGTAGTAGAAGAGGGCGCATCCACCGGAGCACCCGTAGCAGCAAAGGCTCCCGCAGCTCCCAAGGCAGCACCCAAGGCTCCCGCAGCAGCTCCCAAGGCAAGCGGCGCAGCAGGCAGCATCAAGGTTGAGGCTGGTGCAGCAGGTAAGATCTTTAAGCTGGAAGCAAGCGTAGGACAGGCTGTAAAGAAGGGTGATGCAGTGATCATTCTGGAAGCTATGAAGATGGAGATCCCCGTAGTTGCTCCCGAAGATGGTACCGTAGCAAGCATTGATGTTGCAGTTGGTGATACTGTTGAGGCTGGTGCAGTTCTGGCAACTCTGAACTAATCTTTTTATCAGCTCTATAAACAACAGGAGGTCATCAAATGGAATATATAGCTAGTACGCTTAACAACCTGATTCATCAGACAGCGTTTTTTAACCTGACCTGGGGAAACTATGTCATGATTCTGGTTGCATGCTTTTTCCTTTATTTAGCTATCCGTCATGAGTTCGAGCCGTTGCTCTTACTCCCGATAGCGTTCGGTATGCTGTTGGTAAACATTTATCCCGATATCATGCTGCACCCCGAAAATGCAGCAAACGGTGCCGGCGGCTTACTGTATTATTTCTACAAGCTGGATGAACTGGCAATCCTGCCGTCCCTGATCTTCATGGGCGTAGGTGCCATGACAGACTTCGGTCCCCTGATTGCGAACCCTAAGAGCTTCCTTCTGGGAGCTGCTGCACAGTTCGGTATCTTCGCAGCATACTTCGGAGCAATCTGGCTGGGATTCAACGACAAGGCAGCTGCAGCAATCTCCATCATTGGTGGTGCTGACGGCCCTACCTCCATCTTCCTAGCAGGTAAGCTGGGACAGACGGCGATCCTGGGACCTATCGCGGTGGCAGCATATTCCTATATGTCACTGGTTCCCATTATCCAGCCCCCTATTATGAAGCTTCTCACCACTGAGAAAGAGAGAAAGATCAAGATGGGTCAGCTTCGTCCGGTATCCAAACTGGAGAAGATCCTGTTCCCTATCGTTGTTACCATCGTTGTATGTCTGATCCTTCCCACCACAGCTCCTCTGGTAGGTATGCTGATGCTTGGTAACCTGTTCCGTGAGTCCGGCGTTGTTCGTCAGCTGACTGAGACAGCATCCAATGCTCTGATGTACATCGTAGTTATTCTGCTGGGTACTTCCGTAGGTGCAACCACCAGTGCAGAAGCATTCCTGAATGCAGACACTTTGAAGATCGTTGCTCTGGGCCTGATCGCATTTATGTTCGGTACCGCCGCAGGTGTTCTGTTCGGTAAACTGATGTGCGTACTTTCCGGCGGCAAGATCAATCCTTTGATCGGTTCCGCAGGTGTATCCGCAGTTCCTATGGCAGCACGTGTATCCCAGAAGGTTGGTGCAGAATCCGATCCTACCAACTTCCTGCTGATGCATGCTATGGGACCTAACGTAGCGGGTGTTATCGGTACTGCCGTAGCAGCCGGTACATTCATGGCTATCTTCGGAGTATTCTAAAGCGCGATGAAATAGACCCGAAGGGTTTATGAATTGGCATCGTGATATGTTTAAAGATAATTAGATTATTATTATGGAGGAAATTCGTAATGTCAGAAATTGAAAAGAAACCGATTAAGATTACGGAAACTGTTTTACGTGATGCTCATCAGTCTCTGATTGCTACCAGAATGCCGACCGAATTCATGCTTCCCATCGTAGACAAGATGGATAAAGTAGGTTATCATTCCGTAGAGTGCTGGGGCGGTGCTACTTTCGATGCATCCCTTCGTTTCCTGAAGGAAGATCCCTGGGACAGACTGAGAAAGCTGCGTGACGGCTTCAAGAATACCAAGCTGCAGATGCTGTTCCGTGGACAGAACATTCTGGGTTACAGACCTTATGCAGATGACGTGGTAGATTACTTCGTACAGAAGTCTATCTCCAACGGTATTGATATTATTCGTATTTTCGACTGTCTGAACGACCTGCGCAACTTACAGGAAGCAGTAAATGCTACCAATAAGTTCAAGGCACAGGAAGGCAGAGGTGAAGCACAGGTTGCTCTGGCTTATACTCTGGGTGATGCTTATACCCTGGAGTACTGGACCAGCATGGCTAAGAAGATCGAAGAGATGGGTGCAGATTCCATCTGTATCAAGGATATGGCCGGTCTGTTAGTACCTTACAAGGCTGCTGAACTGATCAAGGCTATGAAGGAAGTTACCAAGCTTCCTATCCAGCTGCATACCCACTATACTTCCGGTGTTGCAAGCATGACTTACCTGAAGGCAGTAGAGGCCGGTGTTGATGTCATCGATACCGCTATGAGCCCCTTCGCTATGGGTACTTCACAGCCTGCTACCGAGGTTATGGTTGAGACCTTCAAGGGAACTCCTTATGATACCGGTCTGGATCAGAACCTGCTGGCTGAGATTGCTGATTACTTCAGACCTTACAGAGATGAGTGCCTGGCTAACGGCCTGCTGAATCCTAAGGTTATGGGTGTTGATATCAAGACTCTGCTGTATCAGGTACCCGGCGGTATGCTTTCCAACATGGTAAGCCAGCTGAAAGAGCAGAACGCAGAAGACAGATACTACGATGTATTGAAGGAAATCCCCAATGTTCGTAAGGATCTGGGTGAGCCTCCTCTGGTTACTCCTTCTTCTCAGATCGTTGGTACACAGTCCGTATTTAACGTACTGCTCGGCGAGCGTTACAAGATGGCTACCAAGGAGACCAAGGCAGTTCTTCGTGGTGAGTACGGCCAGACCGTTAAGCCCATGAACCAGGAAGTAATCGACAAGGTTATCCCCGGTGAGGAGAGAATCACCTGCCGTTACGCTGATCTGCTCGACAACGAGTTAGATAAGCTGGAATCCGAGATGAAGGAATGGAAACAGCAGGATGAGGATGTACTGAGCTATGCTCTGTTCCCTCAGGTTGCTACCGACTTCTTCAAGTATCGTCAGGCTCAGCAGGAAAAGGTTGATATGACCCAGGCTGACACTAAAAACGGTGCTTATCCGGTATAAATAATTCGTCAATAAAAAGGTCGCACGACTGCTCGCAGTCAGTGCGGCTTTTTTATTAGACTCTTGACAAAAACCGGTCTCACCCACTAAAATAACAAGTGTTATAGAAGAATGAGTCGTTTGCTGTCCGATAACAGCGGAATGAGAGGGAATATGGCTCGCAAAGAGATGATCACGATTGATAAAATTCTGGATACGGCGTTTGCTATGACGAGAGAAGAAGGCTTTGCCAATGTGACCGCACGGAAAGTAGCCGCGAAGGCAGGGTGCTCCACACAGCCGATTTTCCGGGTATATAAGAATATGGAAGAACTGTGGGATGCGGTATATGAAAGAGCGGCAAAGTATTTCCTTGATTATTACAGCCTGTATCCCCGTACCGGCAAGACACCTTTTTCTAATCTGGGAATGGCATACATAGCCTTCGCAAGAGAAGAAAGGTATTTGTTTGAACTGCTTTTTGTCTCCGGTGATCAGGGAAGCAAACATAAAACGAAAAGCATGTATGAAATCTTAAACGGAGATGCCGGAAATGTGGTTTACGAGATCAACCTGGCCAGAGTGGCGGGCTGTCCGGATCCCGGTGATCTGTTTATGAAAATGTGGATCTTTATACACGGGGCGGCCTGCATGTCCCTGACCGGAGACTATGATCTGACAGATCTGCAGACAATGCAGTTATTAGAACATTCCTACTATGCTTTTTACAATGAGACAACGCGAGGTTAAAATCAGTGGCAGAATATGATGTTTTTACCCGGATCAATGAACATTATGCTAAGATGAGCAAAGGTCATAAGGCCATTGCGGATTATATATCGGAACATTACGATCAGGCGGTATTTATGACGGCGGCGAAGCTGGGAGAGACGCTGGGAATCAGTGAATCAACGGTAGTGCGATTCGCAGCGGGAATCGGTTATGACGGATATCCCAAGTTCCAGAAAGCGCTGGAGAGCTGTGTACAGGGGAAACTTAACGGTATTCAGAAAATGGATGCCAAATACGGAAGAAGTTCCCAGTCGGAGATCCTGACTTCTGTGCTCAGTGCAGATATCGAGAAGATTCAGGATACCATAGATAATCTGGATCCGGCGGCCTTTGAATCGGCGGTGACAACGATCCTGGAGGCGGAGACCATATATATCATGGGGCTTCGCAGCAATGAACCGCTGGCGGCATTTTTACATTTTTATCTGAATATGATCCGGGGCAAGGTATTTTTGCTGAATACTACCAGTGTCAGCGAGACCTTTGAACAGATGATCCATATCGGACCGAAGGACTGCTTTATCGGGATCAGCTTTCCCAGATATTCCATGCGGACATTGAAAGCCATGGAATTTGCCAATGACAGAAATGCCAAGGTGATCGCTATTACCGACAGCATCCATTCGCCCATGAATCTGTATTCGTCCTGCAATCTGCTGGCAAGAAGTGACATGGTGTCGGTGGTGGATTCTCTGGTGGCACCTTTAAGTGTGATCAATGCGCTGGTTGTGGCGTTGTGCTTAAAGTGCCCGGATCAGGTGCGTAAGAATCTGGAAACACTGGAAGAGACCTGGAATAATTATCAGGTATATCTGAATGATGAGATTGATTTTATAGATGACGAACCGATGCTGGATTATTCTCTGCGACATAAGGAGTAGAGTGCGGTATCGGTAAAAGAGGATGTAAATGAGTGATGTGATTGTGGTCGGCGGCGGTGCGGCCGGCATGATGGCTGCCATTGCGGCAGCAAAAAAGGGGCACAAGGTAACCCTTCTGGAAAAGAATGAAAAGCTTGGAAAAAAGTTGTTTATTACGGGAAAAGGGCGCTGTAATGTAACAAATGCGGCGGACATGGATGTACTGTTCCAAAATGTATGTACCAATGAAAAATTCCTGTACAGTGCTTTTTACGGCTTTGACAATACACAGGTATGTGACCTTCTGGAACAGGCGGGATGTCCGTTGAAAACAGAGCGTGGAGAACGGGTATTTCCCGTATCCGATCATTCTTCGGATGTGATCGCTGCCTTACAGAGAGAATTACGTAAATATCAGGTAGATGTCCGCCTGCATACAGAAGTGAAAAAGATATTGACCAAAGAGGCGGATGGTAATACTTTTTTTAGTGGTGTGGAATGCGCAGATCATAAGAAACTCATAGCGGACGACTGCATTGTGTGCACGGGAGGCTGCTCCTATGCAAGCACCGGATCTACCGGAGACGGTTACCGGTTCGCGGAAGAAACGGGACATAAGGTAACGGAGCGCAAGCCTGCACTGGTACCTTTGGAAATACGGGAACCCTGGTGCAGAGAACTGATGGGGCTGTCCTTGAAAAACGTAGAGATCAGGATGCAGTGTGGGAAAAAGACATGGTATGAAGGCTTTGGTGAGATGCTTTTTACCCATTTCGGCGTCAGCGGACCGCTGATCTTGTCCGCCAGCTGTTTTTATGCAAAATATTCTTCTCAAAAGGCGAAAAAGAAAGAGAACGAAGAGGTAAAACTTTATCTGGATCTGAAACCGGCATTGACACCGGAACAGCTGGATAAACGTTTATTAAGGGATTTTGAAGAGGCGAAGAACAAACAGTTTAAAAATGCCCTGGATCATCTGTTCCCCGCAAAGCTGATCCCTGTTATGATAGAGCTGTCAGGAATCTCTCCGGAGAAAAAGGTCAACGAGATCAGCAGGGAAGAGAGAAAAGCTTTTGGGGCACTGATCAAGGCGCTTCCCATGACTGTGACAGGGACGAGATCTTTTGCGGAAGCAATCATCACCCAGGGAGGGATCTCGGTAAAGGAAATCAATCCGTCCACCATGGAATCCAAACATGTGCAGCATCTGTATTTTGCGGGAGAGGTACTGGATCTGGATGCCATGACCGGAGGCTTTAACTTGCAGATCGCCTGGTCCACAGGCCATCTGGCAGGGGACAGTATACAATGAGAAAAGTAAGTAAAAATAATAATAAAAATCAGGAAAAGAGGACAAAACGATGAGTTTTAATGTGGCAATCGATGGTCCGGCAGGTGCCGGAAAAAGTACCATTGCCAGAGCGGTAGCAAAGAAAAAGGGATTTATATACGTGGATACCGGAGCGATGTATCGTGCCATGGCATTGTTCATGCTGAGAGAGGGTGTGGATCCTGCGGATGCTGCGGCGATTGCCGACAAGTGTAAGCAGGCAGATATTACCATTGAATATGTAGACGGAGAACAGGTCGTTCTGCTGAACGGAGAAAATGTCAATGCTTATCTGCGTACGGAAGAGGTAGGCAATATGGCATCCAGTACCAGTGTACAGCCTCCGGTGCGTACCAAACTGGTAGAACTTCAGCAGGCACTGGCAGCGAAGAGTGATGTGATCATGGACGGCCGTGACATCGGTACTGTGGTACTGCCCGGTGCACAGGTGAAAATCTATCTGACCGCCAGCAGCATGGTCAGGGCAAAGAGAAGATACGATGAACTGACCGCCAGGGGAGAGACCTGTGACCTTGAGAAGATCCGTCAGGATATTGAGGAGAGAGATTACAGAGACATGCACAGAGAGACTTCCCCGTTAAAGCAGGCGGAGGATGCAATACTGGTAGATACTTCGGATATGACCATCGGGCAGGTTATCGACCGCATTGTGTCGCTGATCGGTTAGACGGGAGGAAAATATGGAAGTAAGACTGGCAGACTGTGCGGGTTTTTGCTTTGGCGTAAAACGTGCAGTGGATACCGTGTATGAACAGTTAAAATGCGGGAAGACTATATATACCTATGGCCCTATCGTGCATAACGAGGAGGTGGTCAGGGAACTGGCGGAACGGGGTGTCAGAGTCCTGGAAAATAAAGATGAACTGCAGCACCTGCAGGCCGGAGAGACTGTACCCACTGTGATCATCCGTGCCCACGGAGTGGCAAAAGAGATTTATGATATTATGGAAGCGAATGGTCTGGAGTGCATTGATGCCACCTGCCCGTTTGTGAAAAAGATCCACCGTATTGTGGAAGAAAAGAGTAATGAGGGATATCACGTGATCGTCGTGGGAGATCCGAAACACCCGGAAGTAGAGGGGATCGTCGGATGGTGCCGGGGACCTGTAACCGTTCTGGAAACTCCCGAACAGGCAGAGAATTTTGTGAAAACAGAAGACGAAAAGCTCTGTATTGTGTCTCAGACGACATATAACTACAATAAATTTCAATATATAGTTGAAATTTTTGAAAAAAAAGGTTACAATGATAGTGTTGTGAACACTATCTGTAATGCTACAGAAGAGCGACAGCGATCGGCAAAGGCCATTGCAGCGGAAGCTGACGTTATGATTGTGATAGGAGGGAAGCACAGTTCCAACAGCAGAAAGCTTTATGAAATCTGCCAAAGGGAATGTGAGCACACCTATTTTATACAGACACTGGATGACTTGCATTTAGATCTACCTAAAGCTGTTCGACTAGTGGGTATTACCGCGGGGGCTTCCACCCCAAACAAATTAATTGAGGAGGTTCAAAATTATGTCAGAATTAACTTTTGAACAAATGCTGGAAGAATCATTAAAGACAATACATGCAGGAGAGGTAGTCGAAGGTACAGTCATCGATGTGAAACCGGAAGAAATCATTCTGAACATCGGATACAAGTCTGACGGTATTCTTACCAAGAATGAATACACCAACGACTCAAGCGTGGATCTTACCACTGTTGCCAAAATCGGTGACACCATGGAAGTCAAGGTCCTGAAAGTAAACGACGGTGAGGGACAGGTTCTCCTTACCTACAAGCGTCTTGCTGCTGACAGAGGCAACAAGAGAATTGAAGAAGCATACAACAACCACGAGGTTCTGAAGGCTACCGTATCCCAGGTACTGGACGGCGGCTTAAGCGTAATCGTGGACGAAGTAAGAATCTTCATCCCCGCAAGCCTGGTATCCGATACCTATGAGAAGGATCTGACCAAGTATGCAGGACAGGAGATCGAATTCGTTATCAGCGAGTACAATCCCAAGAGAAGAAGATACATCGGTGACCGCAAGCAGCTTATCGTAGCCAAAAAGGCTGAGCTGCAGAAGGAACTCTTTGAGAGAATCAAAGAGGGCGATATCGTAGAAGGCGTTGTTAAGAACGTAACCGATTTCGGCGCATTCATCGATCTGGGCGGCGCAGACGGACTGCTTCACATCTCCGAGATGTCCTGGGGCAGAGTTGAGCATCCCAAGAAGGTATTCAAGGTTGGCGACAAGCTGAAAGTCCTGATCAAAGAGATCAACGGCAACAAGATCGCACTTTCCTTAAAATTCGATGATGCTAACCCCTGGAAGAATGCAGCAGAGAAGTATGCAGTCGGCAATGTAGTAACCGGTAAGGTCGCAAGAATGACTGACTTCGGTGCTTTCGTAGAGTTAGAGCCCGGTGTGGACGCACTGCTTCATGTATCCCAGATCGCTAAAGAGCATATCGAGAAGCCCTCTGATGTACTGAATGTCGGTGATGAAGTAACTGCTAAGGTTGTTGATTTCAACGAGGCAGACCATAAGATTTCCCTGAGCGTAAAAGCTCTGACCGCTCCCGAACCCGCTGAGGCAGAGGAAGAGTCCGATGCAGACGTTGTATCTGTTGATATCGACGCTGTAATCGCTGCAGAAGCTGAGAACACTGAGGAATAATCAACCGTTAGGTGGTAGATATTCGTGATATACGATTATGAGTACTTTAAAAAAGAGATTTATTCTCTGACTACGATCGATCTGAATGCTTACAAAGAGAAGCAGATGAAGCGGCGTATCGATACACTGATCGCAAAGCATAAGATCGTAGGTTATGACAAGTATGTACAGGCACTGAAGACGGATAAAGTACTTTTTGAGGAGTTTGTAGGTTATATTACCATCAATGTCTCAGAATTCTACCGCAATCCGGAACAGTGGAAATATCTGGAAGAAACCGTGATCCCGGAACTGATCCAGCGCTTCGGCAAGAATCTGAAAGTCTGGAGCGCCGCATGTTCCACGGGAGATGAGCCTTACTCGTTAGTAATGGCTCTTTCGCGGCATATTCCGTTACAGCAGATACACATCTATGCTACGGATCTGGACAAACAGGTCATTGCAAAAGCAAAGACCGGATTGTATGGAGAGAAGAGTATCGAAGGTGTACCGGAGGATCTGAAGAGGAAATATTTCACGAAAATAGGACCCTCTTACAAGATCGCAGATGAGATCAAAGCAAGAGTTGATTTCCATCAGCACAATTTATTGAAGGATGTTTATCCTACCGACTGTGATCTGATCGTGTGCAGAAATGTACTGATCTATTTTACAGAGGAAGCAAAGGATGAAGTATTCCGGAAATATTATCAGTCTCTGGCCAAGGGCGGTATGCTGTTTATCGGTAGTACGGAACAGATCATGAATTATCGTGAGATCGGTTTTGAGAGAAAGAGTTCTTTCTACTATGTGAAACCGGTTTAAGGATGACAGAAGAATAACGAAACAGTAAAAGAGGAAAGCAAAATTGCTTTCCTCTTTTTTAATAAGTAGATGCAATCATGGATAATACGTGATTGGCATACCGGGTGAATCCTTCCCGGTTCTTTTTCATTTCATCTGTAAGTTCGAAGAACAATTCTTTGCTCTTATAATCTCTCTTGAAGAACGGTGTGAACAGTATCTCCCATTGCGGCAGATAGCAGGAGAACTTCCGGGTGTAACAGTTTGCTGCGGAAGCCTGAAGCCTGTGTTCCTTGTCGACAAAATCCGCTACGGATTTATGCAGTGCCACATCCTCGGTGGGCAGGTAGTAATAGTCCTTGTAGTTGGAATAGAAATATTTCAATTCTTCCTCATAGATAGGAACTTTTAAAGTTGCTGTTTCACCATCTCCGCGGAAATAACAGTTTGCCGCAGAAGCAGTTACCGGCTTGGGCAAGGGAGTGGGAATCTGCAGGGTGATCAGTAATTCTTTGCGCTGTGCACCGTTGATATCTTTGTAATAATTGGCCTGTACTTTTCTGGCTTTGACACAGTTCTCGTTGAACAGATCATAGTAAGCCAGAATCGGAAGTACTTCCAGCATGCCCTTCAGATCGTCCGCATTGTGCAGAAACAGAGCTTTTTCAGTGAATTCGGAAGGATTCTTTACATAATCATGATACAGTCCGATGAGTTCAGCGCCGGAGAATACATCCGTCCGGGCAATTCCCAGATACTGTTCCAGTGTTTTCTGCTTGCAGTTCGGTAGCTTTAAGAAGAACTTATAGGGAGAGATCCGGCGGTAAATATCAATTCCCTGAAAGCCGTCGAAGGAAAAAGGAAGTTTCAACTGTGTACATTTCTGTGTGATAAAAGGGAGATCGAAGTTATTACCGTTAAAATGCACCAGATAGCGGTAATCTCTGGCAAAATCAAAGAACGCGGTGAGAATATCCCCTTCCTGGGAATAGTTGTCCGCCATCCACTGGATCGTCCGCCATTTGCCGGCCTGATAGTAGGCACAGCCGATCATATATAGATAAGAAGTGCGGGATGTGAATCCCGTGGTCTCAATATCGAGAAAAAGTATCTGTTCCAGAGGAGCCAGCTTATCCAAGGGATAGGAGATCGCAAAATCCTCCAGAGTCTCTTCTGATTTTTTCATGAATGACCTCTTTCTGCCCTGCGGGGCTTCCGGGCTGTTTCGCCCTGCTTACTTATGTTTGTTTATTCCTCTCGTAGAAAGCATATTCAGCCTGCGAGCAGTCACATATGTTTTCTATGGGGGAATTTATTATATCATAGCATAAATTTTGAAAATACAGTAGCATTTTGATGATAAAAGTTGATAAAAATTGATAAAAATAGTACAATTACCATAATGTGATTTATATAACAAGAACTATATTGTAGTAGAAAGGATGTTAGGAAATGGCGAAGTTGACATTTGTAGGCGGAATACATCCCTATGATGGAAAAGATCTGTCCAAGGACAAACCGATCCAGGATGTCCTGCCCAAAGGAGAAATGGTCTATCCGCTGTCCCAGCACATCGGTGCTCCCGCAAAGCCTATCGTGGCCAAGGGAGACAGAGTACTGGCGGGGCAGAAGATAGCGGAAAGCGGTGGATTTGTGTCGGCACCCATCTATGCATCAGTGTCCGGTACGGTAAAAGCCATCGAGACAAGACGTGTGGTAACAGGAGATCTGATACAGAGTATCGTGGTAGACAATGATGGTCTGTATGAGAGTGAAGAATTCCATCCCTATGCACCGGTGGACAAGCTGCAGAAGGATGAGATCATCGACATTGTAAAGGAAGCCGGAATCGTAGGTATGGGTGGTGCCGGATTCCCTACACATGTAAAGCTTTCTCCCAAGGATCCTGACAAAATTGAATATGTAATAGCCAACTGCGCGGAGTGTGAGCCTTATCTGACATCCGATTACCGCAGAATGATGGAAGAGCCGGATAAGCTGATCGGCGGACTGAAGATCATGCTGAAGCTGTTCGACAATGCCCACGGTATTCTGGCAGTGGAGGATAATAAGCCGGATTGTATCTCTCTGTTAAAACAGATGACCAAGAATGATCCCCAGATCACAGTGAAAGCACTGAAGACCAAGTATCCTCAGGGCGCGGAGCGACAGCTGATCTATGCTACCACGGGACGTAAGATCAATTCGTCCATGCTTCCTGCGGATGTGGGATGTATCGTAGATAACGTAGATACGGTAGTAGCTATTTACAGGGCAGTCACGGAAGGACGCCCTCTGATGGAGCGTATTATCACCGTGACCGGAGATGCCGTGGCGAATCCCCGTAATTTCCGTGTGCCCATCGGTATGAGCTATCAGGAACTGCTGGATGTGGCGGGCGGCTTTAAACAGGAGCCGGAGAAGATCATCTGTGGCGGACCCATGATGGGATTCGGCATGTTCCAACTGGATGTACCTACCACGAAGACCTCAACGGCATTACTGGCACTGACACAGGACGATGTATCTGCCATGGAGCCGAGTCCCTGTATCAACTGCGGACGCTGCGTGGAAGCCTGCCCCGGTCGTATTGTTCCCAGTCTTCTGGCAACTTATGCGGAGCATTTTGACGAAGAAGCCTTCGTGGAGCATAACGGCATGGAATGTTGTGAATGCGGCTGTTGCAGCTTTGTATGTCCGGCTAAGCGCCCTCTGACGCAGGAGATCAAGTCCATGCGTAAGATCCAGCTTGCCAAGAAGAAAAAGAAGTAGGAGGGAAGAACAGTGAGCGGACTATTGAAAGTATCTTCAAATCCTCATATCCGATCTAAAGTAACAACCAGCAGTATTATGACGGCCGTGGTGATCGCACTGCTGCCGGCTGCCGGTTACGGAATCTATAATTTTGGCCCCAGAGCCCTGGCGGTCATGGCTGTCACCATTGCAAGTACCGTACTTACGGAATTGTTATTCGGCTGGCTGTGGAAGAAGAAAATAACGATCACAGATATGTCAGCCGTGGTAACGGGACTTCTGCTGGCACTGAACCTGCCGGTGAGCATTCCTTTATGGATGGCTGCTTTGGGCGGCGTATTTGCGATCCTTGTGGTAAAAATGCTGTTCGGAGGACTGGGACAGAACTTTATGAACCCGGCTCTGGCAGCGAGATGTTTTCTGTTGATCTCTTTCCCGTCCCAGATGACGGATTTTACCTGTGATGCCTATACCGGGGCAACTCCCCTGGCAGCACTGAAGGCAGGAGAGAGTGTCAATGTCATGAACATGATCGTAGGTAAGACGGCAGGAACCATCGGAGAGACTTCTGTGATCGCACTGCTGATCGGTGCATGTTTCCTGATCCTGATCGGTGTGATCGATCTGCGAATCCCCGGTACTTACATCGTGACGGTGATCCTGTTTGCCGGGATCTTCGGCGGACACGGTTTTGATCCCGCATACCTGTCTGCACAGCTGGCCGGCGGCGGTCTGATCCTGGGTGCGTTCTTCATGGCAACAGATTATGTGACCAGACCTATTACCATAAAAGGACAGTATGTGTATGGCATCATATTAGGACTTCTGACCGGTATTTTCCGTATCTTCGGACCCGGCGCGGAAGGTGTATCCTATGCCATCATTTTAGGCAACCTTCTGGTGCCTTTGATCGAAAAATTCACCATGTCGGTAGCTTTTGGCAGAAAGGCAGGTGCGAAACATGAAAAATAATAAAGATATTCAGGCAATGTTAAAAGAGGCCGGAATCCTGTTTGTCATTACCCTGATTGCCGGACTACTGCTTGGCTTTGTTTATGAACTGACCAAGGAACCAATCCGTCTGCAGGAAGAAAAGGCTGTACAGGAAGCCTGTCAGGCAGTATTTTCGGATGCGGAACATTTTAAAGAGCTGGATGCCTATACCCCGTCAGAGGACACAGCACAGAAGCTGACAGATACCGGAATTACCATAGGTACGGTCTATGAAGCACAGAATGCTGCGGGAGAACAGTTAGGTTATGTGATACAGACCACATCCTCGGAAGGGTACGGCGGTAATATTGTGCTGTATGTGGGAATCTGTCTGGACGGTACAGTCAATGATATTTCCATCTTAAGCATCTCCGAGACTCCCGGACTGGGAATGAAAGCGGGAGATGTGCTGGTTCCCCAGTTCCACAACAAGAACGTGAAGAGCTTTGCCTATACGAAGACCGGATCTACCTCCGACAGTGAGATCGATGCCATCAGCGGCGCAACGATCACGACAAAAGCCGTGACCAACGCTGTAAACGGAAGCCTTCTGGCATTTAATGATTATGTACAGGGAGGTGCAGGCAATGAATAAAGCGGGTGAAAGACTTTATAACGGTATTATCAAAGAAAACCCTACATTTGTACTGATGCTTGGAATGTGTCCGACACTGGCGGTTACCACATCGGCTATGAACGGTCTCGGCATGGGACTGACCACGGCAGTGGTACTTACCATGAGCAACCTGATCATTTCTTTGCTTAGAAAGGTGATCCCCAGCCGCGTGAGAATCCCGGCGTTTATCGTGATCATTGCATCGTTCGTAACAGCGGTACAGTTACTTTTGGAGGCATATCTGCCTTCCTTAAATGATGCCCTTGGCGTGTATATTCCGCTGATCGTTGTAAACTGTATTATTCTGGGAAGAGCGGAGAGCTATGCATATTCCAATCCGCCGATTCCGTCATTGTTTGATGGACTTGGCATGGGACTCGGTTTTTCTCTGGCACTGACATGTATCGGTGCGGTACGTGAGATCCTGGCAGCCGGATCCGTCTTCGGATTTCACATTATGCCGGATTCTTACGTGACCATCAATATTTTCGGTCTGGCTCCCGGCGCCTTCTTCGTACTGGCTGCCCTGACAGCATTGCAGAATTATATCAAGAACAAGAGAAAGCTTGCCGGAAAAGATTACGAGAAGATCCAGTCCGGCTGCGGACATGACTGTCTGCACTGCGGCGAGAGCGGATGCTCTGAGCGTTTCTATGACAATTCTGACGCTGCTGCGGAAGATGCCGTGAATGAAGCAGCCAAAGCGGCGGCCAAGCCTCAGACGCAAAACGATGAGATCGAAACAATAGATTTAGACAAGGAGGACAAATAAATGGATAGTGTAAAAG
>JBNMHS010000064.1:0-15090 GCA_050872885.1 Acetatifactor sp.
CAAAAAAAGCTCAGGGAAAGTCAGTAGTGCATATTCATAATGAAGAAATAAAAGGGTTGGAGATGGCATTCCCAAGAAGAACAGAACAGGATATAATTTCTATTTATTTTGAGAATCTAGATGCTCTTATCACCCTTCATCGGCGTACGCCCCGTATGTAATGAAGGAGGACTTACAAATGTATATAACGACAGCAAAAGAAGGCCTGTTTTGTGATTATTACAAGCAGTGGATTACTGTGTACAAGGAAGGTGCCATTAAAGAAGTTACTATGAATAAGTACAGAATGGCACATCAATGGTTAGAAAAATTAGTTCCGGAGCTGAAGGTTAATGAGATGGACAGGATGACTTATCAGAAACTATTAAATGATTACGCTGAAAATCATGAACGTCAAACAACAATGGATTTTCACCATCACTTAAAATGTGCCATCTTGGATGCGGTAGATGAGGGACTGATAGAAAGAGATCCCACCAGAAAAGCAATTATCAAAGGAAAAACAGAACGTACTAAAAAGCCCAAATATCTCAACCAGTTTGAACTGCACAAATTGTTAGCAGATCTGCAATTAGAACAGGGAATAAGTTGGGATTGGTTTATTCTACTAGTGGCGAAAACAGGTATGCGTTATGCAGAAGCTTTAGCATTGACGCCGGCAGATTTTGATTTGACACATCAAATTTTGTCGGTATCTAAAACTTGGAATTATAAAGGCGGTGGAGGGTTTATGCCTACCAAAAATAAATCTTCTGTTAGGAAAATTCAGTTGGATTGGCAAACAGTAATTCAATTTTCTGGTTTGCTAAAGGGCTTACCTGAAGAAGAACCAATATTTGCACAGGGAAATACCTACAACTCCACAGTCAATGATATTTTGGAGAGACATTGCCAAAATGCGGGAATCCCGGTAATCTCTGTACATGGTTTGCGGCATACACACGCGTCGCTACTTCTTTTTGCGGGAGTTTCTATTGCAAGCGTTGCAAGAAGGCTAGGACATGCGAGTATGACCACTACGCAAAAGACATATTTGCATATAATACAAGAATTAGAGAACAAAGATATTGACTTGATTATGAGATCATTGTCAGGTTTAAGTTAAGGTATACGGGGCGTGCGTTGATGAAGGTTGATGAGAAAAATATTCTTTACAGAAATGAATAGGAAGTCTATAATACAAATGAAATAGAAACAGATTCTTGAGGTGAAAAGTGCGTCGTCATACGCCACATACCAATTTGGTAATGGGCAAAAGAGATGTTGGTAGTGACGCTCCAACCAAGAACTCTTTTTCTATATAAGTGTTTCTATCCGAGGTGGTAAATTTCGTTGTAACCACGCACCCTATGGGTCAAAAGGGATGCAGGAGAGGCGACGCTTGCCGGATAGTTCTCATTTTATTTGATTGGTTATTTGAGGTGGAAGAATTCGTCCGATCCACACGCCGATGGTTAGACAGGGGAGACCCGAGAGATGCAGGAGAAGCGGACGCCTGCCGAATAACCTTTTGACTATTCTGATTCTTTTAGAATTGAATTTAAAAGCTACAATCACTCGCCATCACAATATGTGGTGGATTTTTTATGTTCACCCATCCTTGTTGCATATTATCAAAGAAGTATGTAACCATAAGTTGTTGGCAACTTCCACCCTGGAGGCTATATTTGAATAGCCGGGATATGCAAGGTATCTCCCGCGGCGTAAGCCTGCGGACACCTGCGCGAAGGAGCAGCTCAGCGGGGTTCCGGCCTCGTCAAAAACTATCTCGTATCGGGAGTAGTTCGGCATGCCACTGATAGTATGGAAGACCGGTAAGCGAGATGCTTACAGAGCTGGGATAGAAACATAAAAATCGGAAAAAATCTATGGAATAATTCCGTAGCTTTTTTTATAATAGAAAAAAACAGGAGGTTTTTAACATGCCCGCAACCACACATCCCATGCAATCCGAAGCCCATCTCACCACTTTTGAAGCCATCAGCATGATCGTCGGCAACAGTATCGGCACAGGCATCATTGCCGTACCATATCTTGCGACGAAGAACAGTATGCTTGATGTAGTGTGGATGGTTCTGGTAGCTTATTGTGTTAACGTAATCCTGCATCTGATCATTGCCGAATTGTCTTACAACAATGGCGGCGTCCAGTTGGTCAAAAGCTTCGAAGGCGAGCTGTTTCATGGGAAAATGAAGCAGATTTTCAGTTGGTGTGTGTTCGTGGTATACGGACTGGCAATCATGATTGGTGTCAGCGGCAACATCAACGGCGGTGCGCAGATTTTCGTGAACTGGTTCGGGATGTCCTTTGTCCTTGCGCAGATCCTGTATTATACAATCGCCGGCGTGGTCGTATTTATTGGTATGAAAGCGGTAGGCATTGCGCAAAAATATGCCGTCATCATTTTAATGGGAATTGTAGCAGTGATGACGGTCGGGACTTTTCTGCATCCGCTGAATTCCCTGCAGAGAGCAGATTTCCATTGGAACAATTTGCTGGCATTATACAGCATGGTAGTGTTTGCTACGTCTGCAAACCAGGCGGTGATCCAGGTAGTGAAGGGACTGGACGGCAATGTGAAGAAGATTCGCAGTTCCATCTTTATCGGTTTCGGACTTTCCTCTGTATTTGTCCTGATCGTGACGGGCACAGTATTGTTGGGCACGAAAGGCGCTTTGGAAAAAGAGCTTGCGTATATGCAGCTGGGAGAAAGCATCGGTAGCTGGGCAATGATCCTGGCAGGTGTATTTTCCCTGTTTGCACTGTTGACTACGTTCTGGTCCAACACGCTGGCGCTGCGTGACGTTGTGCATGAGCAGATTGGCATCGGCAACCGGATCAGCTGGCTGATCGCGACGGTTCCCTGCATTCTTTTTGCCATCTTCGGTGTGAACAGTTTTATCGTACTGACCCGTATCATGAGCGGCGTCGTGGTGCTGGTGAGCATTATGCTGGTATTGACGTACGGCAAGTCGAGAAAAAAGGCCGGCAGCAGTCCAATCTGCGGCGTGATCGGTACAGTGCCTTTTCAGGTGCTGATGGTAGTTTCCACGATTCTTTCTGCTGTAGGAGCCTTGATTCCGCTGAGCTAACCGAAGGGCAGTCATTGCGGTAATATAGATACAGCGTCAGAAATGGTTCTGAATGGTTACAAAAATGAAATGAAATAGAACAGAAAAGAGACATCCATATGTATACTTCCCCCAACTTCCGTATCCTTGATGAAGAGACATTTTCTCTTCGCATCCCGGATGACAGAGATTACAAAATTTTACAACTGACGGATCTGCACCTCGGTTTCGGACTTTTTTCCGGGAAAAAGGACAGGCTGGCGCTGTCTGCGGTCACGGAATTGATCCACCGGACAAATCCTGATCTGATCGTCCTGACCGGAGACTCGGTGTTCCCGTTTTTCCCGAAAAGCGGCACGATGAATAACCGGAAGCAGGCACAGAAGCTGCTGGCATTTCTGGATGATTTTCAGCTTCCGTATACGTTTGTGTTCGGTAACCACGATTGCGAGATGGGTTCCGCCTGCAACAAGGAGCAGCTCGCCGATATTTTTTCTACAGGAAAATATGCTGTTTTCACCAAAGGAAGATATGAACACAGCGAGAAAGATCCAATAGCCGGGGTGGGCAACTTTGTGCTGAATCTGGTAGACAGTGAAGACCATCTGCTCTTACCACTGATCATGCTGGACTCCAACATGTACGGAGACGGCTGGTTTTTCAGTGGATTTGACTGTATCCATGAGAATCAGACCGACTGGTGCATGGAGAAATTGAACGCCGGGAAAGTACCTGCCATGGCCTTTTTTCATATGCCGCCGGCAGAGTTCAAGGAAGCCTATGAGAAGATGAAATTGGGCGACCATAGTGTCATTTACGAGCACGGCAGTATCGGGGAAAAAGATGAATATTTCGGAATCTCGAACCGTGAGCCTCATTTTTTCCAGAAAGCAGTGGAAAACGGCCTGCTGAAATGGATCTTCTGTGGACATGATCATTTGAATACTTTGTCCCTGACTTATCAGGGCATCCGGATGACCTACGGAATGTCTATCGATTATCTGGGGTATTCCGGAATTGCGAAACAATACGTGCAGCGCGGAGCGACGCTGATCACCCGGAAACCGGACGGTGAGGTGGTGATCTCTATGGTGCCTCTGACAAGGGTGGTTTCCACAAGAGTGCGCGGAGAGAAGTCGTAGAAATAATATCACTAAGAAAGCACATTTCATGATTTATAATGCAAAAGCGGAAAGCATTTTGAGATCTTTTATGTGTTTCAAATGAAAATGTCAGATGCAATATAAAAATGAGGTTGTAAATAAAAGATTTTACGAAACGGACAAGCAAATGCCATGGAAGCATATTACTATCAGAAAATGAACAAGCCCCAACAGGCGGCATATCATGCCATGTTGCAGGGTGTGACGGAATTATCGGATTCTTTTCAGTTACCAAGAATCTCCGCAGAAGAACTGTATGACGTGTTTTTCCGGCTGCGGCTGGACTATCCGGAAATCTTTTGGCTGGTAAGCTATCGCTACAAATATTATCAGGATTCCCCCAACATGATTTTCGAACCGGAGTATCTGTTTGATAAAAATAAGATCAGAGAGCACAGGAAGGCAATGCAGTCGAGGGTGGAAAAGCTGGCGCGGCCGGCTGCAAAACTTACAGAATGGGAGAAGGAAAAGTATATTCATGATTTCATATGTGAAAATGTGACGTATGATAAGTTGAAAAAGCCATACTCCCATGAAATCATAGGCCCTCTGGGGCAGGGAGTAGGTGTCTGTGAGGGGATCGCCAAAGCTGTGAAAGTGCTCTGCGATGCGCTGGGGGTGTGGTGTGTGATCGCCATTTGTGGTAATAATCCCGAGAAGGGAATTAAGTACCGGCATACCTGGAACATTGTGCGGATCGACGGACAGTACTATCACCTGGATGCTACCTTTGATAATACGCTGGGCAAACATCAAGGGGATGAAGCTGTTTCTGCACAGATCCGCTATGATTATTTCAATCTGGGAGACAAAGCAATATTCCGCGATCACGAACCGTTGATTGCACCGGCACCGGTCTGCCCGGACAACGATCATTTTTATTATAAAGAGAAAAAGCTCTCTTTTACCAAGACGGAGGAAGTATACAAGCGGGCACAGCAGATGGCGAAGAAGGGGAAGACATTCACTTTCCAGTGGCGCGGCGGATATCTGACCAGAGAAGTATTACAGGAGCTGTTGGAGATGATTCGCAAGGCCGGAGAGGAACGACAGAAAACCGCCCGGATCAGTCTCAACCGGTCACAGGCGGTACTTCATTTTAGCTATGTGGAAAATGCCGGAATTCCGGAACCCGAGGTCGTCATGGAAGAAGCCAATGAAGGAGAACAGTTTGATACCGGGGAATAATGCCGATTATTTTAGGACACATTCCTTATACAAGGCATTGACAGCAAGCTTATATTCGCCGATATCTTTTGCCTTGCGGATTCTTTTCACATATTTTTCCGGTGTTTCGAAGCTGCCGCTTAAGAAGGTCCAGAGATCCTTCATCTTATACAAGGTGTTCGTATCACCGGACATGATTTCTTGATATCCGCACAGGAGAAGGCTGTGGAATTCCTTCAATACAGCCAGGCGTTCCGCAGTTCCCACGGCAGACTGATCAGAAGACTTTAACTGCTGCAACAATCCCGGATTTTGCAGAATGCCCCGACCGATCATGACCGTATCGATCATGGGCAGTTTGTCCAGAATCCGGGTCAGTGTTTCCGGGGAAGTAATGTCACCGTTATAGCATAGTGGACAATCCAGTAGATCGGCGGCTGCGGCAAAAGCATCCAGATGTGGTGTTCCTTTGTAACCTTCGGACTGAAGCCTTGGGTGGATGATCAGTTCCTTCATAGGGAATTTCCGATAGATCTGAAGCAAAGTTGACCATTCATTCAGATCACTCATACCGATGCGTGTTTTGACGGAGATTGCCAACGGACATTTTTCAAAGATTTCATCCAGAAAAGCCTCTAGTTCCCTGGGGGTTCCTAAGAATCCTGCGCCCCGGTTCCTGGCTACTACGGTGCCGGAAGGGCATCCCAGGTTCAGATTGACTTCCTGATAGCCGTATCCGGTCAGTTGGTCTGCCAGAGACAGGAAATCTTCTGCCTTATTGGTAAGAATCTGTGGCACGGTATACATACCTGCATTATGTTCCGGCAGCACATCGCCACGCTCGCGGCTGTTCATGCGCCGGTTGGAGATAAACGGGGTAAAATATTTGTCCATGCCGCCGTAACAGCGGTTCCAACAGGTCCGAAAATGATAAGTGGTAAGCCCCTCCATGGGGGCGAGGTAATATTTCATAAAATAACTCCGGAATTTAAAAAAAGTAATTTTGTTGTTCCCATTATTATAATGGATAGAAAGAAAATTGCAAAGGAGAAACCACGGATCAGACGCATAAAATGAGGAGTGCCCAGACACCTTTCGGCGCCTGGGCTATTATGAAAAAATTTATCTTATATGCTGTGTTTGTTTGGAAGCTTTATCACTTCCTTGACTGTGATTAAAGTATACCAATGAATTATGAACAAATTATGAACACCATGTGAAAACTTAGTGAATATTACGAAAAAGTTCAAAACTAAAAAAAGAAACTGTACAAATTGCACAAAAGAAAGAACGCCTAAAAATGTAGGATTCATGGGGTTTTGGTTGTATCTGTGAGATAAACATGATAAAATGAGCGTAGGTAACACAATGTTTTATCCGGTTGAACTGTAAAGTTCAGATAAAAACAGTTCACATGAGGGACGAAGATGTTTGGAGGAAGATGGATGGATACTTTTATGGATAAACTTGCACAAAAGCTCAACGCGCAGGAGATGATCAAAGCGAATTCCGCTGCGGATGCGGAGGAGATGGATCAGCTGAAGAGCCAACTGCGGGAATATGATGAATGTCTGGCGCAGATGCAGCAGGTCAATAAGGAACTGAAGGCAATCAATCAGGAGATGGAACGTCTGATGTCTGAGACCATTGCTCCGGAAGTGACGAAGCTGTCCGAGGAAGGTGCAGCTGCCATGAACAGACTGCAGGAGGAAAATTCCGCTAAGTTACAGGAGCTTGCGCAGGAGTATACAGCAAAGATTGAGGAGATTCAGCAGAGCACTGCGGCACTGGAGGAACTCAAAAGTCTTTTTGAGGAAAAACTGAGCAGCAGTGAAGAGGGTGTTCATAAGGAATGCGTCAAGGTATACCGCAATGTGCAGGCTGCCGTGGTTGAGGAAAACGAGAAACAGACCGAGGCTATCGTTTCCGGTGTTAAGTCGGGGCTGAACGGAAAGCTGAATGCGGTGATGGGTGTTTCTGCTGCAGCATTGGTAGCGACGATCGCAGATATTGTAATTCATGTTTTGAACATTCTTCATATATTTTAAACACCGGTATTTCGCACGGATAGTTGAAGATGTTATAGGATGATAGAAATGAGGTCATAGAGTATTCATGGGAAAAGAACTTTGGAAGCCGGGGAATATGTTGTATCCCCTGCCGGTCGTCATGGTAAGTCTGGCAGATCGGGACGGACACCCCAACATTCTTACTGTGGCATGGGTAGGCACAGTATGTACGAATCCGCCGATGGTATCGATCTCTGTCCGGCCGGAGAGATATTCCTATCCGATCTTAAAGGAGACGGGAGAGTTCGTCATTAACCTGACGACAAAAGAGCTGACTTTTGCGACGGACTATTGCGGCGTAAAAAGCGGACGTGACGTGGATAAATTCAAAGAAATGGGATTGACGGCTATTCCGGCATCACAGGTGAAAGCGCCTATGATCGGGGAGAGTCCCGTCAATATCGAATGTAAAGTAAGGCAGGTACTTCCTCTGGGATCCCACGATATGTTTCTGGCAGATGTGGTTGCTGTCCATGCGGATGAAAAATACATGGATGAGAATCACAAGTTCCACTTAGAACAGGCAGACCCCATCATTTATTCCCACGGTTCCTATTTTGGATGCGGTGAACTGCTGGGAACTTTCGGATACAGCGTACGCAAAAAATAGCTTGACGTTTTTGAGCGGGTTGGGTATGATTAGATATTATAAATAAGAACATTTACTACGAAGAAGTAGCATCAGACGAGAGCGTCTGGTGCTTTTTCTTTTAATATCTGGGAAAGTCTGGGTGAAGCATATGACTCAGATAGACAAAAACATAGCATGTAATCTGAAAAGAATACGGAAGTCGAAAAACATGAGCCTGGATATGCTTGCAGAGCGCACCGGTGTCAGCAAAAGCATGCTGGGGCAGATCGAGAGGGGAGAATCCAATCCCACAGTTTCCACGATCGGGAAAATCGTGGAAGGATTAAAGGTGCCGTTTGAGCAGCTGATCTATGACAGAAAAGAGATCATGGTGATGCCCTCCCCGGAGGAAGCTCCGGTGTTCAAGGCAAGAGAGGGAGAGTACCGGATTTATGTGATGCTCCCTTATGATGCAGGCAGGAATTTTGAAATTTATCAGGGAGAGCTCGCCCGGAACGCCAGGATGGAAAGCGAATCCCACGGAGAACAGACATGGGAGTATCTGACCGTGGTATCCGGCGAGATCGAACTGGTACTGGAGGATGGCAGTTTCCTGGTGAAAACGGGCAGCTCGCTTTATTTTGCCTGTGACCGCAGACACACCTATCGCAATATTGGTGAGACGAAAGCGGTACTCAACATGATCATTACCACGCAGCGTTAAAAAACATAACGCCGTAGGAAATGCAACGTTAGAGAAAATATAGCGTTGTAGGAAACACAGCGCTAGAGAAAACGTCCCCGCTTGATGGCGTCTTTGCCGTATTTCGCACGAATGTCATCCAGCGCAGCATCGAGTTTTTTCTGTTTTTCGGAGCGCGGCGCCGCAAAGTCGAAGAGGCTGAGCTGGACCGGTTCGTCTTCCGGTACAAGTTTCGAGGTACGGACGCCCAACAGGCGGATCGGGGATGCATCCCACAGTTCGTCAAACAGGGCACAGGCATTTTCATACAGGAGGTTCACCGAAGCGGTGGGCACGTCTAACGGCATCTGGTGAGAAACATTCCGGAAATCACTGTAACGTATTTCCGTACAGATCTGTCCAGCCAGTTTGTGAGACGCGCGCAAACGCCTGCCTACGGATTCACAGAGGGACAGCAGTACTTTGTAAGCTTCTTCTTTGGTCAGAGCGTCGTTGCCAAGCGTCGTCGAATTGCCGATTCCTTTTGCTTCGGAACGCTCCACCGCTACCGTGGAAGAATCAATGCCGTTGGCATATTGCCACAGGCTGCGGCCGTGACTCTTCAGGTGCGCTTCCAGAATCGCAGGATCAGTACGTGCAAGGTCACCGATGGTGAGAATCCCGAGTTTGTGAAGGGTATCGGTACTGGAGCGTCCGCAGGTAAACAGATCGGAGACAGGGAGCGGCCACATCTTCTGCCGGATCTCTCTATAATATAAGGTATGCGTCTTATCAGGTTTTTCAAAATCCGAAGCCATCTTGGCAAGCACTTTTCGATCGGAAATCCCTACATTTACAGTAAATTTGAATTTTTCAAACACAGAACGACGGATGTAAGCGGCGGCTTCTTCGGGAGAAGCGTAATTTCCCGCAATGGGCGTATAGTCCATGTAACATTCGTCGATGCTGACCTGCTCAATATCGGGGCAGATATCAGAGAGATGCTCCATGAGCTGTCTGCTTTTCTCCCGGTACATATTGTGATCCGGAGCGGCCATGACCAGATTCGGGCATTTGCGCAAGGCATTGACCACAGGCTCGCCGGTGGTGATTCCAAAAGCTTTCGCAGGGATGGATTTAGCCAGGACGATACCGTGGCGGGTGGAAGTATCGCCGCCGACGATCGCCGGAATAGTGCGCAGATCTACGGAATCTCCCTGTTGAAGTCTGGACAGAGCCGTCCAGCTTAAAAAAGCGGAGTTTACATCAATATGAAAAATAATTGGTTCATTCACGGGGCGGCCTCCTTTCCGTAAAGTGGCAGTACATCATGGGATCATAAGCTCACGAATTAGTGCTTTCGCACTCTACATCCTGCTTCGCACTCTACATCCTGCTTCGCAGGATAATTCGTTCGCTAATGAGCCCAGAAAACCAAATGTCTGCTTCGCAGCCGCTTGGTTTTCCTTGAGGCTCATTATATCATACCAAGACGCAAAAAGAAAATACATTCTTGCTTTACAAGGTATATAAATGCTGTTAGAATCTATATGTTACAAAGTTATTACGGTAGTCCCAAAGAAAAAAGGTATACAGTCTGTCCGAAACGGGCATACTGTTTGCAGATACGATAGATCGAGAAGGAATCAATGAAAAAACTGACATCTTACTCTAAAAGAGTAAAATATACATATGTGAAAGCAACGCTGGCAACACTTTTTGTGAGTCTGTTTTTCTTAAAAGGTTATGCTGCGTTTGAAAAGACCGGAGAGAATTACTTTCATGTATTTTTGAACGGCAATGAGATCGGAACGGTCGGCGA
Organism: Acetatifactor sp.; assembly: GCA_050872885.1. Classification (GTDB taxonomy): domain Bacteria; phylum Bacillota; class Clostridia; order Lachnospirales; family Lachnospiraceae; genus Acetatifactor. The sequence continues at coordinate 10,546 of JBNMHS010000064.1, forward strand.
GGCCGACAGAGCGGAGCAGCTCTTACAGGAAGCCAGAAGGAATATTGCATCCCGCAGTGACGATATGGTTTTTATGGATGCAGATCTGAAACTGGTCGGAGAAGAAGTGCTGTGGGGTACTTTATCTAACGAGGATACAATGCTGGCAGCAATGCAGAATGAGCTGGAAAACAGCATTCGCGAGACTTCCCACAGATCCTATACAATGAAGGTAAATGAGTACATGGTCAACCTGGCCAGTGTGGATGAGGTGAAGTCCCTGCTGCAGGCAGCCGTGGACAAATACGATAGTGAAGGCAAATTCAGCGTGGAACTGCTTCACGATGCACAGAAGGAATTTAATGTTCTGACCACAGAGGTTGTGAACAGACAGGAACTGACCGCACAGGAAGAACAGAAGGAAGAAGCCATCTATGCGGGTGGTGTTCAGACTGCGCTGGATCAGGCAGGCTCCCGGGCGGAGCAGCAGGGCGAGAAGGATTTCGAGGATTATGATCTGGGTCTGATGACTGTGGATTTTGCGGAAAAGGTGGAGATCGTGGAGACTTACCTTCCGGAAAGCATGCTGACACCGTTGAATCAGGCGGTGGAAGATGTGATCAAGGATCAGGAGACACCCGGAGAATACGAAGTTGTCAGCGGAGATACGCTGTCTGAGATTTCTATCAAAGTCAATATCCCTATCGACCAGATCATTGCTATGAACAGTGAGACACTGACAGATGAAAATTCCACGATCCGTGTAGGGGACAAGTTGATCATTACCGTTCCGGAACCGGAGCTTTCCGTGGAGCGCATGGAACAGAATTATTATGAAGAAATCTATGATGCAGACGTGATTTATGTAGATAATGATTCCTGGTATACGACGCAGACGAAGATATTGCAGCAGCCTTCCGCCGGATTCCGCCGTGTGGTTGCGGATGTATCTTATCTGAATGACAGAGAAGTCACGAGAGATATTTTAAAAGAAGAAGGAGTAATGGAGGCAGTTCCAAAGATCGTGGAACGCGGTACCAAGATTCCTCCTACTTATATTAAGCCGATTTCCGGCGGACGTCTGAGCTCCGGTTTTGGTCGCAGAAAATCGCCGACCAAGGGCGCCAGCAGTTATCATAAGGGTGTAGACTGGTCAGTACCTACCGGAACAGCGGTATTTGCATCCTGCGGCGGTACGGTGGCCAGAGCCGGATGGGGAAGCGGATACGGTTATTGTGTCTATATCAACCATGAGGACGGCCGACAGACCAGATACGGCCATCTGAGCAAGGTGCTTGTAAAGGTAGGACAGACGGTAAAACAGGGAGAACGTATTGCACTGAGCGGAAATACCGGCGTAAGTACGGGACCTCATCTTCATTTTGAGATCCTGATCAATGGCAGCCAGGTGAACCCGTTAAAGTATCTGAATTAGGGCACTGTATTTACAAATGTGCAAAAATATGGTATAAGTGCATAAGAAGGTTTTTCTGATCTGAGAATGACAGAGGTAAGAAACAATGGAACAATACGCAATTAAAGGCGGTAATCCATTAGTCGGAGAAGTTGAAATAGGAGGTGCCAAGAATGCGGCACTTCCTATTCTTGCTGCTTCCGTAATGACGGATGAGACTGTTTATATAGAAAATATGCCGGATGTAAGAGATACAAATGTGCTTTTGTGCGCTATGGAGAACATAGGTGTGATCGTAAAGCGCACAGAGCGGCATAAAGTGACGCTCAATGCATCCAATATCAGCGAACTTGTAGTAGAAGATGAAAATATCAAGAAGATCAGAGCATCCTATTATCTGATCGGAGCTCTTCTCGGAAAATATAAGCATGCGGAGGTGGCACTTCCCGGCGGCTGTGATATCGGTTGTCGTGCCATTGACCAGCATATTAAAGGATTCCGGGCTCTGGGCGCGGATGTGAAGATCGAGCATGGACTGATCAAGACGCATGCGGAACAGCTGCACGGCAGCCATATTTATATGGATGTAGTCAGCGTGGGTGCGACCATCAATATCATGATGGCGGCAGTGATGGCGGAAGGTACCACCATTATTGAGAATTCCGCGAAGGAACCGCATGTGGTAGACCTTGCCAATTTCCTGAACAGTATGGGAGCTAATATCAAAGGAGCCGGTACGGATGTGATCCGTATCAAAGGCGTTTCCCGTCTGCACGGTACAGAGTATGCGGTGATTCCCGATCAGATCGAGGCAGGTACTTTTATGTTTGCCGCAGCTGTGACCAAGGGAGACGTTACGGTGAAAAATGTGATCCCCAAGCATCTGGAGTCTATCACTGCAAAGCTGTTGGAAATCGGCTGTGAAGTGGAAGAGGCAGATGACTGTATTCGTGTGGTGGCATCCAAGCCTCTGCAGCATACACAGGTGAAGACCCTTCCTTATCCGGGCTTCCCTACGGATATGCAGCCGCAGATCACGGTAGCGCTGGGACTTTCCAAGGGAACCAGTATTGTGACGGAGAGTATTTTCGAGAATCGTTTCAAATATGTGGATGAGCTGACCCGTATGGGTGCAAGCATCAAGGTAGAGGGCAACACCGCCATTATCGACGGCGTCTCCAGATATACCGGAGCCAATATTTCCGCACCGGACTTAAGAGCCGGCGCAGCACTGGTACTGGCAGCCATGGCAGCGGAAGGATTTTCCACTGTGGATGACATCCGCTACATTGAGAGAGGTTATGAGGATTTCCACTTGAAGCTGCAGGGATTGGGAGCGCAGATCGAGCTGATCGAGACCGAGAGAGACTTACAGAAATTCAAGCTGAAAATCGGTTGACAACAAATGAGAAAAAATGTCTGTTGACAAAACAGAGAACTCATAGTAAGTTAATTAGCGTAGAAAAGTTCATATAGACTTTCCCTTATTCAGAGTGGTGGAGATACATAGGATCGAAGAAGCCACGGCAACCCCGCATGACAAGATGCGGAAGGTGCCCACCTGAGCGAGCAACTGTCGAACAATAAGAGGATTTGATCAATCGATAAATCAGTCCGCTTATGTAAGCGGACTTTTTTGTACCATAAACACAATCGACACTCTTCCTAATAGGAAGCAGAATGGAGGACAAATGGAAAAACGTTTATTTACATCGGAATCCGTAACCGAAGGACATCCCAATAAAATCTGTGACGCAGTATCCGACGCGGTACTGGATGCGCTGATGGAGCAGGATCCGTTCAGCCGTGTAGCATGTGAGACCTGCACCAACACCGGTTTTGTACTGGTAATGGGTGAGATCACCACGAAGGCAAACATTGATATTCCTGCAATCGTTCGTAAGACTGTAACCGAGATCGGCTACGATTCTTCCGAAAAGGGATTCGACGGCAACACCTGTGCAGTTATGGTGTCTTTAGACAAGCAGTCCGCAGATATCGCTATGGGCGTTGACAAGGCACTGGAAGCACGTGAGAGCCATATGACCGATGAGCAGCTGGATGCCATCGGCGCAGGAGATCAGGGTATGATGTTCGGCTATGCTACCAACGAGACTCCCGAACTGATGCCTTATCCCATCTCTCTGGCACACAAGTTGACCAGACAGCTGACCAAGGTTCGTAAGGACGGTACGCTTTCCTATTTAAGACCCGATGGAAAGAGCCAGGTATCCGTAGAGTATGATGAGAACGGCAAGCCGTTCCGTCTGGAGGCAGTTGTACTTTCCACTCAGCATGATGAGCATGTATCCCAGGAGCAGATCCATGAGGATATCAAGAAATATGTATTCGATCCGATCCTGCCCGCAGACATGATCGATGAGGAGACCAAGTTCTTCATCAATCCCACCGGACGTTTCGTAATCGGCGGACCCAACGGAGACAGCGGTCTGACCGGTCGTAAGATCATCGTAGACACCTACGGCGGATATGCACGTCACGGCGGCGGAGCATTCTCCGGTAAGGGCTGCACCAAGGTGGACAGAAGTGCCGCTTACGCAGCACGTTATGTTGCTAAAAATATCGTGGCAGCAGGACTGGCTGAGAAGTGCGAGATCCAGTTGTCTTATGCCATCGGTGTAGCACATCCTACCTCTATCATGGTAGATACCTTTGGTACCGGCAAACTGCATGATGACAAGCTGGTAGAGATTATCCGTGAGAACTTCGACTTGAGACCTGCCGGAATCATCAAGATGTTAGACCTGCGCAGACCGATCTACAAGCAGACCTCTTCTTACGGACACTTTGGACGTACCGATGTGGATCTGCCTTGGGAGAAACTGGATAAGGTAGAACTTCTGAAGAAATATCTGTAAGAGATATAAATAGCAAGTTAGTTAAGTAAGCCGTTCTCAAATCGCCGTAGCCCCGGCTGCATATAAGAAACGCTGACATCGTTTCCACTCGGAAACAGAGCGCAGCGGCACGTAAGCGGCCAAAGTACGCCCGCTAAGTGCCGGCGTCTGTTTACGGTCAGCTTATTCTTATATGCAACCGGGGCTACTGGTTTACTGACAAATTTAGAAACGCAGAACTCCCGGGACGGACAGAAGGGCTCTCTTTCAGTTGTTTGTCGGAGAGTGTTGATA
>JBNMHS010000065.1:0-14555 GCA_050872885.1 Acetatifactor sp.
ACAGAGACAACGGCACAACAGGAAACCACGACTGAGGCTGCGACGGCGGGTAAGGTAGAGATCACCACGGAAGACTTTGAAGGCGGCAGCTCTCCGGATGACAAGGAAAGAAGCTACACCTATACTTATCAGATGCCGACTGTCACGATTCCCGGAAATGAAGAGGCGCAGAATAAAATCGAGAGTGATCTGACGGCTTATGTGGAGCGTTTCCTGAAAGAAATAAATAATGGTGATTTTGGCACAATATACGAAGGAGAAATGTCAGGAGTGCAGAGCTATCAGGATCTGACACTGACTGTGATCCGTGCGGACGACAAAGTGATCAGCCTGGCCTGGAACAATGAAGGCTACAATCAGGGAGCACACGGTTGGTACACGACTACTTATATGAACTATTATACGCAGACGGGCGAGAAAATTACATTTGACAGCCTGGGCAGCGGCTTCAGAGAGAAAGCACTGGAACTGGTAACGGCGAAAGCTGCCGAGATGCAGGCATCAGAGAATTGCTTCTTTGATGACTATGAGAAGAGCATTCCGATGGTGGTACTGGACGGAACGGAAGACCTGGATACAATCTACCAGCAGATCTACGGAGCGGAGATCGGAGGCACCGGCAACGGAATGGCGACACCGACATTCAGCATCACAGAAGACGGCTTTACTTTTGAATCCGGACAGTATGTATTACAGCCTTATGCGGTGGGAATCATTGATTTTGATTTTCCAGCAAGCGACTTTGGAGATGCACTCACAGCGGACATTTTTTAAAAGTACAAAAATCCCTCGGCAAAACTTTTGCCGGGGGATTTTTAAGGAGGATAGAAATCGTTTTAAACTATGTTCTTTAGCCCATGGTGATGACTACGTTATACTCTTCCTTGCCCTTTTCGTAAGGAATGATGTGACCGTCTACTGCCTTGCCGTCTACTGTCATGGATACGACACCCTTTTCGACATTGTTAGGATTCTTGACCTGAATGTGATAGGTGCCTTCACGGAACTTACGGGTGATGGAGAAATCACCGAAGTCCTTGGGAACACAAGGATCTACGGACAATCCCTGATGGGTAGGATATACACCCAGGATGTACTGGGAGATATTTACAAAGGTCCATGCAGCGGTACCGGTCAGCCAGCTGTTCTTAGCTTCGCCGTGGAATTTTGCATCCTTACCGGCTACCATCTGGGAATATACATAAGGCTCGGTACGATGGATCTCGCTGATATCTTCGATGTATGCGGGGCAGGTCTTACGATAGATCTCGAAAGCTCTGTCGCCTCTGCCGATCACGGTCTCTGCGATAGATACCCAGGGATTGTTGTGACAGAAGATACCGGCATTCTCCTTATATCCGGGGGGATAAGAGGATACTTCACCAAGTTCGAGGTGATACTCCGTGTATGCGGGTTGTAAGATCATGACACCGTACTTGGTATCCAGTTTTTCTTTTACGGAATTCAATGCCTTCTCGGCAAGTCCTTCCTTTACACCGACGCCGGCCAGTACGCAGAAGCCCTGAGGCTCGATGTAGATCTGACCTTCCTTACATTCCTTGGAACCGACTTTATGGCTGTAAGCGTCGTAAGCACGAACGAACCAGTCGCCGTCCCAGCCGTCCTTCAGGATCGCATCATACATTTTCTGTACTTCTGCACGGGCTCTTGCAGCTTCTGCGGCATCACCCTGAAGCTCACATAACTGAGCATATTCTTCGCCGTATTTTACGAACATGCCGGCAATGAATACGGATTCCGCAACGGGACCTTCACTGGGACCGAAAGTCTGGAAGGATTCTCCGGGATGAGCGGAGAAGCAGTTCAGGTTCAGACAGTCATTCCAGTCGGCACGGCCGATCAGAGGCAGGTTGTGAGGACCTTTGTGGTTAATAATATAATCTAAGGAGCGCTTTAAGTGATCCATCAGAGGAGCAGCTACGCTCATATCGTTATCAAAAGGAACCATCTGTGTCAGGATAGAAGTATCGCCTGTCTCTCTGACATAAGCACTGGTACCGGCAATGAGCCACAGAGGATCATCGTTGAAGCCGCTGCCGATATCGGAGTTGCCCTTCTTGGTCAGAGGCTGGTACTGATGGTAAGCGCTGCCATCCTGGAACTGGGTGGAAGCGATATCAATGATACGCTCTCTTGCACGATCCGGGATCAGATGTACGAAACCGAGCAGATCCTGGCAGGAATCACGGAAGCCCATGCCACGGCCGATTCCGGATTCATAATAAGAAGCGGAACGGGACATGTTGAAAGTAACCATGCACTGATACTGGTTCCAGGTGTTGACCATACGGTTGACTTTCTCGTCACCGGATTCTACGGTATAGCGTGCCAACAGCTGCTTCCAGTAAGCCTGCAATGCTGCGAAAGCTTCTTCTACCTGTGCGTCGGTCTGATACTTGGCGATCATTGCCTTCGCACGGGTCTTGTTGATCACACCGTAGGATTCCCATTTCTCGTCTTCGGGATTCTCGATATAACCAAGTACGAAGATGAAAGTCTTCGTCTCACCGGGAGCCAGGTCTACATTGATCTGATGGGAAGCGATGGGTGACCAGCCGCTTGCCATGGAATTGGTACATTTACCGTTCTCGATCGCTTCGGGAGAGTCGGCACCTCTGTAGGCACCCAGGAAAGCATCTCTGCTGGTATCAAAGCCGTCGATCTTCGTATTTACGGAATAAATAGCGTAATGATTACGGCGCTCACGATACTCGGTCTTATGATAAATAGTAGAATCCTGTACTTCTACTTCACCGGTACTTAAGTTACGCTGGAAGTTCTTCATATCGTCATCGGCATTCCACAGACACCATTCTACATAAGAGAAGATGGAAAGCTTTTTATCTTCGGAGCTTCCGTTGGTCAGGGTCAGCTGGGAGATCTCGCAGTTATCGTTCAGAGGAACGAAGGAGAGCACGGAAGCCTTCACACCGCTCTTGGAAGAAGTAAAGCGGCTGTAACCGATACCGTGACGGCACTCGTAAGAGTCCAGCTCGGTCTTTGTAGGCTGCCAGCCGGGATTCCATACGGTATCCCCGTCCTTGATGTACAGATACTTGCCGTTGATGTCTGCGGGTACGTTGTTGTAACGGTAACGGGTCAGACGCAGCAGTTTTGCATCCTTATAGAAGGTATATCCGCCACAGGTGTTGGATATCAGACTGAAAAACTCGTTGCAGCCCAGATAGTTGATCCAGGGAAGCGGAGTCTTGGGGGTGGTGATGACATATTCCTGATGCACATCATCGAAATGACCATACTTCATAAGAAAATCTCCTTCTTTCATGTTGTTGTATGTTGAGTGTTTGCTTTTATCGTTACGGATTTCTTAATATTCAGTAAACGATTAAGTAATCCGAAATTCTGATTAGTATTATACAGAAGCAACTGCAAAAAAGCAATACGAATCTTAAAAAAGCCCGCAAAATGCGCAATGTATACAAAAACGGTGGGAAAAGATAGGCAGAAGATACAAAGCGGCAGGATCTCCGAAAAACGGGATTTACGAAACAAAAACGTATCAAACGTTATCGCATATATTGCCTTTATATGGAAGAAACTCATTTGATGTACAAGCCAAATGTACAAAACTACCTATCTCAAATTGGTAATTATAGACAAAATGGATACTTTTTGGAAAAAAACTGCAAAAAAGTATTGCAAAATGCTCAAATGTGTTATATATTAAAACTACGAAAACGATTAAGTTACAAAACAGGTCGGACGGAATGATGAAGACAAGGAACAGGAGCACGATATGGCATCACTGAAAGACATTTCCAAGATTTGTGGAGTCTCCGTTGCAACTGTTAGCAAAGCACTGAACGACCACAAGGACATTGGAGAAGAAACAAAAGCAAACATCAGACGGGTGGCTAAGGAAATGGGATATTCCCCGAACCTTTCCGCAAGAGCTCTGAAGACGAACCGGACTTACGGAATCGGCGTCCTCTTCGCAGATGAAGCGAGAAGCGGTCTTACCCATGATTATTTTTCCAGTGTGCTGGACAGCTTCAAGAGGACGGCAGAGAAGAGCGGTTATGATATTACCTTTATTAATAGCTGCAAGAACCGGCCGGATCGGATGTCCTATCTGGAGCACAGCAGATACAGAGGCTTTGACGGAGTGGTACTTGCCTGTATCGATTTCGGAGATCCCGAAGTCATCGAACTGGTACAGAGTTCCATCCCGGTAGTCACCATCGACTATCTGTTTAACAATCGTATCGCAATCATGTCGGACAACGTAACGGGCATGAAGGAACTGTTGGAATATATCTACAGCAGGGGACATAGGAAAATCGCTTATATCCACGGCGCAATGTCAGCAGTTACCTCCGGACGTCTGTCAAGCTTCTACCGCACGGCAGAGCGACTGGGACTGGAAATCCCCGATGAATACATCAGAGAGGCAGCCTACAGAGACACGACGACGACCTACCGCGTGACCAACGAACTACTGGATCTGCCGGATCCGCCGACATGTATCATCTTCCCGGATGATTTCGCTTCCTTCGGAGGCATCAATGCTATCAGACAAAGGGGATTACAGATCCCCGGAGATATCTCGGTAGCAGGCTATGATGGCATACAGGCCACCAGACAGCTGGATCCGAGACTTACCACAGTCCAGCAGGACACAGAACAGATCGGATGCCTGGCAGCCAGAGAATTGATCAGCCTCATTGAGAGACCTAAGACCACGATCATAGAACAGGTCGTTGTCGCCGGGAAAGTAGTCGAAGGACAGTCGGTAGCACAGATCCCGACAAAATAATCAGGCATTTATATGGAAAATGCGAAAGCAGCCATATGAATATAAATGCAACAAACACTTACAACAAACATTCAACAAAATGGGAGGAAACAAACATGAAGAAAAAAGTACTTAGTGCTTTACTTACAACTGCTATGCTTGCCAGCATGCTGGTAGGTTGTGGCAGCAGCAACACCGAAGCTCCTGCAGCATCCACCGATGCAGCACCCGCAGCTTCCACAGAGGCAGCAGCTACTACTGAAGCAGCAGCTTCCACAGAGGCAGCAGCAACCGAAGAAGGCAAAGTCTTCAACATCTACTGCTGGAACGAAGAGTTCAAGAGCCGTCTGACAGATCATTATCCCGGATATGAAGAAGTAGACGGAACCACCGGTAAGATCGGTGACATCACTGTAAAGTGGAACATCACTCCTTCAGATGACAACGCTTATCAGAACAATCTGGATGCAGCACTGTTAAAGCAGGCTGATGCAGCAGCTGATGACAAGATCGACCTGTTCCTGGTTGAGGCTGACTACGCTCTGAAATATGTTGATACCGACTACACAATGCCTGTTAAGGATCTGGGCATCACCGATGCAGATCTGGCTAACCAGTATCAGTACACCAAGGATGTTGTTACCGACTCCAACGGCAATCTGAAGGGTGTTTCATGGCAGGGCTGCCCCGGCGTTCTGATTTACAACCGTGAGGCTGCTAAGGAAGTTCTGGGAACCGATGATCCTGCAGAGGTTCAGAAGGCAGTAGCTGACTGGGATACCTTTACCGCAACCGCTGAGCAGATGAAAGCAGCAGGTTACAACATGGTATCTTCCGTAAACGATACTTATCGTGTATATTCCAACAACGTATCCGGTAAATGGGTACAGGATGGCAAGATCGTGATCGATGACAACCTGATGAAGTGGGTTGATGACTCCAAGAAGATGGTTGACGCTAAGGAAACCGGTACCTTCGATCTGTGGTCTGATGACTGGAGCAAAGGCTTCTATCCCGATGGCAAAGTATTCTGCTACTTTGGACCCGCTTGGTTGATCAACTTCTCCATGGCAGCTGATACCGATGGATTTATCGCAAACCAGGGTGGCTGGGGCGCTACTGAAGGACCTCAGGGCTTCTTCTGGGGCGGTACTTGGATCTGCGGTGCTACCGGAACCGACAACGCTTCTCTGGTTAAGGATATCATCCTGAAGATGACCACTGATGAAGACATCATGAAAGAGATCGTTGTAGCTGATGATGATTTCGTAAACAACAAACCCGCTATGGAAGCTATGGCAGCAGATACCTCTTATCAGAGCAAGGTACTGGGCGGACAGAACCCTCTGGCTATGTTCTGCGCAGGCGCTGAGAAGATCGATCTGAGCAACCTGTCTGCATACGATCAGGGATGTAACGAAGAGTTCCAGCATGCTATGAAGAACTACTTCGATGGCAAGGCTTCTCTGGATGATGCACTGGATCTGTTCTACAAGGCTGTAGAAGAGAAGTATCCTGAGCTTACTCACTAATCTGAAACGATAAGCGAATAGCGAAACAATAAGGAATTGAGAACCGTGCCTGCCTGGCTGGTCAGGTGGGCACGGTTTTTCTCTCAAAATTCCCGGTTGGCAGAAGCTTTTTTCGGAAGAAGATAATTAAGAACAAAAAGAAGAGAGCTGCTGCGAGCCTTATCGGAAACAAAGAAAGGCACGAAAAACGTAAAGTCGCTAAGAGAGTATGACGGCAAAAGGGAGGAATCATTATGGCAAAGGTAAAACGCGGAAAGGTGGTACGCTATAATAAGTGGGGTTATATTTTCCTGATCCCCTTTGTAGTAGTGTATGTATTATTCCAGTTGATCCCGTTGTTCCGGACATTTTATTACAGCTTTTTTGAGAATTACCGTTCCGGACTGACACAGATCGGACCGAATTTCATCGGATTTGGTAACTATGCAAAGCTGTTATCCAATCCGGACCTGTGGATGTACACCAAGAATACATTGATCATGTGGGTACTGGGATTTGTACCTCAGATCATCATATCTCTGCTTCTGGGTGCATGGTTCTCAGACCCCAGTCTTAGATTAAAAGGACAGAGATTCTTCAAGACAGTTATCTATCTGCCGAACCTGATCATGGCTTCCGCATTTGCAATGTTGTTCTTCACACTGTTCTCTGATGGTGGTCCTATCAATGAAATGCTGATGCAGATCGGAATCTTAAAAGAGCCGTATCAGTTCCTTACAAACGTATGGAGTACCAGAGGTCTGGTAGCGCTGATGAACTTCCTGATGTGGTTTGGTAATACAACGATCCTCCTGATGGCAGGTATGATGGGTATCGATACTTCCCTCTTCGAGGCAGCCGAGGTAGACGGAGCAACCTCTACCCAGGTATTCTTCAAAATTACATTACCTTTGTTGAAGCCGATTCTGATCTACGTAATGATCACATCCCTGATCGGTGGTCTGCAGATGTTCGATGTACCTCAGATCCTGACCAACGGCAAGGGCGATCCTATGAGATCCAGTATGACCCTGATCATGTACTTGAACAACCATTTGTACAGTAAGAACTACGGAATGAGTGGTGCGTTGTCTGTAATGTTGTTCATTATCACAGGTATACTGAGCTTGATCGTATTTAAGTTCTCGAACGGCAAACAGGATAAGTAGGAGGTGGCAGAAATGTTGAGCGTAGAAACAAACGAGACAAAAAAAGGTCTGGGCATTCATGCCAGAAGAGCACTTGCATATATCGTACTGGTTATTATGAGTTTTCTCTGCCTGTTCTGGTTCTATATACTGTTTGTAAATGCAACCAGATCCAAAGGTGAGCTGACACAGGGATTTACCCTGCTGCCCAGCACACATCTGATCCAGAACTGGAAAGGCGTTATGGCAGGAACTCTGCCGGTAGTAAGAGGTATGCTTAACAGTTTGATCGTAGCAACCTGCAGTGCAGTGCTTTGTACCTACTTCTCTACCATGACCGCTTATGCGATCCATGTATATGATTTTAAGTTAAAGAAGTTCATGTTTACCTTTATCCTGGCAATCATGACCATTCCTACCCAGGTTACCGCACTCGGATTTATCCAGTTGGTAGCTGATATGAAGTTGGAGGATAACTTTATCCCCCTGATCATCCCGGCAATCGCAGCACCTGCTACTTTCTTCTATATGAAGCAGTACATGGAAAGTGCATTGCCCCTGTCTCTGGTAGAGGCAGCCAGAATCGATGGTTCCGGTGAGTTCCGTACATTTAATTCCATCGTATTGCCGCTGATGAAGCCGGCAATCGCAGTACAGGCGATCTTCACTTTCGTAGCGAACTGGAATAACTACTTCACACCGGCACTGGTTCTGCATGATGACAAGATGAAGACATTACCTATCCTGATCGCTCAGCTGCGTTCCGCAGACTTCCTGAAGTTTGATATGGGCCAGGTGTATGTAACGATTGCATTCTCCATCTTCCCTGTTATCATCGTATACCTGTTCCTTTCCAAGTACATTGTCCAGGGCGTGGCAATGGGCAGTGTCAAGGGTTAACTTACTTAAGCCAGCAACATTCAATACATAAATCTCTCCTGAAAAGCGGCACTCTTCCCCGGAGTGGCGCTTTTCGCTTGCAAAAAAATAAATTATACCCGATAAGGTATAATCTGTAGAGAAATGAACAAAAATATACCTTATCGGGTATAAAAGCAAAGAAGAATGTTGAAAATATACCCGAACGGGTATATAATAAGCGATAATAGGATGGATATAATAATGAATAAGATTGCAGAATTTATAAAAGAAAACAGAAAAGCAGTCGGACTGACACAGGAAGAGTTTGCAATGCGTTCGGGATTGGGACTTCGCTTTGTCAGAGATCTGGAACAGGGGAAAGAGACCGTGCGGATGGACAAGGTAAATGTTGCATTGGGTATGTTTGACATGGAAGCGGTGCCGGGGAGAAAAGATAGAGGGTAAGAAGTTATAAAATACAAACAAATGTTCGACATTTTTGCAAAATTGTGTTATCCTTACAATGTATAATAAAGCATTAGGGGAGGATTATTGATGAGGGGATCGGAGATATTCGTTGAAAGAACAAAACAAACGGGGTTATATAATATTCAGGCGATTGACAATATTCCTTCCATAATGCGAAGGGGATTGTTATCAAATGAGAGAGCCCAACGCGTTACACATACATCCATTGCGATGAATGAAGTGCAAGAAAGAAGAGATAATGTCAAAATTCCGAACGGCTTAAAATTGCATCAATATGCTAATGTTTATTTTGATCCGCATAACCCGATGCTTTCGGCCAGGAGAAGTCAAAATGAAAATATTTGTATTTTAAAAATTGATTATCAAATTTTAGACATACCTGGTGTGATTATTTCTGACAGAAACGCTTCGAGTGATTATGCCAGTTTTTATTCACCGGAAATGGGGATGAATTTGATAGATTTTGATCTGGTATATGCAAGATATTGGATAGATGAAGATTATTTTGAACAAATGCGCAAGAAATCTATTAAATGTGCAGAAGTATTAGTTCCGCATGTTATACCATATGATTATGTAATATGTGCTGCTGTAATAAATGAAGTAGCGGCTGAAAAGTTACAGAATGTCGGATTTGATAAGCAAATTCAAATGGAACCAAGGGTTTTCTTCTAAAGGAGTCAATTAGATGATAGTTAAAATTGGAGATATGTTTTCCAGTAAGTGCACTACTATTGTAAATACGATCAACTGTGTGGGCGTAATGGGCAAGGGAATTGCTTTGGAATTCAAAAAAAGATATCCTGATATGTATACACAGTATGTTAAAAAATGTAATTCCGGTGAAGTAAAACCGGGGGCACCATATTTATATGATAATGGAGATATTAAGATTATTAATTTTCCGACCAAAGATCATTGGAGATCACCATCAAGATTATCATATGTTATTGACGGATTAGACTGGTTTGTTAATAATTATGAAAAAATGGGGATCGACAGTATCGCATTTCCACCATTAGGTTGTGGGAACGGAGGGCTGACATGGAGAGTTGTCGGCCCGATAATGTATAGTAAATTAAAAGAATTACCAATTCGAATAGAGATATATGCGCCTTTTGGCACTAATCCCAAAGAATTATCGACTGATTTTTTGGAACAGGAATCTTTACAGGAGGAAATGCTCGGAAGCAGACAAATTCAAGTTAATTCGAAGTGGTATTTGATTCTTCAGGTAATTAAGGAATTAAATAATAGAGAGTACTCATTAAAAGTAGGAAGAACAATTTATCAAAAAATATGTTATGTACTCACCAGAAATGGTGTTGATACAGGATTCGTTTTTTCCAAAGGAGAATTTGGCCCATATTCCCCGCAGGCAAAGGAATCCATAGTAGCATTGGCAAATGCAAATCTGATTGTTGAGAAACAATTGGGAAGAATGATTTCATTGAGTGTTGCAGATGGCGTTGTGTTGAAAAAAGATAGATATACAGAGGAAGAATGGAATGCTGTTGTCAAAACAGTGGATCTATTTGCCAGAGTAAAAAGGACGGAACAGGCCGAAATGATTGCAACGGTTTTATACGCTTATGATCAGTTAGCTTTGAGCGAGGCGATTATTTCCGATAAAGATATTTATGATTATGTTCTTAACTGGAAACCGCATTGGAAACAGGAAAAAGAATACGAAGTGAGAGATACGATTCATAATTTAGCAATGCTTTCATTAATGAAAATTGTGCACGACAATGAAATGGAACCAACTATGTTTTATTAAGATCACCGAGGGGATTATTGCCGAAAGGATAAAAAGATTTGAAAGACTGATAGAAGAACGATGCATAATTTTGGGGTGAAATGTATCGGAAAGATAAGAGGTAACAATCATGCAGATGTATGAAGTGACGGCACTGGCTCCGGAAGGACCGGAGGAGGTCTATCAGGCGGTTATATTTGCGGAAGACGAGGACGATGCTCTGAATCAATTAGAGGAACAACTGAAGGAGCAGAATGTTGCCCATGGAATGTGCATGGCGGAAGAAGTGTGAAAAGAACTTCTAATCACTCAGAGCAAAGGCTCTTTCGTGAAGAAGTTCTAAGTTTCACACGCAAATTTGTGCCAATGGCACAAAATTTGTAATCAATGGGAGGATGTCGATATCAGCATGGAAAACTCATATCGTTTTTTTGAGAACAGAGATTGTAAATATTTCCCCTGCCACAAGGGACTTACGGATTTCAACTGCCTGTTCTGTTACTGCCCCATGTACCGCCTGGAGCACTGCCCCGGGAATCCCCGGTATTTCGAGAAAAACGGCAGACGGATCAAGGACTGCTCAGGCTGCACCTTCCCGCACAATCCGGAGCATTATGATACGATTATGCAGATACTGCGGGAGGCATAACACATTTTTCTAAAATCAAAAAGCCGATAGTCTGTGAAAACAGATTACCGGCTTTTTTATGCGCGGAGACGGTGGGATTTGAACCCACGTGCCCGAGAAGGGCTAACGCATTTCGAGTGCGCCCCGTTATGACCACTTCGATACGTCTCCAAATATTACAACGTAGATTATTTTATCTGAAAAATGCCGGTTTGGCAAGGGGAGAAACGAAAAATCCTGATTTTACTGTTGAAGCTATGATAATAAGTTTCAGGTGGTAATAATAAAAAAAGATGTTGACAGAACAACATCTGCGTAGTATATTGCAAATAAATACTTTGATAGTCAAAATAATATGGCGGAAGATAGACTTGAAATGAAAAAGGTCAACACTGACAACAATTTCGAAGGGAAAGCGAACACGCCGGAGACGACAAAGTAGTAAAACAAGGTATCAGAAACACAATAATGAAATGTATAAGGAGAGCAAAAACATGTTAGAAAAAGTAGCAGCCATCATCAGAGAACAGTTAAACCAGGAGAATGTAGAAATCACGGAGGCAACCCGTTTTAAGGAGGATCTGGAAGTGGACTCCCTGGATCTGTTTGAACTGGTAATGGCATTTGAGGAGGAATACGGAGTGTCCATTCCTTCTGAGGAACTGGAAAATCTGGCAACTGTAGGTGATGTTATCAGATATATTCAGGAGCATGCGTAAGAACTGCATATCTGCCTGAATGCAAGTATTCGCAATCCGTAGGCATCAAAGGCGGGGGCTTTTGACCCCGACATCAGAATAGGTAATATAACGCAGAACGACGAGAAGGATCAGAGAGACAATGAAAACAAAGATTACGGAACTTCTACAAATAGAATATCCCATTTTCCAGGGCGGCATGGCATGGGTGGCGGAACATAATCTGGCAGCGGCAGTATCCAATGCCGGAGGTTTAGGTATCATCGGCGCAGCTTCTGCTCCGGCGGAGATCGTGCGGGAGGAAATCCGGAAGTGTAAAGAACTGACGGATAAGCCCTTCGGCGTGAATATCATGCTGCTCAATCCCAATGCGGAGGAAGTAGCGAAGATCGTCGTGGAAGAAGGAGTAAAAGCGGTAACGACAGGTGCGGGAAACCCGGGAAAATTCATGGAACTGTGGAAGAATGCCGGAGTGAAAGTCATCCCGGTGGTGGCCAGTGTGGCTATGGCGAAGATGATGGAACGGGCCGGCGCAGACGCCGTAGTGGCGGAAGGCATGGAGAGCGGCGGACATATCGGTTCCACCACGACCATGGCGCTGGTTCCCCAGGTGGTGGATGCGGTATCGATTCCGGTGGTTGCGGCCGGAGGTATTGCGGACGGCAGAGGCATGTCGGCGGCCTTCATGCTGGGAGCCGAGGGAATCCAGATGGGAACCCGTTTCGTGGCATCGAAGGAGTCCATCGTGCATGAAAATTATAAGAACCAGATTGTTAAGGCCAAAGACATCGACTCCGTGGTGACGGGAATGTCTACCGGACATCCGGTGCGCTCCCTGCGCAATCAGATGACCAGAGAGTATCTGAAGCTGGAAAAGGAAAATGCAGATTTCATGGAACTGGAAAAGCTGACGCTGGGATCTCTCAGGAAGGCAGTACAGGACGGAGATACCGTAAATGGAACCCTGATGGCTGGGCAGATCGCAGGATTGATCCGCAGAGAACAGACCTGCCGTGAGATTATTGAAGAAACAGTGCAGCAGGCGCAGGAGTGCATAGCGGCACAAGGACAGCATAAATAAAATATAGCGACAGGTAACCGCTGACAACAGATTTCGAACAGCGCCAGGCAGCGTAGTTATATGGAAAACGGCGCATTATAAAAATGTGCTGTAACCGAGGGGACAATAGCATCACATAGTAATTAGGAGATGACAAAATGAGCAGAATTGCATATTTATTCCCGGGACAGGGATCCCAGTACATAGGAATGGGCAAGAAGTTCTACGATACCTACCCGGAAGCACAGGCAGTATGGAAGCTGGCAGACAAGGTGCTCCAGAATCTGTACTGGCAGGATAAGCGGGAAAAGCAGGCGGAAAGCGGACATCCGTACTCTATGGAGCAGCTGACCTTTGAAGAAAATCCTTATATCAATATTACGGAATATACGCAGATCGCCATGCTGACCATGGAAGTGGCTATTCTGAAAGTATTGGAGGCAAAGGGTCTGAAAGCAGAGATGGCAGCAGGCTTAAGCCTAGGAGAATATGGGGCGCTGGCTGCAGCTGGTGTGATGGAGCTGCCGGATCTGCTCCGTATCATCCGGATGCGTGGTATCTATATGCAGGAGGCCTATCCGGAAGGCGGAGCCATGACAGCAGTATTGGGACTGGACGGAGATGCTGTGGCAGCAATCTGCGAACGGACAGCAAAAGAAACCGGCAAAGTCGTCTCTGTGGCTAATTACAACTGCCCCGGACAGATTGTGATCACAGGAGAAGCCGGGGCAGTGGAGAAAGCAGCGGAAGCTTTGAAGGAAAACGGCGCAAAACGCTGCGTTCCGCTGAAAGTCAGCGGACCGTTCCATTCTGCCCTGTTGAAGACAGCAGGGGAACAACTGGCAAAGGAATTGAAAAACGTTAAAATAAATACCCCATGGATCCCATATCTGTCCAATGTAACGGCAGATTATGTGACAGATGCGTCACAAGTCGCCGCGTTACTGGAACAGCAGGTGTCCAGTCCGGTACGCTTCAGCCAGAGCGTAGAGCGTATGATTGCCGATGGTATTGACACCTTCGTTGAGATCGGACCCGGTAAGACGCTCAGCAGCTTTGTCCGTAAGATTGACAGGAATGTAAAGGTATACAATATAGAAAAGCCGGAAGATCTGGATCGTGTGATGGAGGAACTGGCATGTTAACAGGGAAAATAGCGATTGTCACAGGGGCTTCCAGAGGAATCGGAAGAGCGATTGCACTGACATTGGCAGCAAACGGAGCGACAGTGATTATTAATTATAACGGTTCCGCAGAAGCGGCAGAAGCCACAGTGGCAGAGATTCGCGCGGCCGGTGGCACTACGGAGGCTGTGAAATGCAATGTGGCAGATGCGGCAGAGAGCGACACCTTTGCCAAAGCGGTACTGGAAAAGTATGGAAGAGTGGATATTCTGGTGAACAACGCCGGAATCACCCGGGATAATCTCATTGTCCGTATGACCGAAGAAGAGTTTGATACGGTAATGGACACAAATCTGAAGGGCGCATTCCACATGATCAAGTATCTGACCAAGGCATTTATGAAGCAGCGCAGCGGTAAGATCGTCAACATCGCTTCCGTCAGCGGAATTATGGGAAATGCCGGGCAGGCAAATTATACCGCATCCAAAGCGGGCTTAATC
>JBNMHS010000066.1:0-14382 GCA_050872885.1 Acetatifactor sp.
GCCTTACCGTGTCGGGCTTCGTCGCGTGCCATCTCGTGTACGGTATCGTGGATAGCGTCGAGGTTCAGCTCTTTTGCTCTCTTAGCGAGGTCGAACTTGCCTGCGGTAGCACCGTTCTCGGCATCTACTCTCATCTCCAGGTTCTTCTTGGTGGAATCGGTAACAACTTCACCTAACAGCTCTGCGAATTTTGCAGCATGCTCAGCCTCTTCGTAAGCTGCCTTCTCCCAGTACAGACCGATCTCGGGATAGCCTTCTCTGTGAGCGACTCTTGCCATTGCAAGATACATACCTACCTCAGAGCACTCGCCCTGGAAGTTGGCGCGCAGGTCAGCGAGGATATCTTCGGGAGCACCCTGTGCTACTCCTACTACATGCTCTGCAGCCCATACTTTCTCGTCAGCCTGCTTCGTGAACTTGGAAGCGGGAGCGTGACAGATGGGGCATTCTGCAGGAGCCTCTTCACCTTCATAAACATAACCACATACCTGACATACATACTTTGCCATAATTTTTTTTCTCCTTTTCTCTGATGAAATATTTTTGTTTTTTCTCTTTTTGCGTGAGCCTTGCTTTGCAAGTCTCTTATTGTTTATGGAACGAAGTGGACTCTTTCTATTAATATTAAGAAAGCGTGGACTCCGTAGCAACCCTGGTACAGGCGGGACAGGTGCCGTAGAAATAAGTGACATGTCCCCGGATCTTGCCGTCGAATCGCTCTCCGGCCGTCTCCATGATAGAATCAATACTATCCATATCCAGATCGATAACGCTTCCGCATTCGGTACATACGAAATGATAATGTTCGGAAGTATCGGCATCAAAGTGATCTACTCCGTCGCCGACGCGGAGCCGTAAGATCTCACCCATGTCTGACAAAAGTGTCAGATTGCGGTAGACAGTGCCGAGACTTAAGTTCGGATCCTGCTGCTTCAGATTGGAATAGATTACATCCGCGGTAGGATGATCCTTACGTCCCATGAGAAATGTCTTGATCATTTCCCGTTGCCTGCTTCTTTTCAGTGCCATGTGTACCCCTTTCTTGATAATAGTAATGATTACTGTTTTCTTATAAGCCTATTATACATGAAACAAAAATAATGTCAATAGAATTTTTTTTGAGTTACACGACTTTATAAATTTTTTAGGATATTCTCGCTTCCTTTATACACAGATATCTGTTTTTTATGCTATACTTAGCGTAAGTGAGGGAACAATTATGAAATTTAAGACAAGACTCCGGGTAACATTTTTAAGTATTATTTTATTGCCGCTGCTTTTGACAATCATGGCGTTTGTGATGATTGCCATTTATCTGATGAATTTTTCTCAGGGTTTAAGTCTGACGGACATTGACTATTCCATGATGTCGGAGAATTTTAAGGAATTCACGAATACCACGGATCAGGCCTATTATGTGCTGGTGGATCAGGCGAAGCAGGACAGCAGTAAACTGGAAGACAAGGAATATCTGGATCATGTGAATGCAGAAGTATCCAGGAAGTCTACCTATATTATTGTAAGGAAAGGTGACGAGCTGTACTACGCGGGCAATGAGGATGCTGCACAGAAGATATTTGATAAATTGCCGGCCTATGGGGAAGAGAATCTATCGGATGACAGCGGATACTTCTATAATGAACTGGAAAAATACGTGAAGCAGATCGATTTCACTTTCCGGGACGGAACGCCGGGCAGCGTATTCATTATCACAAAGGTGAATTCGCTGATCTCCAGGCATCTGCTGATCGATATGTTTATCGCCATTATCGTGATACTGATCTTCACCAGTATGATGCTGACGCAGTGGATCCATAAGGGCGTGTTCGAACCCATCAATGAATTGAACGTGGCAATGCGCAAGATCAAAGAGGGAAATTTCGACTATGTTCTGGAGACGGATGCCAAAGGAGAGATCGGAGATCTCTATCGCAATTATGAGGATATGCGCCTGCGCCTGAAGGAATCTACGGAAGAGAATATCCAGCACGAGAAGCAGAACAAGGAGCTCGTCAGCAATATCTCTCATGACCTGAAGACCCCCATTACAGCGATCAAGGGCTATGTGGAAGGAATCATGGACGGCGTAGCGGATACACCGGAGAAGATGGATAAATACATTAAGACCATCTATAACAAGGCCATTGATATGGACCGCCTGATCAACGAACTGACCACCTATTCCGGTATTGATAACAACCGGATCCCGTATAATTTCCACCGTATCAACGTGGCAGATTATTTCGGAGACTGTGTGGAAGAGGTCGGACTGGATCTGGAGCAGCGCGGAATCAAGCTGAATTATTCCAATCTGGTGGCTCCCGATACGGTTGTCATAGCGGATCCGGAGCAGATGAAGAAGGTCATCAATAATATTATCAGCAACAGCGTAAAATATATGGACAAGCCGCAAGGACGTATTGATATCCGGATTCTCGACGAGGTGGATTCCATTCGGGTAGAGATCGAGGACAACGGAAAGGGAATCGCCCAGAAGGATCTGCAGAAGATTTTCGAACGTTTTTACCGCACGGATGCATCCCGGAATTCCGCACAGGGAGGCAGCGGTATCGGACTTTCCATTGTCAAAAAGATCATAGAAGATCATGGCGGTTATGTATGGGCTACGGCAAAAGAGGGAGAAGGCACCTGTATGCACTTCGTCCTGAGAAAATATATTGAACTGCAGCCGGGAAAATAACGGCAGTGACGGTATAGAGGAAAGAAAGCAGACAGTGTAAACAAAAAATGGAGGATGGATGCATTATGAGCAAAATTTTGATTATTGAAGATGAAGTGGCGATCGCAGATCTGGAGAAGGATTATCTGGAACTCAGCGATTTCAAGGTAGACATTTGCAATACCGGTGACGAGGGATTAAAGACGGCACTGGCCGGAGATTATGATCTGATCATTTTGGATCTGATGCTGCCCGGTATGGACGGCTTTGAAGTATGTAAGAAGATCCGGGAAGAGAAAAATATTCCCATCCTTATGGTATCAGCGAAGAAGGACGATATCGATAAGATCCGCGGCTTAGGCCTGGGCGCGGATGATTATATGACCAAGCCTTTCAGCCCCAGCGAACTGGTAGCCCGCGTGAAAGCACACATGGCTCGTTATGAGAGACTGGTGGGTACGAACCAGAAGCAGCAGAATGACATCGTGGAGATCCGTGGTATCCGTATCGACAAGACGGCGAGACGTGTTTATATTGATGGTGTGGAGAAGACCTTCACTACCAAGGAATTTGATCTGCTGACTTTCCTGGCGGAGCATCCCAACCATGTCTTCACCAAGGAAGAACTGTTCCGTGAGATCTGGGATATGGATTCCATCGGAGATATTGCCACGGTTACCGTGCATATCAAGAAGATCCGCGAGAAGATCGAAAAAGATACGGCGAAGCCGCAGTATATCGAGACCATCTGGGGTGTCGGCTATCGATTCAAAGTGTAATTGTATAATATAAAAACTCCGGTTCGGATACAGAAAAAGGAAACTGTTCCGAATAGGAGTTTTTTTATGCGAAGATATGTTATAATCGTATTATTGTGGTCAGGGATTGAAAAGGTTGTGATGTTTTGAAATTTTGACCACGAAAGATGTGTAGAGATACAGAAAAAGGTGTTACATGAACAAGAAAAAAAGAATAAAACTGTCTACCACTCAGAAGATCATGCTGAGCTTTTTCTGTGCCATCGTGGTAGGAAGTATTCTGCTGGCATTACCGTTCAGCTCTGCTACCGGGGAAGCGGTCCCGTATATTGATGCTCTGTTTACCGCAACAACGTCTATCTGTGTGACCGGACTGGTGACGGTACCGACATATTCGACCTGGAGCGTCTGGGGACAGATCGTGATCCTGGTGCTGATTCAACTGGGTGGACTGGGCGTGATCACGGTCATGTATGGCGTGATGATGGGACTGCACAGGAGGCTGGGTCTGGGGAACCGACAGATGCTGCAGGACGTGTTTAATCTGAATAATATCTCCGGAATTGTCAAATTCTTACGCAAAGTATTGATCGGTACGCTGGTCGTGGAAGGAACCGGAGCACTTTTGTACATGACAGTATTTGTGCCGGAGTACGGGCTGCGGGGAATTTGGATTTCGATTTTTAATGCGATTTCCGCTTTTTGTAATGCGGGGATGGACATTATGGGAGAAGACAGTCTGTGTGGATATGTGTTTCAGCCGATGGTCAATCTGGTGACGATGCTGTTGATCGTGCTGGGCGGACTGGGCTACATTGTCTGGTGGGATGTTCTGCGTGTACTGAAAAATATCCGGAAACAGAAATTAAAATGCTTCCGACAGCTGACACTTCACAGCAAAATTGCGCTCACCATGACCATATCGTTAATCTTAGTCGGAGCAGCGGCTTTTTATGTATTTGAATATAACAATCCTTTGACAATGAGGGATTTTACAACAGGGCAGAGGATACTGGCGTCGCTGTTCCAGTCGGTGACGACGAGAACTGCGGGATTTGCCACGATTCCCCAGCAGGATCTGACGAATACTTCAGCAATCATTTCTGTGCTGCTGATGCTGGTCGGCGGTTCTCCGGTGGGAACGGCAGGCGGTATCAAGACGGTCACGATTGCCGTGTTACTGGTATCCATGTTTGCCACCATACGCAATAAGGAAGACGCGGAATTATTCCACAGGAACATTCCCAAGCAGGCTGTAAACAAATCGGTGGCTGTTGTGAGCATGTTTTTCCTGATTGCATCGCTGTCTACGATCCTGCTGTCGGCAGTGACGGATGCGGATGTAATCGACATCGTATACGAGACGGTAAGCGCCGCCGCTACGGTAGGACTGACCAGGAATCTGACAGCGACTTTGCCGGCACTCGGGAAAATGATTATTATTGTGACCATGTATCTGGGAAGAGTCGGACCGATCTCCCTGGTTGTGGCATTCAGTACGCAGAAAAAGAACAAAAATATTGTAAAGAATCCTACGGAGGAGATCAGTGTAGGATAGGAAAGGGAAAATTATGGGAATGAATCAGACATATGCGGTATTCGGGTTGGGACGATACGGAAGAAGTGTGGCAAAAGAACTGGTGGATGATGGCGCGGAAGTGTTGGCGGTAGATAACAGAGAGGCAGTGGTCAATGCTGCGATTGCGGAGATTCCGTACTGTAAATGCGCGGACGTCACCGATCCGGAAGCTTTGCGGCAGCTGGGAATCCCCAATATGGATGTGGTCATCGTGACGATGGGAAATCATCTGGAGGAAAGCGTTATGGCAACGATGCTCTGCAAAGAACTGGGCGTGAAGACCGTCATCGCCAAATGTTCCAGTGAGATGAACTGTAAGATCTTAAGCCGTGTGGGTGCGGATCGTGTGGTATTTCCGGAGAAGGAATCCGGAATCCGCCTGGCGAAGAACCTTATGAGCTCCGGATTTATTGATATCATTGAACTGGCGGAAGATGTCTCCATGGTGGAACTGGAAGTCAAACAACAGTGGATCGGCAAAAATCTGATCGAATTGAATCTTCGTAAGAAATATTCCGTCAATGTCGTTGCTATCATAGAGGGCGAAAAAGTCAATACGAACATTGATCCGCAGATGCCTCTGACAACGGCCATGCGGCTGATCGTGATCGCCAATCCTGCGAAGCTGAGTAAGCTGAAGTGACAAAAACTCCCATCCGGTACAAGCGTATTTGAAATACACTGTACGGACGGGAGTTTTTCTTTCTGAAATAATAATCCAATCAGTTATCTGCCCGGAAGGTCTTTTCATTAAAGGCGCCCTGCTGTTTGGCAACGATGGTGGTACATACCGCATCACCGGTGATATTCACGGCGGTACGCAGCATATCCAGGATACGGTCGATACCCATGATCAGTGCGATACCTTCCGTAGGAAGTCCTACAGAAGTCAACACCATGGACAATGTCACCAGACCGACACTGGGAACACCGGCAGTACCGATGG
Source organism: Acetatifactor sp. (assembly GCA_050872885.1). GTDB lineage: Bacteria > Bacillota > Clostridia > Lachnospirales > Lachnospiraceae > Acetatifactor. The sequence continues at coordinate 5,964 of JBNMHS010000066.1, forward strand.
ACGCGATCGTTGCGGTGGCAATGACGGTGGCGATGGCAGCGGGTGTCAGAGGAATGCCGTAAGCCTGTGCGATAAATACCACGGCCACACCCTGCATGATGGAAGTACCGTCCATGTTGATGGTGGCACCGAGGGGAATGGTAAAGGACGAAATCTGCTTGGAAACACCGATTTTTTTGTAAAGTGTGTCGATGGACAGAGGAATCGTCGCGTTACTGGTCGAAGTAGAAAATGCAAAGGTCATGACCGGGAAGAACTTTTTGATGAACTTAAAAGGATTCAACCGGGTAAATGCAAACAGCATGACCTGATATACGACGAAGCACTGTACCGCCAGAGCGAGGATAACACTTCCCATATACTTTAACATCGGGACAAATGCGTCGAAGCCGATGCCGGCGAATGTCTTGGCAATCAGGCAGAACACGCCGATAGGAGCGGCCTTCATGACGGCGGTAGTCATTTCCATCATAATGTCATTGAACTGGCTGAAGAAGTTCGCTACGGTAGATACTCGGTTGCCCATAGCAGCCAGCAGGATACCTACGAATAAAGCAAAGAAGATGACCGGAAGCATGTCTCCGGCAGCCAGGGAGGTAAAGATATTTTTCGGGATGATATTCAGTAACGTCTCTGCAAAATCCACCTGCGTGGTGGCAACCTCGGCAGCATCTTCCGGCAGTGCGATATTCAGGCCAACGCCCGGATTGATGAGGCTGGCGACACCCAGTGCGACGCAGATAGCGAGCGCGGTGGTGCACAGATAGAACAGGATTGTCTTCACACCGACGGTTCCCAACGCCTTCGTATCACCGATAGCCATGGCACCGCAGACCAGAGAGCAGAACACCAGAGGTACGACCAGCATCTGCATCAGGCGGATAAATCCGTTACCCAGGACATACAGGATACCGTTGATCAGGATCGTGTCCTTAAAATATCCTTCCGGCATATAATAGTGAATCAGTACGCCGCAGATCGCACCGGCGAGCAGGGAGATAAAGATTTTCGTGGATAACCCCATTTTCTTCTTGCCGTTTTCGGCGGAATGATCTGCTTTCTTTTCCATGTTTTCAGTCTTTCCCACTATTCCAACCCTCCTGTCTCTTTCATGTAAGCAGCCAGAGTTTCTTTCCAGTCGCCCGGCTCGTCGATTCCGGTGATACGCAGCATCATGTTATCCAGTACGGAATATTTCTCCGGAGCATCTTCTTTTACCGTAACAGTAAGCTGGCCTTCTTTTCCGGCGAGCCGCAGGATCTCTTTCGCGAATTCCAGACGGGTGCAGGAACCGCCGCTGCATACGGCGTGATAGATGCCGTAATGGTCGTTGTCGATGAAGAATTTTACCACGCGCGCGAGCTCTGCTGCGGATGTCGGAACGGCGCGGTCATTGTTCCACAATTCCATAGAGGATACTTTCGGATCGGCGGCAGCTTCCAGAATCTCGTTCAGGAAGTCCTTACCGATGCCATAGATCCAGGAACTGCGGATAATGACATAACGGGTCATCAGCTGGGAGACGAATTTCTCTCCGGCGTATTTGGACTTGGCAAAAAGGCTGACTGGATTCACATCATCGAATTCATTATAGGGTGTGTCGGATACGCTGGAAAATACGTCATCCGTGGAAATCTGGATCATTTTTGCCTGGATGCTCTCTGCGGCCTGTGCCAGATTCCTCGCACCTACGGCGTTGACTTTATAGGCCATGTCGGTATCCGCCTGCGCTCCGTTTGCTGCAGGGTGATAACCGGCACAGTTGATCACGACATCCGGACGGTTCCTGTGCATGAACAGAGACACTTCGTGCTCGTCCGTGATATCCAGCTCGTCCTTGTCCGTCTCGTATAATTCATATTCCATCATATCCAATAATCTGATCAGTGCCTGCCCCATGTGACCGAGGGAGCCGACGATCCATATTTTCTGCATAGTAAATATGCCCTCCTTTGTTTTATATAAAAATGTTGAGTTATTGTTGCTAAACGGCAATTTGCCTGTGGACAGTATAACATACGATGACCTGTGAAAGGAAGCGTTAATAATTACAAATAATTTTCTCAAAATATATAGACAGCCGATATAAAACGTGATATAAGATATATAGATAGCCTATATAACAAGACTATGAAAAATCAATCTGCTGCGCAGCAGGTATTTGGTTCTGCGGACACTAAAAACAAGCAGCTTTAACAAAGAAATTCAGGTCTCGGAATCGTTACAATAAGAAGGAGGAGCAAACTTATGGCAATCGACAAGAATCTGGTACAGGGAAGCATGGCAATGATGATCTTACGTCTGTTGGAGACGGGGGATATGTATGGGTATGAGATGATCGAGGCCCTGCGGGCGAAGTCCAATAACGTCTTTGAACTCAAGGCGGGGACACTGTATCCCCTGCTGCATTCCCTGGAGAGCAAGGGAGATGTGGTATCATACGAGGACAATTCTTCCGGAAAGACGAGAAAATATTACCGCCTGACCCCTACGGGGAAAAGGCATGCGGAAGAGAAAAAGAAAGAGTGGCAGGAGTATCAGACGGCTGTGTCCGGTGTACTGAGTTTTCAAGGAATATGATGAAAATTGTGGAACATGGTGAGGTATAGGGATATGAATAGAAAAGAAAAAGAGCAGGGAATACAAGAATATCTGGATGCTCTCGGGGAGCAGATCGAGAACGCCCACGCAAGAGCGGCGATTCGTAAGGAGATTGGGAACCATATCGAAGAGCAGACATCGGATTATCTGAAAGACGGCATGACGCCGCAGGCAGCCGCCGCGGAAGCGGTGCGCCAGATGGGAGATCCGGTGCAGACAGGACAGGAACTGAACCGGATCCACAGACCGCAGTTCCCGGTGCTATTGTTCGGAATCACTGCAGCGCTGACGGTATTTGGGATTTTTATGCAGAGTCTCCTGTTCCCGGAAGTGGCAGGGGAAGAGTGGACAGCGGACTATCTTAGGAATACGTTACTCTATAATGCTATAGGAATTGGTGTGATTTTGTTCCTATTATATGGAAACTATATGAAACTGGTAAAATGGGTCTATGTGCTGCTCGGCTGCTTTGGGGTGGCAGGTTTTATGGCAGGGATACTTCGTGGGGGAACGATCATCCCGGCTTCCCGGAATCTGCTTGACCATGTCGGTTATCAGGCAACTTATCTGAAGTTGTATTTTCTGTGGATTCTGTATCCGGTGTTGTATACCTGCCTGCTGTACCGCCTGCGCACATGGGGCTGGAAACTTATTTTACTGCTGCACGGAATGACGCTTGGTGTGATCTGTCTGTTGGGAATTTATACGAATTGTGCGCCCGGAATGTTGGAGAGTATGATCCTGACCACGGCGATATTGTACCTGGCAGTCGGAAGAGGAATCCTGAAGGGCAGTAAAAAGGTATTGTATGGGCTTGCTTCGCTTCCGGTTTTTGCAGGGATACTGTTTGGTGTAAGTCTGTGTCTGAAGACAGTTGTTGGTGTGGGCAGCTATAAGGCTGACTACCTCACAGCGCGCATGCAAAGCTTTTTCGCAGCACTTACGGGAAAAGCAACTACGGGAGTGGATTATATTCGCAGTACGCTTCTTACGGACCTGCATGCTTTTTCCCTGTTCGGAGGAAACGGGGAAGCTATGCCGGATGTGCTGGCGCATGACAGTCTTACCGTTTATATGATTCACAGCATTTTCCGGTATCTGGGAATCGCAGTGGGAATCCTTGTGGTGCTGGCACTGGTGGTATTTGCCTGCTATGCCCTGCATATTTCCCTGCGCCAGAACAACCGCGCCGCACTGCTTTTGGGGAGTGTATGCAGCATGAGCATTCTTCTGCGTATTGCAGTGGATGTGTTGGTGAACTTCGGATTTGGCATCTACTACACGGTATCCATTCCTTTTCTGGCTTACGGGCTGGGGAACTGCCTGGTGAATTCCGTGATGGTGGGAATCATCCTGTGCGTATTCCGCAACAGTAATGTAATGATGGAAGAGATGGAAGGAAAAATATTTGAAAGGACAGAAAGTAATTAACATACGCTGAGAAATTTGTTATACTGACGGCATAATAATATCGGGAGGATTACAGTATGGCAAAATTGCGTCTGGGTGCATTGGAAGCCGGCGGCACGAAAATGGTCTGTGCAATCGGCAACGAGAACGGTGAGATCTATGAACAGATATCCATTCCTACGACCACGCCGGAAGAGACGATTCCGAAGATGATCGACTATTTCCGGGACAAGGAGATCGATGCGTTGGGAATCGCCTGTTTCGGACCGGTTGAATTAGATCGGGAATCGGAAAAATACGGCTACATCACGACGACACCGAAGCTTGCATGGCGGAATTGCAATATCCTCGGACAGATGCGGGAAGCATTGCATTGTCCTGTAGGATTTGACACGGATGTAAACGGTTCTGTGTTGGGAGAGGTGACTTTCGGGCAGGCAAAGGGCAAAAAATGTGTGATCTATCTGACCATAGGCACCGGTGTCGGCGGAGGCATTTACATCAACGGAGAATTGCTTCACGGCATGTTGCACCCGGAGGCGGGACATGTCCTGATCACAAAACGTGACACAGATACCTATGCCGGGAAATGCCCTTACCATAAAAATTGTCTGGAAGGACTGGCAGCCGGACCGGCGATTGAAGAGCGTTGGGGCAAGAAAGCTGTCGAACTGGCAGACAGTCCGGAAGTGTGGGATCTGGAAGCAGATTACATCGCGCAGGCACTGACCGGCTATGTGATGACAATCTCACCGGAGATGATCATCTTAGGCGGCGGTGTTATGCATCAGGAGCAGTTGTTCCCTTTGATCCGTCGGAAACTTGCGGAATATATCAACGGATATGTGGCAACAGAGGAACTGGCTGACATGGAGCATTATGTCGTACCGGCTTCCCTCCATGATGACCAGGGGATCATGGGATGCCTGGAGCTCGCGAGAAAAGCGATGCAATAATAGGAACTGGGCGGAGAATATTTTATTATATTTGAATAGTGAAAGAATGGTCGGATTTTAAAAAAGAGAATTTGGACAGAGAGGAGACAGAATGACGGAACAGGAAAAAATGCTGGTAGGAAAAATCTATGATTGTAGTGATGAGACTTTGGCGAAGCTCCGTCTGAAAGCGCATAAATTGTCACAGCATTATAATAATGTATTTGAAGATGAAGAAGAGTTGCGCAGGAGCATCATCAAGGAACTGGTGCCAAATCAGGGAAAAGGAACCTATCTGCAGGGACCGGTGTATTTTGACTATGGAGTATTTACCACTTTCGGTGAGAAATGTTTTGCCAATTTTAATTTTACAGTGCTGGATACCTGCCCGGTGACGATTGGCGATAATGTGTATTTTGGCCCCAACTGCACTCTGGCAACGCCCATGCATCCTTTCCGCTGGCAAGAACGGAACATGAAAGAAAAGGCGGACGGCACTCTGTATGATGACGAATACGGCAAACCGATTACAATCGGTTCTAACTGCTGGATCGCAAGCAATGTCGTCATTACCGGTGGTGTGACGATCGGCGAGGGTTGCGTGATCGGCGCAGGGAGTGTCGTAACGAAAAACATTCCCGCCAACTCTCTGGCAGTCGGCAATCCCTGTCGTGTGATCCGGGAGATCACGGAGGAGGATTCTATCAAATATAAGCAGGAGTTGTTTTAGAAACTACTCTTCCACGCCGGCGGCACGATTCATTTTATCTTTAAATAAATGATTGAACAGTGCAATGACTCTGCCTACACCGAGAACGGCTAAAACCGTACCCAGGCCGATTCCAATCAGATGATGAGTAAAAATCAGGCTCACACTGATGGTAATGCAGATATTGCAGAGGTCGAAACAGTTCTTCGTAAATCCGACCGGTTTGTGGATGCAGTCGGCGATCGCCTGTACGATACCGTCACCGGGGTTCGGAATGATTCGCATATTCAGTGACATCGCTGCACCGATGCCGGTGAGGACGATGCCGAAGAACAGAAGCACCAGTTTTAGCACGAAATTGTCCCCGGGCGCCGGGATCCATGCAGAGAACAAGTTCATAAAACGTGTAAAGATAAGGCTTAAGGGCAGCTGTAACAGATCCATCAGCAAGATCAGAGGGAGGGATTTGTGCACGGCAGGCTCCAGAGCCTTATTTGTATTTTTGCGCATGCGCAGATTCCGGATGGTATGCAGCAAGATTTCGATGATAACGAAAACAGTATACAGCATAAAGGTAGTATTTCCGAAGTTGAAATCACCGATGGTAGAGATACTGTAAGCTACGGAGATGATTGGGGAGACGCCCAGACCGGATTTTGTATTGAGGATAATTCCGAGAGCCAGAACGAGAAGCCCCGAGATGTAAAACAGAATCCTTAATACAGTAGATTTTTTTGATGATGTCATTTGTATTCACTCACTTTCCGCATTTCATCATAGCACGGAATCTGTATGGATGTAACCATTTTTTATTGGAGGTTGCATAAATAAAACGAAAAAGGATTGACAAGTCGGGAAAATATGATATAGTTCTAAATGCGAATGAGTTGCATTTGCATTTGGAAAAATATTTGCTACCACTTAATTAATAGGGAAAGGTAAGAATCATGTTAGATGTTATTTTGGATACTTTAATCGATAGCGTAAAGCTGGTGCCGTTTTTGTTCCTGACCTATCTGGCCATGGAATATCTGGAGCACAAGGCCGGAGAAAGTACAGTAAAAATGGTGCGTAAAGCAGGCAAGATGGGACCTCTGATTGGCGGCGTGGCGGGAATCATGCCCCAGTGCGGTTTTTCTGCAGCAGCCTCTAATCTGTATGCCGGACGCGTGATCACACTGGGAACACTGATCGCCATCTACCTGTCTACCTCAGATGAAATGCTGCCGATTCTGATTTCTGAAAAAGCAGATATCCGTTTTGTGTTAGGGGTTCTGGGGGCAAAGGCTGTCATCGGTGCGATAGCAGGATTCGTGATCGACCTGGTGATCCGGGAGCAGAAAGTGCATCACCATGATCATGCACACGTGCATGCAGATTCTGTAAAAACTTCTTCCGCGGAAGAGCCTTCTGAGGGCGAACACGCAGAACACGATCATATTCACGAACTTTGTGAGCATGACCACTGTCACTGCGAAGAGGACGGTATTTTCCTGTCTGCTGTGAAACATACCTTACAGATCACCTTTTTCATCATGGTGATTGGATTTGTGCTGAATCTGATCTTGCATTTCGTAGGAGAGGACGCATTAGCGAATCTGATTCTGAACAGACCGGTGATCGGGCCGGTACTGGCAGGCATCGTAGGATTGATCCCGAACTGCGCAGCCTCTGTGACGGTAACGCAGCTGTATCTGAGAGGAGTCATCAGCCTGGGCGCCATGATGTCCGGACTGTTGGTAGGCGCCGGTGTAGGACTGCTGGTATTGTTCCGTGTGAATCCGGATAAGAAGGAAAATCTGAAAATTGTTGGAATTTTATATGCGATTGGCGTTTTGACCGGAATTGTGATAAACTGGTTATAGGCATGAGCAGTGCCGCAAGTGAAATTTACCGGATTGCCTGCTGGCAGGCAAAGACGGTAAAACTGCAAAGCGTAATAACAAAAAGGACTGAGATCTATGGCAGAGCATAAATGTGAGCATGACGATATTACCAACTCCACGGAATACCCTAAGGGAATAAAATGGACCAAACAGAGAAAATGTGTGTACCGCGTACTGGAAGAGGCCACGGAGCCTCTCAGTGCTGTACAGATATATAACCGTATTGAAAGAGAACACGAAGGCAGTGATTACGCTGTATCCACAATTTATCGTATTCTGGCTACTTTTGAAGAACATGGAATGGTAGAGAAGACAACATTTATGGGGGACGGTACCGTAGTGTATGAATTGAACCGAGGGGGACATACCCATTATGCGGTCTGTCTGGAGTGTCACAAACGCATTCCGCTGCCCAGTTGCCCTTTTGCCCATGTACATTTGCAGGATACCGGAGATTTCACCGTTACCGGACACAAATTAGAACTCTACGGCTACTGCAAAAAGTGTCAGGAAGCCCGTAAAAATCAGTAATTTCATCTATTGTGTAAATAAATCGAAAAAAATATTTAAATTTTTTTCAAAAAGTACTTGCATTCTTTAAAATCATGTGGTAACATATGTCTTGTCGTTGCGGGAGACATAACAATGACACACAAGAAATGCACCGCTAGCTCAGTTGGTAGAGCACCTGACTCTTAATCAGGGTGTCCAGGGTTCGAGCCCCTGGCGGTGCACTCGAGAGAATCGTTTTTGGAGACATAGGAGCTCCGGGGACGGTTCTTTTTTTGTCCCCGGAACTGAAGAATTGCTGATAGATCAATAGCCGAATTTGAAGAATATCGGATCCAGTTTGTAAACCGGTGCGCCCAGGATCTTGA
>JBNMHS010000067.1:0-14277 GCA_050872885.1 Acetatifactor sp.
AGTTCCGAAGAACTGCAGCCCGGAGATATCGTATGCTACAGTTCCAACGGAGGAAAGAGTTGTACTCATGTGGGATTGTATATCGGGGACGGCCAGATCATTCATTCCGCCAATTCCCGGAAAGGCGTTATCATCAGTGCCGTGGATTACAGTCCCATTATCGGCATGCGAAATGTAATAGATTAAATTAATAAGCACCGGAATTATGGAGCACCTGATCTTTGGAGAGCACGAAATCTCCCAGGATCTCGCTGCTCCATTTTTGCAGGTCTTCCAGATGAAGTGCTATGCCGGCATAGTTGCGGATGCCGTGGGAGGCAGCCAGTTCTTCCGTGTAGTCTTCCAACAGATACACATTTTTAAAACGTACCGGTCCGGAAGTATACTGGCAGACTAAAGGAAGCACACCGGAGGTATCTTCTGTAATAGAGACACCGTCCTCTGTGACGTGAAAAGTGATCCAGGCCATAGCTTCCAGCATACTGAGGGCATTTTTCTGCGTGGACACGTAATTACCAAGAGAGTAATAACACAGCGTCCGGTTACCGTTTTCGGCGGTGATCCATTCGACCGGTTCCACGACATGAGGGTGCGTGCCGATGATAACGTCAGCACCGGCTTCTGCCATGGCGCGTGCCCATTTTTCCTGATAACTTGAGATTTTCTGGGAATATTCTGTGCCCCAGTGAGGACATACGATGACAATGTCAGCCAGTTCTTTTGCACGGCTGATATCTGTAAGCACCTGCGGATTCAGTGAGGTAAAATCCATCCGCCCGGTCTGCTCATTTACAGCACACAGCAGATTCAGATGTCCCAGCAGATTCAAAGGCAGCGTTTCGGTGTTGGCACCATAAGTATAGTTCAAAACCGCAAAAGTCACATCGTCTATCGTTAACAGGGGAATCTCATCTGCTTCATCGCTATCTTCATGGATGCCGGTTACCAATACTTCCGGATGTTGCTCTTTCCAAAACTGCGCACAGTATAACAGCCCGTCCAACTGTTGATCCGCCGTATGATTGGATGCCTGCAGCACTACATTAAATCCGGCATCCGCAATGGCATCGCCGACTTCTGTGGGAGAATTAAAATAAGGGAAACCGGAAAAACCACGGGAATTGCCGCCCATAATCGTTTCCTGGTTGATGATTTTAACATCAGCAGTATTCAGAAAAGGTCTGATCCCGTCAAACAACATGGAAAAGTCATAGGTCCCGTCTTCCTGTTTTCCGCTGGCTACGATTCCGAGATGCATCAGGTTGTCCCCCACTGCCATGAGCGTGATATCATGTTCCGGAAACGGTGTGGGAGTCGGCTCCGGAGTAGGTGTCGCAACCGGTGTAGGAGAGGGAGCAGGTGTCGGAGTATCGGCAACGGCAACAACAGCACTGTCTACAGTATTCTTTTCTAAAAGAAAGTATCCGTACAAGCCGGACAGCAAGATGACCGGAACCAGGAGGAGCAGTAGATAAAGAGATGTTTTTTTGTTTTTCATAAAGCCTCCGCAAAAATGCTTCTTTATTGGTTTCATATAAGATATATTGAGTATTATAACATTTGTCAGAAAACTGTGCAAAAAATAAAAATTAATTCCTGTTTTCCTATTGACATAGTATGAAATAGGAGATATAATCCTACCCATAAGTTGATTCGATACTTAAGCAAACATCGAAGAGGAGGAAATGAATTATGAAAAGAAAGGCATGGAAAAACATATTGGCATTAGCGCTGACCGGAGCAATGGCTCTGGGGCTGACCGCATGCGGCAGCAGCGACGGTAACGCAGACGCAGGAAGTGCAGCCGGTGATGCAGGCAGCAAGGCAGTATATCGTACTTTAGACGAGATCAAAGAGAGCGGCACCATCAATATTGGTGTATTTTCCGATAAGAATCCGTTCGGTTATGTGGATGAGAACGGTGAGTATCAGGGCTATGATGTATATTATGCAAGAAGACTCGGTGAGGATCTGGGTGTAGATGTGAACTTCGTATCTACCGAGGCTGCCAACCGTATTGAATATCTGCAGACCGGTAAGGTAGATGTGATCCTGGCAAACTTTACCGTAACACCTGAGAGAGCAGAAGAAGTTGATTTTGCTTCTCCTTACATGAATGTAGCACTTGGCGTAGTTTCCAAGGATGACAATGTCATTACTACTCTGGATAACTGGAATGCGGATGACTCCATCATCGTGATCTCCGGAACTACCGCAGAGACCTACCTGATTGCAAATTATCCGGATATCCCGTTACAGAAGTTTGATTCTTATGCAACCGCAAAAGAAGCTTTCGAGAACGGCACTTCCGTAGCATGGGCAAACGATAATACAGAGGTAATTGCTTTTGCTCTGCAGAATGAAGGTTACACTGTAGGAATTCCTTCCCTGGGCAGCGCAGATACCATTGCACCCGCAGTATCCAAGGGCAATACCACACTGCTTGACTGGATCAATGACGAGATCGCAAGCCTTGGTGAGGAAAACTTCTTCCATGCAGATTATGAGGCAACTCTGGTTGACACCTATGGTCTGGATTATGAAGACAGCCTGGTAGTAGAAGGCGGCAAGGTAAACGCACAATAAGAAGAGACCGGAATAAAATGATATAGAGGGGACTGCGGGGCACGTGGGTTGCTGCCGCAGTTTTTTCTTACACAGGAAAATGACTTTCTTGCGTTGCATATACGACTTACTTTTGTTATAATCTATAACGTTGTGTGACTATTCAGAATAGTTGCCGGTTGTTTTGATTATTCCGGAGAGGAAAGAAATACATGAACTGGGAATTTATAGCTAAATATCTGCCTATGTATGAGAAGGCAGCATGGCTGACCGTGAAGATCGGTGTGATCGGAATTCTGTTTGCGATTCTGGTGGGACTGATCTGTGCAGCAATACAATATTATAAAGTGCCGGTACTCCGCCAGATCGTGGCGGTCTACGTGGAACTGAGCCGTAATACACCGCTTCTGGTACAGTTGTTTTTCATTTACTACGGTTTTCCGAAGATCGGTGTCAGGATGTCGGCAGAAGTCTGCGGCGTGGTGGGATTGGCGTTTCTCGGAGGCAGTTACATGGCGGAGGCGTTTCGAAGCGGCCTGGAATCCGTGGAACCGATCCAGAGCGAAAGTGCCATCAGTCTGGGGATGAATTCCGGACAGGTATTAAGATATGTGATCCTGCCGCAGGCAATGTCTACCAGTATTCCGGCGTTCGTGGCGAATATTATTTTTCTGCTGAAAGAGACCAGTGTATTCAGTGCCATCAGCCTTATGGATCTGATGTTCACGGCCAAGGATCTGATCGGTCTCTATTATAAGACCACGGAGAGTCTGTTCCTTCTGGTGGTATTTTATCTGTTGATCCTGCTGCCGGTATCGATCGTGGGATCTCTGGTGGAGAGGAGGATGCGTTATGCCGGATTTGGGGATTGATGTATTATTCAAAGGCACGAACATGCTCCGCCTGTTACAGGGATTGTGGGTAGCCATGAAGATCAGTATTGTATCCATTCTGATCAGTATGCCTCTCGGCATTCTGGTGGGTGCACTGATGACTGTGAAGAACCGTTTTGTCAAAGCTGTTTTCCGTGTCTATCTGGAATTTATCCGTATCATGCCACAGCTGGTTTTGCTGTTTATTGTATATTTCGGCTCCACACGGGCACTGGGATGGAATCTGTCCGGAGAGGTGGCTTCCGTGATCGTGTTCGTCCTGTGGGGAACAGCAGAGATGGGAGATCTGGTGCGAGGGGCATTGATCAGTATTCCCAGGCACCAGTACGAAAGCAGCGAAGCACTTGGATTTAGTAAAATACAGACCTATCTGTATATTATCATTCCGCAGACCGTAAGGCGGCTGATTCCGCTGTCTATCAACCTGATCACCCGTATGATCAAGACGACCAGTCTGGTGCTGATGATCGGTGTGGTGGAAATGTTAAAGGTGGCACAGCAGATCATTGAGGCTAACCGTATGAGCAGCCCCAATGCAGCATTCGGAGTATTCCTCGTGGTATTCGTTCTGTACTTTTTCGCCTGCTGGCCCTTTAGTGTACTGGCAAGAGTACTGGAAAAGAAATGGAATTAGAGCCGGAAGGTGAATGGAGTAAAAACATGGCAGAGACATTGTTAAAAATAGAAAATCTTACAAAAGAATATGAAGGACAGAAAATACTGGACGGGATCAATCTGGAAGTAAAACAGGGGGATGTCCTGGTAGTGGTAGGTCCCAGCGGCTGTGGTAAGAGTACCCTGCTTCGCTGTATCAATGCACTGGAACCGATCCAGGGAGGCTCAATACAGTTGCAGGGAATGGATATCCGCAAGGGCAGCAAAAATATTACGACCCTGCGTCAGAAGATAGGAATGGTGTTCCAGAGCTATGAATTATTTCCTCATCTGACGGTGCTGGATAATATTACCCTGGCACCTGTGAAAGTACAGAAACGTGATAAAACGGAAGCACGTAAGGAAGCAATGGAGCTGCTTCAACGTGTAGGACTGGCAGATAAAGCCAAAAGTTATCCCAGACAGTTGTCCGGCGGACAGAAACAGCGTGTGGCTATCGTGCGTGCGCTGTGTATGCATCCGGAGATCCTGTTATTCGATGAAGTGACCGCAGCACTGGATCCTGAGATGGTAAGAGAAGTGCTGGACGTTATGTTAGATCTGGCAAAGCAGGGAAAGACTATGCTTATTGTCACCCATGAGATGCAGTTTGCCAAGGCCGTAGCCGATAAAGTGATCTTCATTGATCAGGGTAAGATCGTAGAGGAAGCGGCACCGGAAGAGTTTTTTGAACATCCGAAGACCGAGAGAGCAAAACAGTTCCTGAATGTATTCACGTTTGAACATGTGGAGCATCATACGGAACAATAATAAAGAATACAAGAGCGCTTGCATAAAGCAGAGAAAAAGATAATGAAGAGAGTTTTCATTATCTTTTTTTTATGCTATACTCAATATGGATTTTTGCGTTTTTTTTCAAATGATTGACAAAGTACTGTAGAGGAGAAATGAAAAGGTGAACAGGAAGCCTTATATCAGATATGCTATATTAGGAATATTGCTGCTGTTGTCACTGATCTGTGTGATACGTATTGCAATGCCGAATAGGGAGTGGGAGTATTCCGGCAGTTATGAATTTAAAAAGGGAGAACCCTGTACAGATCAGGCTGTTTATGAGCATATTCCTCTGGGGATAGGTGTTTATCGTCTGGAACTTTCCTATGAGAGTGAAGGAGATACCAATGCCATATGTAATGTAAAAGACGGTACGGTGTATAAAGGCGGACTTTTATGCAACGGAGAGCATATGTATCAGGCACTGGGTCAAACAGCATATGAGTTCTGGCTGTTTGAGGCGACGGAGGAACTGGCAGTCGTCATTGATTATTCCGGGCAGCAGAATCTTACCACGGGGAATCTGAGAATCATAGAGACAAATCTTTTATGGACGAGATATCTGGTGATTCTCATTGCACTGGCACTTCTGATCATGGGAACTATCCGGTTTGAAAGACAGAATGCGAAAAACGAAGGGGGAGAAGCAGGACGCCGGGTAATTTTTGGGATTGGCGTGATTGCATTCGTTGCTTCGATTCCTTATTTATATGACGGACTGATCTCAGGGGCAGACCTGACTTACCATTTGCAGCGTATCGAAGGAGTAAAGGATGGTCTGATGACCGGACAGTTTCCGGTGCGCCTGGAGCCCAGATGGGTATTCGATCATGGCTATGCCAACGGCATTTTTTATTGCAATCTGCTGCTGTATTTTCCGGCACTGCTGCGCATGGTTGGATTCACTGTGACAGAAAGCTATGCTCTTTATTGCATTGCTCTGAATATTGCCACGGCAGCGATCGCATGGTACTGTTTCGGGAAAATGTTCCGGGACGATGTGATCGGGCTGGTATGCAGCGCCCTTTATACGCTGTCGATTTTCAGGGTATATCGTCTGTTGACGACCGGTGCTGTGGGTGAGGGGAGTGCGATTACTTTTTTTCCGTTGGTAATCTATGGGATTTACCTTGTTTTTGAAGCAAAGCCGCAGGACAGAGAATTCCGTAATAGCTGGATCGTTTTGGGACTGGGTTATGCAGGATTAATTCAGACACATGTATTGTCCTGTGAAATAACAGCCATGGTTACAATACTGTTCTGTTTGGGTTATCTTACGCGTTTGTTTGAAAAAGAGAGAGTTCTGAAATGCGTGCAGGGTGCATTGCTTTCTTTAGGGCTAAGTCTGTGGTATCTTGTGCCGTTTTTGGATTATTATATGACGCAGGATGTTAAAATAAGGCATGCGTCAGCACGGACGATTCAAAACAGAGGAGTGACATTTCTTCAGGAATTGCATACCTTTTGGAGTATTCAGGATATGGCGGTCGAGGGAAGGGAGCAATATGTGTATCCCACGGGGCCTGGTATGTTTTTGATCTTCGGAGTGGTTGCATTTTTTATATTATTGTTTTTGGGTGTATTACGTAAGGAGACCGAATCTGAGAAAGGGATAGCATTAAGATCTGCTGTGCTGGGATGTGGATTCCTTTGGATGGCAACAGACCGCTTTCCCTGGGACCGGCTGCAAGCAGCTTCAGGAATCGCTTCCATTCTGATCAGTAGTTTACAGTTTCCCTACCGTTTTATTGGCTGGGCAACGACGCTTTGTGTTGTGGTTGTCGGATATCTGCTACTTTTTTTCAAAAAGAATGTAAAAAAATATTACTACGTAAAACTGATGATTGTTGCTATGTCAATCGTTACACTTCTCCCCTATCTTTATCTGATCGATGCTACGGATGCAACAGAGGATGCTATGCATCTGTATAACGAAGAAGGAATGGGGTTCGGTTATATCTCGGGAGAAGAATATCTCATCAATGGTACGGACAGTGCAAGTCTTACTTTTGCAAAACCGGAGACTCCGGATGGTATCGAAATCATAACATACAGTAAAAAAGGATTACGGACAGAGTTTTTCTGTGAGAACAGTTCAGAAGTGCAGAAATTAGTAAAACTGCCGATTCTCCTGTATAAGGGTTATACAGCATTCGGAAACGAAGGCGAGCAGCTGCAGATTATAGATGATGGAAGTCATATACTCAGTGTCTGTGTGCCTGCCGGATTTCGAGGACAGATTGTGGTTACATTTACGGAGTCGTGGTACTGGCGGGCAGCAGAACTGATTACGCTGTCTACGGTGGGACTATTTGTGATATGGATGATGGGAAGTTTCGGTCGGACCGGTTCTGTCGGTACAATCCGGAAACTTTTATGACATGATGGAGGAACAGCTATATGTTTGAAAAAATAGTTATGCTCATAAGTCAGCTGGCAACCTGTATCATGGCATGGTGGATGTTTTATTCTATTCTAGAAAATGATAAAGAGAAAAAGTGGTTGGCATCTCTGGGAATGATTGTTTATGTGCTTTTGCCGTATCACCGAAACGTCGTGCGGCAGGGAGAAAGCCGAATGCAGATTTTGATTTGGATCTTGGTACCATTTATGGCAGTCATGCTTATTCATATGAAAAAAGTAATCATGCTGCCGGGAAAGCTTTGTTGTGGAATTATGGCTGCAGCAAGCATAGGAATCATTGGTAGAAGGGATGGAATCGCATATCTGATTTTACTGTTTTTACTGACGGTAGCCGGCATTTGTGAGAAACAATGGAGTTACCCGCTAACCGGACTTGCCGGGATGATACTTTCTTATCCGACTTTTTATGTATGGAAATACTGGCTGTTCGACGGTAATTTTGCACAGAGTGGTCTCGAGTATACCAGTATCATGGAACGAGGGTACAGCATTGGCGGTTTGTTCAGTACCTATTTTCATAGAGATGGAAATCCCGGCATGGGAATCCTACTCATGGCAATTATAGGGACATTACTTTATGCGGCATTTGTGAAAAATATCAGCTTTCTGCAAAAAGAGGACTTCTTCTGGCTGGGGGCGGTAGCGCTTCTTACAATCCTTTCCCTACGATATTTTCCGTGGGATTTTGTACAGAGACTGGGAATCTGGGCAGTGGGATTCGTGACTTTGATCCGGACTCCGGCAGTATTTTTCGGTTATGCACAGATGGTGTTGTGCGTATGGGGTGTGAAAAAATGCAGTGTGGTATTACAGGCAGTCAAAGAAGAAAGATTTGAAACAGATAAAGGACATGAAGAGATATGCAAGGTAGAAGAGAACGAACAGGATATGGCAGGTTAAAAAAGTTTGCATTGTTTGGATGCAGCATGGTGCTTGCACTTACTTTCCATGGAACGGTACAGGCTGCCTCCGTTCCGCAGGCTGAAACACCGAATTACAAAGTCGGTTTTTACGCTCATGAGAATTACCATGAGCAGGATGCTGACGGCAGTAAATCGGGCTACGGCTATGAGATGATGCAGAATGTTGCCAGGTACATGCAGTGTACCTTTTCCTATGTGGGCTATGACAAGACGATAAAGGAATGCCAGGAGATGCTGGAAAACGGTGAGATCGACATTCTGACCGCAACGGCGAGAACGCCGGAAAGAGAAGAAAAATTTGTATTCTCCACGCATCCGGCAATTACAGCGACGACCTGCATGAATGTAAAAGTCGGCAACAGGAAAGTGGTAGCAGGAGATTATTCCACCTATAACGGTCTGAGAGTGGGACTTTTGCGCCGACATACCTACAATGACAAATTCATTGCATTTACCGAGGAAAAGGGATTTACCTGTGATATTATCTATTACGATACTCCGGCGGAACTGACCAATGCCCTGATCCATGATGAAGTGGATGCACTGGTCAACAGTTATATCGGCACTCCGGAAGATGAACGTGTGGTGGAGAACTTCGGAGAGACTGCATATTATATTATGGTCCGGAAGGAAGATCAGGCGCTGGTGGAGCAGATCGACGCAGCCATTGATAATATGAACGTGGAAACCCCTAACTGGCGGACAAACCTCTACAATCGCTATTATGGTTCTCAGGATTTTAATACAGCGTATACCGATGAGGAAAATGCTCTTTTAACAGAAATGCAGCAGAATCATACAGTGATCCGTGCGGTGATGAATCCGGATGCGGCACCGTATTCATGGTATGAAAACGGGGAGGCAAAAGGCATTCTTGCGGATATTTTCCGGACGACGGCAGAGAATCTGGGACTGGATTACGAGATTCTGCCGGTAAATGACATGGAAGCATACCGGAAAATGATATTGGATGGAACTGTGGATATCTGGATGGATATGGACAACGCCTATGAGGAGTTTACGAATTACAAGATCACAGATCCTTATCTGGAGACGACGGTGTCTCTGCTGCACCGGAGAGGCGTTTCTTCCGGAAAAATGCAGACCATTGCCATCGTTGAGAATAATACTTCTGTACGTAAGATGATTGCAGCCAACTGGCCGGAGGCCGAGATTATCGTAGTAAACAGTCTGGAAGAATGTGTCGGTGAGATATTGCACGGCAGGGCGGACGGTGCATTGCTGATGACGTATAAGGCGCAGAGACTGGCACAGCAGGATGTACAGAACCAGCTGAGTGTGGATATCGTACCGGGAACGGATATGGATATCCATATGGGTGTGAATTCCAAAGATGATATTTCGTTCTATGGGCTATGGAATAAGGCGCTTACCCAGACTGCGGAACAGGTCAGTGCGGAAATCGTGCAGCAATATGTGGAGAGCAATGCGGATACTTCGGTAGTGGGATATCTGTATGATCACCCTTCCTATCTGGTGATCATGATCGCCAGCATGTTTTTGATCCTGTTGTTTGTCGGTCTGTATATCCAGGCGCAGGTTGGCAGGAAACATCAGCAGAAGCTTGCCGAAGATTTGTCAAAGGCTCTGGAAGAAGCAAAAGAAGCCAATGAGGCGAAGCAGAATTTCTTCTCGAAGATGAGCCATGATATCCGGACGCCGTTGAACGTGGTACTGGGAATGACTCAGGTCGCCCAGAAATATAAGCAGGATACCGCAAGACTTGAGAGTGCGCTGAACAGTATTACCAGCGAAGGTAATTATCTGTTGGTATTGGTGAATTCCATTCTGGATGTGAATCAGTTGGAGCATGGTCATATTGAGCTGACCCACGAGGCGTTCCGCCCGGAGCGCTGCCTGTCTGATAATGTGGAAGTGCTGTTGCCTTTAGTGGAGAAAAAAGAACAGCAGATAACGGCAGAGTATATCGGACCGGATCGCATCATTGTCGGTGATGTGAACCGCTTCAGCCAGATCATGATCAATATCATATCCAATGCAATCAAGTATACGGAAGTGGGAGGCAGGATCGAACTGAAGCTGGAGAGCCTTCCGGAAGATCACTACCGCTTTACCTGTAAAGATAACGGTATCGGTATGAGTGAGGAATTCCTGAAGCATATCTCAGAAGACTATGTGCGCGCGGAGGACAGCCGTATTTCCAAGGAGCAGGGTACGGGGCTTGGCATGTCTATCGTAAAGGGGCTGACGGAACTTATGGGAGGAACCCTTACTATAGAGAGTAAACTGGGAGAAGGCTCGGTATTTTCTGTGGAATTTGTGTTCCCTGAGGCGGATGAAGCACAGAAGCAGATGTTACTGGAATCAGAAAAAGAGGAAGAAAACACACCGGAATTCAACGGCAAAAAGGTTCTGCTGGTGGAAGATAATGCGCTGAATGCGGAGATTGCCACGGAACTGTTGCAAAGCATCGGTCTTGTGGTTGATTGGGCGGAAAACGGTAAAGCAGGAGTGGATAAATATCATGAGTCAGCCATCGGATATTATTTTGCAATTTTCATGGATATGCAGATGCCGGTGATGGATGGTCTGGAAGCGACAAGAGTCATCCGGAGCAGTGCAAGAGCAGACCACGACGTGCCTATCTTTGCCATGACGGCAAATACCTTTGCAAGTGACAGGAATGACTGTAAAGAGGCCGGTATGGACGGATATATTTCCAAGCCGATCAATATTAAAGATATCGAAGGTACTTTAAAAGAAGGCACCGGAAAAAAGAGCGGCAGAAAGTAACGGGACATAGAAAATGACTTTAGAAAATCCGAAGGCTGAAAAAGTATCCAAAAAGAAAATATTAGGGAAACTGTTTGTGGCTACCTTATACCTGAGTGCTTTCACGTTCGGTGGAGGATATGTGATCGTCACGCTGATGAAGAAAAAGTTCGTGGACGAGTATCACTGGATCGAGGAAAATGAGATGTTGGACCTGGTAGCGATCGCACAGTCTTCGCCCGGAGCAATCGCGGTGAACGGAGCCATTGTCGTAGGGTATAAACTGGCAGGAATCACAGGTGCGCTGGTTGCAATTCTGGGAACGATTTTGCCGCCTTTTATGATAATTTCTGTGATCTCCGTCTGCTATAATGCATTCCGCAGTAACTTCTATGTTGCGGAAATGTTATCCGGAATGCAGGCAGGCGTGGGAGCGGTGATCGCTTCCGTGACGTATGACATGGGCGCTCCGATTGTAAAAGAGAAGGATCCCATGTCGCTTATCATCTTGATTGGTGCATTTATTGCGGCCTGTGTGCTGGAAATTAATGTGATTTATATCGTGATCACCTGTGGCGTGCTGGGCGTGATCCGGACACTCCTTGCAAAAAGGAGGTCCGGAAAATGATTTATCTGCAATTGTTTTTGAGCTTTCTCCAGATCGGATTGTTCAGCTTCGGAGGCGGTTACGCGGCAATGCCGCTGATCCAGGGACAGGTGGTCACCGGGCATGGGTGGCTGACCATGTCGGAATTTACGGATCTGATCACCATTTCACAGATGACGCCGGGACCGATCGCGGTGAATTCCGCAACCTTTGTGGGACAGAAGATTGCCGGTGTGCCGGGGGCGGTGGTGGCAACAGCCGGGTGTATTCTGCCGTCCTGCATCATCGTGACGATTCTGGCAAAATTGTATTTGAAATACAGACAGATGGATCTGTTGCAGGGAGTATTGAAATCCTTACGGCCTGCCGTGGTGGCCATGATCGCTTCCGCGGGGATACTGATCCTGGTGACGGCGTTCTGGGGCAGCAGTGCGGTGATCGCACTTGCCGGAACGAAGTGGAGCCTGATCGCAATCTTTGTGATCTGTTTGATACTGCTTCGTAAGACGAAGCTGAACCCTGTCTGGGTCATGGTGCTGGCGGGAGTCATGAAGGTGGGGATCTCGTTGGTGTCGCAAGCTATGTAAGATGGGAGTTATGTATTCGCAAGTAGGATTTACTACATATCTGAAATAAAACTGAATGGTTGCGTAAAAAGAATCTGATGAGTCGGATTCTTTTTTAATAGTATTTTTATCTTAATAGGACATCTGAAAAACAAGTTATGATTTACTTGGAATTTTCTGAATGCGGTTTGAATCGATTGGTGAGGTATGTGATTGAAAATGAACAGTGGTAACAAGTATGATGTGAAATTGAGATAAGTTAAAAAACATATAGTCACAAAATGTCCGTGAGAAAAATACACTTGTCTTTCATATAAAAATACTATATAATAACACATAGTGTGTGCAATACAGCACAGTCGGCGAAAAGATTTTACTGTATGCTACATGAAAAAAACGAAAGAAGAGTGGAAATGTATGAAAAAACTATTTGAGAAGTGGAACAGCATCAGTCTGATCCTGCGTATCCTCTGCGGTCTGGTCATCGGTGTCATCTTGGGACTTGTAGTACCGCAGGCAACCGGCATTGCAATCCTGGGAGATGTCTTTGTAGGAGCCCTGAAGGCTATCGCTCCGTTACTTGTATTTTTCCTGTTGATCAGTGCTCTGTGCCATGCGGGAAAAAGCCATGGCGGCATTATCAAGACTGTAATTATTCTGTATATGTTCAGTACTTTCCTGGCATCTATCGTTGCAGTTGTTGCCAGCAAAGTATTCCCGGTAACCTTGACACTGGCAGATGCAGCTACGGATATGGCGGCACCGGACGGTATCGTGGAAGTGCTGAAGACGTTACTTATGAATATGGTAGCCAACCCGGTATCATCCCTGCTGAATGCCAACTATATCGGTGTTCTGTCCTGGGGCGTAACCATCGGTATCGGCATGAGAGCAGCCAATGATACGACCAAGAAGGTACTGGATGATATCTCCAACGGTCTGTCCCAGGTAGTCAGCTGGATCATCAGCCTGGCTCCTTTCGGAATCTTAGGGTTAGTATTCAGCTCCATTTCTTCCAATGGACTGGAGATCTTTACCGAGTACGGAAAACTCCTGTTAGTACTGGTAGGTTCCATGCTGTTTATCTACTTTGTGACCAACCCGATCATCGTATTCTGGTGTATCCGTAAGAACCCGTATCCGCTGATCTTCAAGTGCCTGAAGAAGAGCGCGATTACCGCATTCTTTACCAGAAGCTCCGCAGCGAACATTCCTGTAAATATGAAAGCCTGCGAAGAGTGGGGTCTGGATAAGGATACTTATTCCGTAACCATCCCTCTGGGTGCTACGATCAACATGGATGGCGCGGCTATCACGATTACCGTTATGACACTGGCAGCAGCTACCACCCTGGGAATCCATGTGGATTTCTTAAGCGGTATCGTGCTGAGCGTTCTGGCAACTTTGTCTGCCTGTGGCGCATCCGGTGTGGCAGGCGGTTCCCTGTTACTGATCCCTATGGCATGTTCTTTGTTTGGCATTTCCAACGACATTGCCGTGCAGATCGTAGGTGTCGGCTTCATCATCGGTGTGATCCAGGATTCCGTAGAGACCGCACTGAATTCTTCTTCCGACCTGCTGTTGTCTGCATCCGCTGAGTTCAGACAGTGGAGACTGGAAGGCAAAGAAATCAAATATTAATAGTGAATGTAGCTGCAAAATCAGTTGCACGATCACAAAATAAAAAGTATGATAAGTTCAGCCGGAGCATGTGCTTGCTTTGGCTGAACTTTTTGCGTTAAATAAATATTTGAGGAGAAAAAATATGTGGCAGCCACAGGAAGACAATACTTACAATGAACTGAGGGAAAATTCGATCCGTAAATGGTTGGAGGATATGAGCAGGCACGAGGACGTGGCAGTCCGGGGCGGTGTCAAAGTCACGCAGGAGTATCAGGAGGATCTGAAGAGACAGATCCGCGAACTGGAAGAAAAATGTGCACTGAAAGATGCCTATCTGAAGAAGATGAAAGAGAAGTCAGTATTGACAGGTAAAAATATTTCGCAATAAATTTTACTCATTTTAAGGGAAAATCCTTTGCGATAAGGTACAATAAAGAAAAACTTTGTCGCAAAGGAAGAAAAATGAGCAGAGA
>JBNMHS010000068.1:0-14236 GCA_050872885.1 Acetatifactor sp.
ATTTACATGATCAAAGAGCTGATGATCCATAAAATAACGGTACCCGTTGGGATTCTCCCCGTCCAGTCCCCTGTATTCGTCCAGATTCATGGTCTTCACCTGAGAGAAGTCCAGCTCTCCGGCCTCGTATTTTGCAATCAGCCTCTGATACGCTCCGATCGGTGTGGAGCCTGTGGCCAGGCCCAGGACACTGTCCGGCTTTAATAAAATCTGCGCAGCGATCAGGTCTGCTGCCAGAGTAGATGCTTCCTCATAATTCTTTGCACAATATACTCTCATATTCCTACCTATGCCTTTCTTCATAACCCGCAAAATTTGTGCTTCCGGCTCAAATTTGGTCTCCTCTTTGCGCGTTCGCAGATTCAGGCATCAGGAACTCTCCGGTGCAGTCAGGCTCAGCTTAAGGTGTTTCGATACTCATTGGCTGAGATTCCTTCCAGCTTTTTGAATACCCGGGAGAAATGGGCCAGATCCTGAAATCCCACTTCTTCTGCGATATCATAGATTCTGCGGGAAGGATCCTGCAACAGTTCCTTAGCTTCCGCAATACGTGCTTTGTTCAGGGCTACGGAAAAATTCTCGCCCGTATGCTTGTTCAACAGCTTACTCAGATGCCACTGGCTCACATAGCAGTGATCCGCCACATCCGATAACTGAATCCGCTCTCTGGAATGTTCTTTGATATATTCCAGTGCTTTCGTCACTACAAAATTATTGGCTTCGCTATTGTAGAGTACGGAGTCTTCTTCCTCCGTTTCTTCTGTGACAGCTTCCGGCTGTTCCTCTTCTATGTGGAACATCTTCAGTTTCTCTGTCATGTTCTCAATAGCTTCATACAACTCGTCCATCTTGGACGGTTTCAGCAGGAAGGCCGACACCCCAAGCCGGATTGCTTCCTGCGCATATGTAAATTCACGATACCCCGTAAGAATCGATACCTGCATGTAAGGGAATTCTGATTTCAATCCGGCGATCATGGTCAGTCCGTCCATTTTCGGCATACTGATATCGGAGATGACGATAGCAGGCTTTTCCCTGCGGATCACTTCCATCCCTTCGATTCCGTTATAGCCGAAGCCTACGACCTTACAATTCCATCTCTCCCAGGGAATGCTCCGGGACAGACCTTCCACGATCAATGGTTCATCATCAATAATTACTACCTTATACATACCGGCACCTCTCATAATGCTTTGTCTTTGTTATTAAGCAGATGTTACCTGGCTCTGCTTAATAACAGTTTACCCCTTAACGGCACCTGCTGTCATTCCCTTTATGATATATTTCTGTAAGAAAATATACACAATCACGACAGGTACGACCACCAGTGTAACCGCTGCTGCCATCAGTCCGTAGTTCGTTCCCTCCTGGCTGGTCAGTTCGTTCAGCAGTCTGGTGATGGTACGCATCTCCGGACGGCGGAGGAAGAACATCTGTGTAAACAGATCGTTGTAACTCCACAGGAATGCGAAGATTGCTACGGTGGCAAAAGACGGTTTTGTCAGTGGCATGATGACCTTGAAATAAATCTGGAAAGCATTGCATCCTTCCATGTAGGCCGCCTCTTCCAGTTCCAGCGGCAGGCTCTTCATGTAACCGGACAACACCACGATGGAGAATGCCAGGTTGCCGGCCACCTGCGGCAGGATCACGGACAGCATCGTCAGTCCCCAGCTGCTCGTATTTACGATTCCCCAGGAGGTCTCCATGGAGAACACCGGGATAATGGTCGCAAATACCGGGAACATCATAGCGGATACGACCATGGAATACAGGAAGTTGCTTCCCCGGAAACAATACCTTGCCAGTGCATAAGCTGCCATACCCGCCAGAAGAATTACCAGTAAAGATACCATCATAGAGATGAAGATACTGTTGCGGTAAGCTCCGAAGATATTCAGGTTACCGAATGCTTTACGGTAGTTAGCTGTGGTGAACAGATCTCCCGCCGGAAGAGAGAAGGAATCTGCCAGGATCTTATCCTTTGCTTTGAAAGAGTTCTGGATGACCCAGATGATCGGATAGATCGTAGTAAACGCCCAGATGCTCAGGAACAGGTATACCAGTATCGATCCAACGGTTATTTTCTTCTTCATGGCGTTCCCTCCTAATAATCTTTTTCTTTGAAGATGGCATTTACCACCTTGGCCAGTACGATACCGAGTACTACGATCAATACTGCCAGTGCGGAGCCGTAGTCAACATTTTTAGTCTCCATGGTGTGATAGTACATGTAGGTTCCGGTGAGGAAAGTGCTCTTCAAGGGCATTCCCTTCGGGAACATGGTCCAGGGCAGATCGAATACTTTCAAAGCACCGGTGACTGCCAGGACGCTGCAGGTGCAGATCACATTGTGTAACAGCGGTATGGATATGTATCTTACCTTCTGGAATGTGGAAGCTCCGTCGATCCTTGCTGCTTCATACAGCTCATCTGAAATGTTATTTAATCCGGTGATCAGGATCACAAAGTAGAATCCTACATACTGCCACATGACGGGCAGCATCATGGTGAAAAGAGCGATCCCTTCGCCTTTCCAGTCTGTCAGTCCGACCTTGCCTAACTTTTCCAGGATCTGGTTCAGCATACCCTTGTCATACAGGAAGATCAGGTTGAACAACAGACCAAGCGCGGTAGCGGAGATCACGATAGGGAAGAAGTATACAGTCTTGAAAAAGTGTTTCCCGTGTGCAATATTATCTACCATCAATGCCAGGATAATGGCGATTCCCACCTGCCCTACCAGGGTGACCAGCATCATGATCAGTGTGTTTTTGAGTGAGATCCACACTACTTCATCGTGGAACATTTCCACATAGTTGCTGTACCATGGATCCAGGAATCCTTCGCCGCTGCTTCCCAGCTGTCGTATATTCTGAAAACTATTCCAAATATTCTGTAAGAACGGGTAGTACAAATAAACGATCATGAAAAGAAAGGCGGGGATCAGAAAAATAATTGCCGGTTTCTTATTCTTGTATATACTTGCTCCCATATGCTTCCTCCGTTTCGCTTCCTGTTGAAATCAGCCGGAAGTTTTTATCCTTCCGGCTGAACAAGAATTCTTTTTTGTTTTACTGCTGTGCGTGATACAGCTTCAGTCCTTCTTCCACTGCCTCGGTTGCATCCAGCTTGCCGGTTACGATCTCAGGCATTCTGTCGAAAGTAGTCACACGACAGTCACCCATGAAGATGTCCTGTACGGCTCCGGTCAGGGAAGTAACGCCGGACATCATATCCATTGCTTCGATCTGCAGAGCATTGAACTGGCTTTCATCTACCGCAGGAGCGTTCTTCAGAGCGCTTGCAGTATGCTGTGCGAATACGGGTACCAGTTCGTCAGAGGTCATGTAGCTTACAAAGTCTGCAGCTGCTGCTCTCTTGTCGGGATCATCCCATGCTTTTCTGGTGATGTAATAACCCATGGACAGACCACCGATCAGATCGGTTGCTTTTCTGTCGCCATTGCCGGGTACATAGGTAACGGTGAAGTTAGCCAGCTTATCGGCATCCAGTGTGGAAGCGTCCTCGGGATCGGACTGGCATGCATTGACAATACCGCCGACTTTCCAGGAACCGTCGATCAGGAATGCGGCTTTACCGTCTACGAACATTGCGAAAGTCTCATCGTCGGTAGCGGATAAGGTATTGTCAGGGAAGTATCCCAGTTCATACAGTTCCTTGATATCCAGCATACCGTCTACCCAGGAATCAGCATTTTCGATGCTGTCGGGAACCTGTACGTGGTTCTCAGGAGTGTCATGATTGAAGATTGCGTACTCCCACCAGTAATGAGGGATATTGCCCAGAGCTGCTGCGATCGGAGTATATCCTGCATCTTTGATCTTCTGGCAGTCTTCCTTGAACTTGTCCATGGTGTAATCAGCGCCGGGTACTTCCACGCCTGCTGCATCCAGGACTTCCTTGTTAACGAACATTGCTTCCCAGTAACCGTTTACGGGAACTGCGTATTTCTTGCCGTCTACCAGAGAATCGGCGATCAGGTCATCGTTCATGTTGCCTGCATAATCAGGATATTCTGCACGAATCTCATCAATAGGAACTACCTTATCAGCCTCGATAAAGCTGTTAGCATCTGCGCCATTGAAGAAGAACAGTACATCGGGCTCGGATCCAGTCTCAAAGTCAGTGGTGACTCTGGTCTTGAAAGTCTCATCAGATGTAGCGGATGTATCTGCTACGGTGTTGCCGGTCTCGTCACACCATGTCTTTACGGCATTTTTGAAGTTCTGAGCGTTGCCGTCTTCACCTGCGAAGGTGGTGGTCACATTCAGTTCCACCGCTTTTGCTGCGGTAGTTGTTCCCTCGGAACTTGTTGTACTTTCTGTTTTTGTGCCGGTCGTCTCTACGCCCCCGTCAGACGGCTGGCTGCCACATGCTGCAAGAGAGAAAATCATGGTACCTGCCAGCATTGCTGCAATAAATCGTTTCATACACTATACCTCCCAAATTTTGTTTTCCAGATGTTGTTCATCTGTTGTAACTATATAATAGTATGAATAGGGGGAAATCAAAATTGTTGCCCTTGGCTTTTTTTGCCTATTATTGTTATCTTCCTTCATCTATTTTGACCAAAATTGTGCTAACCGTATGATTATTTTTGTTATTTGTGATGAATAAACCGCACTCCGGTCCATACATCATGCGAAGTCTTTGGTCAACATTACGGATTCCGAGGCTGACACGGTGCTCCTTTTGTGGATCCGGTTCCTCGTTTAAGAGCTTATGGATCTTCGCCTGATCTTCCTCGCTTAAGGGACGGTTGTTCTCGATCTCGATACACATCAGGTCGTCATCCTTCCGATACAGGCGGATCACCAGTTCTCCTTCCCTGGTGATACTCATGCCGTGTTCTATGGCATTTTCCGCGATCGGCTGCACGATCAGCCGGGGAATCTTGAAATTCAGCAGGCTCTCGTCTATCTCTTTTCTACAAGTGAATTTTTCTCCGTAGCGCTGTGTAATAATATAAAGGTAAGCATCCACATATTCCATTTCCTCGGCCACGGTATTGTAAGGATCTGCCTTGCGGTTCATGGTGGCTTCCAGCATCGTGGACAGTGCCTCGATCATCTGGCTGACGCGCAGGTTACCGTTCAGTCTTGCCTCCCAGTTGATGATCTCCAGCGTATTATTCAGGAAATGAGGGTTGATCTGGGACTGCATCGCCATGATCTTGGCATCCCGCAGAGCAATTTCTTCCCGGTAGATCTTGTCAAACTGTTCCTTGAGCTGCGCCGACATATAGTTGAAGGATTCCTCCATATGATAGAATTCCTCGCTGCCTGCCATGTCTTCGATCTGCGTACCGTACTCTCCCGTCCGCACCACATCGAATACCCTGATCAGATCCTGCACCGGCTTATTCACCCATTTGTTCAGGAATTTATAAATCAAAAATACCAGCGGCAGTACAAACACTGCCAGAATTCCGCACACATACCGCATCGTGGTAATCTCTGCAAAAATTGATGGTCTGTCCAGTTCTACCACACAATCCAGGGTAGCATGATACAATTTGAGCCGCTTATAGACGTAGATGTCAGTCCTTCCGTCTGTATGATCGACAAAGCAATCGTCCTGTGACAGTCTGGTCTGCTGCCGCTCTCCATAGAGCATATTGATATTGTCATTCAGGCTGATGGAATTTTCTCCGTCGAGGAAAATAGCTGCATCCTTGTAGCCCCAGACGCTCTTCATGCCCTCCATCAGGGACTCCTTGTTCAGTTCGATTGCCAGAATCGCAAACGGATGGAATTTGGAATCCACCAGATTACGGATCATATAGATACGTCCGTCATAAACGCGCAGTTCCGTCCGGGTATCCAAAGCATCCATTTCTTCCAGCAGATCTCTCGCCACATAGGTTTTGAAATAAGTAATGTCGCGATAAGTTCCGCCGGTGCTGTTATTATAGGTATAATAAATTTCTTCCGGATACTCCCTGAAAACCAGATTCACAGACCGACAGTTTTTGTTGAACATATACTGCTGCTCCAGAAAAGTAAACACCGTTGTCTGGAAATCACGCCTGCTGCCGCCGTCCTGATAAGTCAGATAAGCTTCCCGGATCACATTCAGGTAAGAGGCATTTTTCGATGCCGTCTCACTCTCTGCCAATTGCAGTTCCAGGATCTCCGCCGCTTTATCCATGGAGGTTGTCACAGAACGTTCCACCTGCGAGTGGATCTTCTGTGTCGCCATGTTGCTCAGTATTCCGTTGGTCAGAAGCAGCGGCAGAAACCAGCCGAATAACAGAAGAAAAAGCATGCTCCAGAGCAATGATTTTCTTTTTGTATTTTTTCTTATTTTTATATTTGTCTTTTCTTTTGTCTTCATAAAAATCTCCCGGCGGTTTAGATTAAAGCTCATGATATGCTAAAAAGATGATAACACAGTTTCCCACCGTGTTACCATCTTTTTATCTAAATTATGACAATATCTTTACTCTTGAATCGTTTCAACTTGTTTTATTATTTGAGTGATAAGTAATCCTCAAATAATTCACACAGTGCTTTTGCATCCGCTGCTTCCGGCATCTCGCAGAAGATACGCAGCAAAGGCTCTGTACCGGAGAACCGGATAGAGATCCAACCGCCGTTTTTCAGATACAGTTTGACACCGTCCAGATAGGATACCTGTTCCACTTCGTAAGGGATCTCCGGCAGTTTCTTTTCCTCCAGCAGATGTTTCTGGATGGCTTCCTTTTTCTCCTGACTGAAACGGTAATCTCTCTCTTCCAGTGCCAGTCTGCCATACTGTGCATGAATCTCTTCCATGATCTCGGACAGCTTCTTGCCGGTGACTGCCAGCATTTCTACCAGCAGTGCCGATGCATAGACGCCGTCCTTACCTTTGATATGACCGCGAACGGTCAGACCTCCGGAAGATTCGCCACCGATCACGGCATCGGTTGCGTACATTTTAGCGGAAATATGCTTGAATCCTACGGGAACCTCATAGCATTTCTCTCCGAAACTATCTGCCACACGATCCAGCATGTGTGTCGTACAGATATTGCGGACAACGGGGCCGTGCCAGCCCTTGTATTTCATCAGGTAATAGTACAGCAGCACCAGAATATCATTGGGATGCAGGAAGTTGCCTTTTTCGTCAATGACGCCGATGCGGTCCGCATCACCATCCGTAGCAATTCCCATATCGCATTTTCTGTCCAGTACATAGTTCTGCAAAGTACGCAGGGTGTCCGCTGTAGGTGCGGGCAGTTTGCCGCCAAACAAGGTATCATGACGCTCATGGATGGTCTCTACCTCACATCTGGCCGTCATCAGCACGGTCTTGATAGAAGTCTCGCTGACACCGTACATGGGATCCAGTGCTACTCTGAGCCCGGCCTCACGAATCGCATCCATATCCACTGCGGCGATAATGCTGTCCAGATATTCGTTCAGCGGATAGATTTCTTCGATCAGACCTGCTTCCAGTGCTTTCTGATACTCCATCTCCTCCACCGGCAGATCCGTCACTTCGTTGATGAACTGCTCGATCTCCATAGTCTGTTTCTCGTCCGCATCTCTGCCTCCGTAGGTGAATACCTTGACACCGTTATAGATTGCGGGATTATGGCTGGCAGTGATCATCATACCGTAATGATAATCATGCTTCATCACATAATACATTACCAGAGGAGTCGGCACGGATTTGTTGATGAGCTTTGTATGGATTCCTTCTGCCGCGAATACCATCGCCGCCCACTGCATGGCTTCTTTTGACAGGAAACGTCTGTCATAGCCGATGACCATTCCGGTGTTCTCCACACCCTCTTTTTTCA
Organism: Acetatifactor sp.; assembly: GCA_050872885.1. Lineage (GTDB taxonomy): Bacteria > Bacillota > Clostridia > Lachnospirales > Lachnospiraceae > Acetatifactor. Next base: position 7,814 of record JBNMHS010000068.1, read on the forward strand.
TCTTGTCACAAAGAGCTTTGGACAGAATCTGAATGTTCTCCTTCGTGAAATCTTCTCCAATGATGGCTCGGAAGCCACCGGTACCAAATTTGATCATAATGCTGCCTCCTTTATTTTATCTAAAATTTTTTTGCTATACCCATGACCTTTAAAGTGTTCCATGCTGTACACTCTCACACTTCTCCCGGCTGCTCGCATATCGTGAGGCCGGTATCCCTTTCTATGCTCATATTAGGGATGGCCCAAAGTCTTTCCACCGCATACACACAGGTTCATGTGATATTGACTTTTGCGCCCGAATCATTACATAATCACCAGCACTTCATGTGTTGTTCCCTCACGAAATGCGGGAACTTTGTCTGCTTTTCTGCCGTCCACAAGGATCTCTTTTACCCCATGCATCACCTTGCTGCGGTTTTCCACTTTTATGTCGTAAATTGCCCCTCTCCATTTTCTCGTCACCCGGAAGCCTTCCCAGTCCGCCGGGATACAGGGATCAATGATCAGGCAGTCATAGTCCGGCCGGATACCCAGCATATATCTGGTGGCACTGAAATAGGACCAGCCGCCGCTGCCTGTCATGAAAGGATGACGGGCTCTGCCGAATGCTGTGTGATCCTTGCCTGCGATAAACTGACAGTAGGAATACGGCTCGGATTCCCGGATCTCGATCTTGTCATTCTGCCAGTAAGGACACAATGCATCGTAGAATTTCATGGCAAGATCTCCTCTGCCGCAGACACAGGCCGCCGCCCATGCCCAGGGATTCGGATGGGAGAAAATAGCTCCGTTTTCTTTTAACCCAGGATATACTCTCGTCACAAATCCAATGTCGTCATCAGGCTTTGTATACGAGGGTGTATTCAGAAGCAGTCCGTAAGGCGTGTACAGATACGCATCGATGGTCTCCAGTGTTTTTGCACTTTTCTCTGCATCTGCCACACCGGACAGGATCGCCCAGGCATTGGACTCCAGATGTACCTTACCCTCTTCATCCTGTTTGCAGCCGATCTTTTTCCCGTTTTTCGTAATGCCGCGGATATACCAGTCGCCGTCCCATAATACTGCGTCGCAGGCTGCCTTTACCTTATTGGCTAGCTGGTGATAATGCTTCGCATCCTCTCTCTCCCCGAGGATCTCCGCCAGTGTGATGAAATGCTGCAATGCCCAGTAATGCAGGAAGCTTACCATGGCACTCTCGCCGCCGCCCAGATTCAGGCAGTCATTCCAGTCTGCCCGCAGGCCCTTACAGATGCCATCATCACCAACCTGTTCGGCACTGAAGTCCAGGATTCTCTTCAGATGTTCATATACGCTCTCCGTTACCTTGTTCCCCAATACAAAAGTGTCTGCGTAAGTGAACTCTTTTCTGGAAAAATCCAGATCTCCGGTCTCTTTTATGTACTCTACCACTGCGCCTACCAGCCACAAAGCATCGTCAGAGCAGGCATCCTTGATACCGTGGATCATGCTCTGCTTATCCGGCTCCGGAATCACCGTAGGTGACTGGAACGGCTTATCTCCCGTCTTTTCCTCGAACCATTCCGGAGAAAACAGATGCAGGCCGTAACCGGTCGTAGTCAGTCCCTTCAGTAATTGTTCAATCCTTTCACGGCACTTGTCCGGATTGGAATGGGGGATCGTCATAGCATCCTGCGCCGTATCACGATATCCCAGTCCCACACGCCCGCCGACTTCGATAAAGGAAGCAAAGCGGGAGAACATCACATTGATCTCTGACTGGTACAGCGTCCAGGTATTGATCAGTGTATTCATACCCTCGTTAGGTGTCTGGATCTGTAATGCTTCATACTTATTCTTCCAGTAAGCCGCCAGGTCGGTGTAGACCGCATCCACTCTCTTCAGATCACTGTATTTTTCACGAATCCGTCTGCCTTCCTCACGGTTGCCTTCTCCAAGCATGATGACAAAACGGACTTCTTCCCCTGGCTGCAGCTTGAAGTTTTTCTGTAAGCTGCCGCAGTGGTTGCCGCCAAGCTCCGCGGAACCGGAGAGCGTTCCTCTCTCTACTGCCTCCGGATGGTCTTCATTGCCGTAGACTCCCAGGAATTTCTCCCTCACGCAGTCATAACCGTCCGGCGTAAAGCTTGCCGTAAAATACTGATATCCCTTCTCTTCATAGAATAAGTCTTCTTCGATGATGCCGTCTTCATAGGAAGACCCGGCACAGTACAGGCTCATCTGGAAATTCTGGTTGTCGATCATGATATGATGGAAAGAAAATTCCATGTAAGTAAATAAGGAAAGATCTCTCACCACATCCGTGGTATTTTTTACCTTTACATCCCACAACAGGACATTCTCGCCTCTGGGAATCACCATCGTCTGCGAAGCTTCCAGTCCGTCATATACGCTCTCATACACCGTGTAGGACAGTCCGTGACGACACCTATAGCTTGCTTTGGACAAATCCTTTGCCACCGGCTGCCAGGAAATGGAATGGTAATCCTTCTTCTCATTGTCTCTTAAGTATACATAGAATCCCGGCCGGTCCATAGGAACCCCATTTCCCCGAAATCTGCTGATCCTATGGTATTCCGGGGTTTTGTAAAACAGATATCCCCCCGCAGTGTGATTGATGACCGCCGCCATGTCTTCTACTCCGAGATAGTTTGTCCAGGAGCAGGGCAGCGCTACATTGTCGATCACATACTCTCTTTTTTCATTATCGAAATGTCCGTATTGCAATATGCGTCCCTCCCGTATATAGTTTTGTGCTATTCGTCCATCTGCGAATAGTTCATTTAGCACAGCCGTCTCTCCCAATCTCCGGCTTTGCTTGTTGATAATTTCATTATAGAAAAAGGGACGCTTGTTTAAAATTGCTCATTATGTGATTATTTGCCCAAATTTGTTAGATATAATAATGATTTCCAAAAAAATTTTTACTTTCCAGTAGATTTTTGGGAAACACTAAACTATAATAGACACATCATGGGATTTTAGTTGCAAAGATCAGTTGAGGAAGGTATCAACAATGTACAAAGTAGGTTTTGATAATGATAAATATCTCAGCATGCAGTCTGAGAAGATCAAGGAGCGTATCGCAAAATTCGGCGGCAAGCTGTATCTGGAATTCGGCGGCAAGCTGTTCGATGATTATCACGCTTCCCGCGTTCTGCCCGGTTTCCATCCGGACAGCAAGATCAACATGCTGGCACAGTTAAAGGACGAGGCAGAGATCGTCATCGTCATCAATGCAGCGGATATTGAGAAAAATAAAGTCCGCTCCGATCTGGGTATCACTTATGATTTAGATGTATTGCGTCTGATCGATGCTTTCCGCGGTTACGGTCTGTATGTCGGCAGTGTGTGTCTGACCCGTTTCGCCGGACAGCCCAGTGCTATCGCTTATCAGAAAAAACTGGAATCACTCGGGATGAAAGTATATCGTCATTATTCCATTCCCGGATATCCTTCCAATATTCCTTTCATCGTCAGCGATGAAGGTTACGGTAAAAATGATTACATCGAGACTACCCGTTCTCTGGTCGTAGTCACCGCACCCGGTCCCGGAAGCGGCAAGATGGCAACCTGTCTCTCCCAGTTGTATCATGAATACAAGAGAGGCATCAAGGCAGGCTACGCCAAGTACGAAACTTTCCCGATCTGGAATATTCCGTTAAAGCACCCGGTAAACCTCGCTTACGAGGCCGCTACCGCAGACTTGAACGATGTCAATATGATCGATCCGTTCCACCTGGAGGCTTACGGTGAGACCACGATCAATTACAATCGTGACGTAGAGATCTTCCCCGTAGTCAGCGCTATGTTCGAGAAGATCATGGGCAGCTGTCCTTACAAGTCTCCCACCGATATGGGCGTCAATATGGCAGGCTTCGGTATCGTCGATGACGATGCAGTCCGTGAAGCCGCAAAACAGGAAATCATCCGCCGCTACTACAACACTCTGTGCCAGAAGCGTCAGGGCACAGCCGGTGATGATCAGATTCTGAAGCTGGAGCTTCTCATGAAGCAGGCCGGTGTCACCATCGATGACCGTGCAGTAGTCAGCGCTGCTAATATTAAGGCAGAGACCACCGGAGAACCGGCAGCTGCGATCCAGCTTCCGGACGGCAGAGTTCTCACCGGAAGAACCAGCAATCTGCTGGGTGCTTCTTCCGCATTGTTGTTAAACGCATTAAAAGCTCTGGCCGGTATTCCGGACGAAGTGCAGCTGATCTCACCCACCGCCATCGGACCCATTCAGGATCTGAAGGTGAATTACCTGGGAAACCGCAATCCCAGACTTCATACGGATGAGACGCTGATCGCCCTTTCCATCTGTGCGGCTACGGATGATACTGCGAAGGCTGCTGTGGAGCAGTTGAAGAACCTGAAAGGTTCCGAAGTGCATTCCAGTGTGATCTTATCACAGATCGACATGAATACCTTCCGCAAACTGGGTGTCAACCTGACATGCGAACCACATTATCAGAACCAGAAGCTTTATCACAACTAAACACACTGTTTTGTGATTTGAAAGCAGATTATTTTGAATCAGGCAGTTATTTGAGCGAAGGCGCTCCCCAAGGGGAGTCCCTCGCTCTTTTTTATATATCAAAAGGAGGAGAAAATTATGGCAGTAAAGTACGTGTTTGTGACCGGAGGAGTCGTATCCGGTCTGGGAAAAGGAATTACCGCAGCTTCCCTGGGAAGACTGTTAAAAGCGAGAGGTTACAAAGTAACCATGCAGAAGTTTGATCCTTATATCAACATTGATCCCGGTACGATGAACCCCATTCAGCACGGTGAGGTATTCGTTACGGAGGATGGTACGGAGACCGATCTGGATCTGGGACATTATGAGCGTTTCATTGATGAGAACCTGGATAAGAATTCCAACGTGACCACCGGTAAAGTATATTGGTCCGTATTGCAGAAAGAGCGTCGCGGTGACTACGGCGGAGGCACCGTGCAGGTCATCCCTCATATCACCAATGAAATTAAGAGCCGTTTCTACCGCAATTTTACCGATGATGAGACCCGTATTGCCATCATCGAAGTCGGCGGTACCGTCGGTGATATCGAGAGCCAGCCTTTCCTCGAGTCCATTCGTCAGTTCCAGCATGAAGTCGGCCATGAAAATGCGATTCTGATCCATGTCACCCTGATTCCTTATCTGAGTGCTTCACAGGAACTGAAGACCAAGCCTACCCAGGCAAGTGTAAAGGATCTGCAGGGCATGGGGATCCAGCCGGATATCATCGTATGTCGGAGCGAGCATCCTCTGGATCAGTCCATCAAGGACAAAATCGCGCTGTTCTGTAATGTACCCGAGAGCCATGTGCTGCAGAATCTGGATGTGGAATATCTGTATGAAGCACCGTTGGCAATGGAAAAAGAGCATCTGGCACAGGTAGCCTGCGAGTGTCTGCATCTGGATTGTCCGGAACCGGATCTGACAGACTGGAAGAAGATGGTCGACGACCTGCGTCATCCTACCGACGAAGTGCAGGTGGCTCTGGTCGGAAAATATGTCTCCCTGCATGATGCCTACATCAGTGTCGTAGAGGCTCTGAAGCATGGCGGTATCAGCAATCACACCACCGTACATATCAAGTGGATCGATTCCGAGACGGTTACGCCGGAGAATGTGGAAGAATTATTAAGCGACTGCAACGGTGTCCTCGTACCCGGCGGCTTCGGTTCCCGCGGTATCGAAGGCAAGATTCTCGCAATTCAGTATGCAAGAACGCATGGTGTGCCTTTCCTGGGATTGTGCCTGGGCATGCAGCTGACCATCGTGGAATATGCGAGAAATGTCATCGGTTATACAGATGCGCACAGTGTGGAACTGGATCCTAACACCACACATCCCGTGATTGCACTGATGCCGGATCAGAACGGCGTGGAGGATATCGGCGGTACCTTAAGGTTGGGCGCTTACCCCTGCGTGCTAGATAAGAACTCCCGTGCTTATCAGCTCTATGGCCAGGAGAATATCTCTGAGAGACATCGTCATCGTTACGAAGTCAACAATGATTACCGGGCTGTCCTCACCGAGAACGGACTTCGCCTCTCCGGTCTGTCTCCCGACGGACGTATCGTCGAGATGTGCGAGCTCACCGAGCATCCCTTCTTCGTAGCCACCCAGGGACATCCCGAGCTCAAGTCCAGGCCCAACAGACCTCATCCCCTGTTCAAGGGGTTCGTGGAGGCGGCACTGAAGAATAAGCATCAGAAATAAATGGCAAGTTAACGAACAAAACTCCTAGCGTAGCTTATATGCTGCTCCAGGAGTTTTTGGTTTGTTGCTATTTCGTGCCCTAAGTCTTATTCATGACCCAGGCAAACGCCTTCGCGGTTCGCATTCCCGGATCTTTGAAATGATTCCCCGGATTCCATTCCAGGGTACAGGGAATTCCGCACTGTTGCAGCCATGCGTATGCTTCCCTGATG
>JBNMHS010000069.1:0-14100 GCA_050872885.1 Acetatifactor sp.
GTCTCAATGTCCACCAGATGCTCCACGAAATCCTGATACTTGGTACCGTAAGAGGCATCCAGCAGCAACCGGAAATCATCGAACCGGTCATAGACATAGTCAAGCATTTCATCCATGCCGTCCATCACGTAGGTCTCCATCACCTTCGGCTGTTCCTCTGCCTCCCTGGCATGAAACGCCTCCTGAGTCTTTAAAAAGATCTGCGTCAGTCCTTCCGCCGCCGGTTCCACGATGGCACAAAACAATCCTTCCTTGTCCCCAAACCGGGAATAGATGGATCCGGTCGTAGTGTCTGCTTTGGCTGCGATTGTACGAAGCGACGCTTCGGAATACCCTTTCTCCAGGAATTCTTCTCTGGCACAGGCGAAAATTCTCTCTGAAACTCCTTCGATTGGTTTTGTCACTTTTTCCTCCAAAAAAATATTCATAACAGTGTTATATAACACTGTTATGAATATAAACACATTTCATTTTTTTGTCAAGAGGGGGAATCGTTTAAAATTCTAAGTTTGACATTTTAAGTATGGAATGTTATTATGAATTTAGAAAAGGTGCTACCGATGACGGTTCACCTGATTTATGTGAGAAAAATGACTGCTCAACTGGTCAGGTTAGGGGCGGTCATTTTTTTGTGGTCTTATCACTATTAGAACCAATCGAATAGCCAAGACCCAAACAGGTTAAGCAGAGACTAATCACTGCAATCAAGTCACCGATTGTTAGCATAAGCAGAGTCCTCCTTTCCAAGATTTTCCATTAGGAATGATCTATGTAATCAGAGCTATCAACTCTCCGCAAAAAGTGAACCGCCATTCACGTCAATGTGAAGTAGCACCTTAGGCATATCGCCCAATTTCATTATATTGAACATCTGTTCTGCTTGTCAACTTATTTTATTCGAAATCTACTTACCTCCATCATGCGTCGTGAATTCTATCGGCTGCGCATCTTTTCCATACGCATCCCATGCCTGCAGATACTCCTCCTCGGTACTTTCCACACTCTGTCCCCGGCTGTCCAGACGATAATAGGTCTCATTGCCGTTCTCGTCAAAGCTTTCTGTATTGGAACCGGTCAGTACCAGCTGTCCGGTCGCAGTATCAAGGTTATACACTTCGATGCTGTGTCCGGAGGTCACGTAGAACCCAGACATTCCGACGCAGATCGGATATGCAGTTCCCTCACTTAGAAGCTTGCCGATCTGCACCGGTGTTCCATCCTCTCCGACGCCGTAGACATCACAGTACATGGCATAGGTATGCTCTCCGTCCTGATAAATTCCGTCCGACAATAACAACAGAGTCGTATCACCAAGCTTTACCTGTGCATACGCTGCATCTCCCTTTCCCGTTACAAAGCCGGCGGTTGCACCGTCCTGCATATTCATCCATGTAGTAGTATTCCCATTCTGCATTGGGATCCAGCCGGCAGGATTCTCCGATGCCTGTTTCTCCTGCTCTGCAGCGCTTGCTTCCTTCACCGCCTCTGCCTGTTCTCTCTGTTTATCCAGCGCCTCCTGCAATGCGGCGTCCGTCTCCTGTTGTGCATTGACTTCGTCTGCGCTTGCAACATTCCCGGCATCCACACCGTTTTCGCTCTTTCCGGCCTCATTCGTCAGCAGGATTGTGGTTGTCGTCCCCTGCTTTGGATTCGTCAGAAAACATACCGCTACGATCACACAGACCGCCACAGCGGCAAGCACCACCCAAAAGGTCGGCTTCTTATAATTCAATATCTCTTTCACTCTCTTTTTCACCCCTACTTCCCCAAAGGCCAACGGGCATACCGTCACCAACCGCCTTTGCATACTACAGGAAAGCAGTGCATAGGAATAGTCTTTTCGCTCCTGAGCATTCAGCTTCTTCACCGCGCTCTCATCGCATGCCAGTTCCAGATCGTTGCAGAACAGGATGTACGCCGCCCAGACAAAAGGATTGAACCAATGAATCGCTAAGATCAGAAATCCCAGCGGTTTCCACCACTGGTCGCCCCGTTTCAGATGCGCCTGTTCATGAGCGATAACGTAAGGGTACTGCGCTTCGTCCATACTGGAGGACAGATAGATCTTCGGCTTATGCAATCCCAGGATAAAGGGCGATTTCACCTCATCGCAGATCCACAGGTTCTCCCGTAGCCACATAGCTTCCGCTACCTGCCTCCGCACCCGAACGTAACTGTATACCGCATAACCTGTAAAAAGGATCACACCTGCCAGCCAGAGAATCGAGAATGCAGATAATAGCCGTTCCGGTATTCTCCATACTCCCGCTCCAAATGCTCCGATGCCGCTTCCGGTGATTCCAAAAACTCCGCTCATGCCGGATCCGGCTGCGCCCATGCTGCCGTCTAAAGCTGCCTGGGAAATATTGTTGGAAAAATTAGTTCCGGTTTGCAGCGTATCAGCCTGAAACGCATTTCCTGCCAAATTGCCTATCGTATTTCCATACAAATAGCCCGACAATATCGGTAGTTTCGGCATCAGACTGAACCGGCTCTCCGGCACAAACGGACACACCAGCCGCAGTCCCACAAGTCCCCACAGCACAAGATTCACCCATTTCGGCGCCCGTTTCAGCAAAAGTCTCAGCACCATTACGACCGGAATCATCCATGCTACGGCAATACTCATCTGTAACACATCTGAAAATATGCGGCTCATCCTTTTCCCCCTTCTGCCTCATCAATCATCTTACGGATCTTCGCAGCTTCTTCTGCGGTCAGCGCACGATCTTTCGTAAATGCGGCAAGGAACGCAGGCAATGATCCTTCAAAGGTGTCTTCCACAAACTGTCTGCTCTGCATCGCATAGAACTCCTCCCTGGAGATCAGGGAAGTCACCGTTCCGTTGTCATTGCGAAACAGTCCCTTATCGCACAGTCTGCGCAACACATTATGCGCCGTGGTACGCTTCCAATGAAACGCTTCCTCCGTCAGCTTCACCAGCTCCGAAGAAGACACCGGTTCATGCTCCCAGATCATATCCGCATACCGTGCCTCGACCACACCTAACTGAATCTCTGCCATGTTGTTTCCTCCTATTACTGTTTTCCTGACGACATCAATTTCTGACATTTCACGTTTACTTTTGCAAAAGTATAGAGACCACATATTGTAGTCTAATTACAGACTACAGCATGTGGTCTCTATTGTCAAGTACTTACTTAAAACACCCTTTAGAAATGTCCCAATTTTTTTCAAATTGAACATAACTTTTTATTTAGAAAAAATATTTTGCCAAATTCTGCATCCACATCACTTTAAACTACATATGCATATATAATGCTTTCTTTTTTACATTAACTACCAGATATTGTGTTGTGCACTTTTTTATTATGGAATTAACTACGGAATATTAGAATTGAAACACTACTTTCTGCATGATACACTTCCTTCATGAGAAGCAACCGTGTTGCAAGGTGGTAGCCTCCCGGCTTATAGAAGGGAGGTGGTGTTAATGGATATGTATGAAGTTTTAAACCTGTTATTCTTAGGTGGTACATTTCTCATTGCGCTGCTTGCCTACATAGATAGTAGGATCAACAAGCGAAAATAAATAAACCTACCTTGTCACTTGACCAGTACAGGTAGGTTTATTTCCAACTTACCACTTTGTGGGCGGTTGCTTCTCTTTTGTATTGATTATAATATCTTTTTTTCGTTCTTTCAAGTCTTATTTCAAATCATCCATGAAATTCCAAAAGTGATACTGCCGGTCTTTTTTATCGACAAATTACCAAATTTTATGTTACAATTAAAAAAATCAATTACAATACACTTTTATCAGGAGGAGACGCCATGAAAAAATTCAAACGAATTTTAGTTGTCGGGGCAGCAGCGACAATGCTTTTTGGAAATGTATTAAATGTGTCTGCTGCCGGTTTACATGATATTTTTGATGCAAAATATTATGCGGACAGCTATGCAGATCTAAAAGAAGCTTTTGGTTATGATGAAAATCTGTTATATCAGCATTTCCTGTCCTACGGTTTAAAAGAGGGAAGAAATATGAGCCCCATTTTGAACGTAGTTGCCTATCGGAAGGCTTATAGTGATTTAAATGCGGCATTTGGGGACAACTGGGATGCCTATGTAGATCATTTTTTCACTTTTGGCGCAAGGGAGATGAGAGATAAAGGCGTTCTTTTCAATCCTGTCGTTTATGCAGACGCCTATGGAGATATCAAAGCAGTGTATGGCAATAACCTCGCATCAATCGCTGAACATTATCTGACCTTCGGTCGGGCGGAACACCGGATACTGGGGACCTCTAACGGTTATTCGGATATGGCTGCCGCCAGGATTGCCGAACTGAAAGCGCGGCAAGACGTACAGCAATCAGATCAGTCATCGCAGCAGCCGATAAGACCTGCCACCCCATCCTCTTTATGGGATTCCTCCGGTCACACGGAATATATATATGATGACCGGGGAAATCGTATCACCGAAATTTATTATGACATTAGGGGAAATATAATGAGTAGTTATCATGCTGCCTATAACAGTAATGATGACATTTTGAATTTTGAAACCAGAGACCCGGAAGGAAATCGTTTGTTCTATGCCGAATATGTGTACGACGGGAAAAAAATTCAAAAAGAGACCTATTATAACGGTAACGGAACTGTTACTTCTTACAGTATCTATGCGTGGACCGGTAATAAAGTAAAAATTTCATATTATGACGAATCGGGGAATCCTGACGGCTACTCTGAATGTGAGACAGATGACAACTTTAATATTACCAGAAAGGTTGATTATGACAACAACGGGGTGCTGCTGGAATCTGATGAATGCACCTATAATGAAAATGGTAAGCCACTCATCACTTTTTCCTGCAATGCTGCCGGAGAAGTCACAAGCAAGGCTGTATTCACTTATTACGCAAATGGCATAAGGAAGACTTCTGCATATATACAAGATAACCAAAAAAATGTATATGAATACAATGAAAACGGAAATGAACTATCTTATAAGATGTATTCAGACGGCAAGCTTATATACATATGGACTAATGAGTACTATCCCGAAGGACCTCTGGCCAAAATATACTTCGAACAATATGCGAGCGACGGAAGTTCTTATTCTAACAGGCTGTTTTACTACGACAAACAAGGCAGAAAGCTGAGGGAAATCGAAAGGAACGAATTCGCAACCGGTAAATCAAGCACACTCGTTACGGAATATGCTGCTGACGAAAGCTATACCTCTACCTATGAATATTATGATTCGAATGGCAAATTAACAGGCAAACGCTATGATTCCTATAATGCGCAGGATGAACTGGTACGGCAAACATCCTATGATTTTTCGGATGATGCTGTTACTGTCTTAGAGTCTGAGAATGGCAGATTAGTAAAAGTTTCAAACTACGAGGCAGACGGAGTAACCCTTACCGGAGTCACTACCTATACCTATGTAAAAACAGATTATGGTTATGAAGAGACCATAAAGATATTAAGTGCCGACGGCAGTATAATATCCACCTCTATCCATATGATGGATGAGAATGACAATATTCTGGGGGAGAAACGGTACCTATCTGATGATGGAGGCATCGTAGAGGACTGGTATAAGGACAAGACATTATATTACACTGCTGATGGAAAACTATCCAGAAAAGAAGTTCTGAATGATCAGAATACAATAACAGCTGTATATGAGTATGATGAAAACGGCAACGAAATTGCACTGGTACAGAACGAAAAAGGGGAATGGGTAAAATCTTCCGAAGATTCAAATACCAATGAATTAAAAAGTATGATCTCTGCCGGTGATGCTGTCTCCGTCGATGTATCGGGTAATAATGCTGCCGCCAACTAAAATTCACAAAAATAAACCTACCATGCTGCTTAACCGGGCAAGGTAGGTTTATTTATAATCATTTTCAGCCGCTTACGGTCTCTGTCCCATAGCGCCTTCTAAGGTCAGCGTCTCGCCGCTCATATACTTGAAATCAGGGGAAGCCAGCTGTACGCAGACACGTCCGATCTCCTTCTCCGCATCGCCGTAATGACCCATCGGCGGCATCTTCACATTCGCCTTGAACGCATCGGGATATGCCTGCTCGAATTTCTCCAGCTGCGCTGTCCATGCCAGAGGGCAGACCACATTGACATTGATGCCATCCGGTCCCCACTCATTAGCTGCTACTCTGGTCAATCCACGGATACCTTCTTTGGCAGCCGCATAAGCACACTGTCCGAAGTTACCGAAAAGGCCGGCACCTGATGCAAAATTGATGACTGATCCCTTAGTCTCCTTCAGATAAGGATAGCATGCCTTCATGTAATAAAAGGTTGCATACAATCCGGAATACATTGCCAGATCAAACTGCTCCGTCGTATGATCTGCGATGGTCACACCGGAAGCGGAAGCCTGCGCATTGTTGATCAGGACATCGATCCTGCCGAAAGTATCGATTGCCTGTTTCACCACGTTCTGTACAATCGCTTCGTTGTCGGCACCGGCACTGACATCCGCCTGCACGGGAAGCACCTTGATGCCGTATTTTTTCTCCAGTTCTTCCTTGGCATCAGTCAGTTTCTGTACATTTCGTCCGGTCAGTACAAGATTCGCACCCTCTTTGGCGTATGCCGTTGCGATACCGTAACCGATGGAACCGCACTCCCCGTTACTTAAGACCGCTCTTCCTCCACCTGTGATGATTGCTGTCTTACCTGTTAAAAATCCCATAAAATACCCCACCTTTCTTTTATTTGTTTACTCCCATATAGAACCTATTATACCATAAACAGTTCTCTTTTATCTGAGAAAAATACTCACCAATACCCCAATCAATCCTGCAGCTATAAATGTTGCCGGCACGCCGTAGGCATCCTTTTTCCGCAATCTGTCCCATTCGATCTGTGTCGGTATCATCTTCCTGTGGTACATGCTCTGATAGCTGAGATAAATGTGTTTCCAACGCAGCAGATATCCTGCCAGATCATATACTCCCAACAGAAATATTCCGACAGACAAAACCGTTAACATCATAAGTTTGCCCCACAATTTATCTGCAAGTAACGCGGCGACCAGCAACAGCAGCGGATATCCGTAACGGTTTAAGTAAGCCAATACGATGACCCCGGTTACCGAATCACGCTCCGGCTTTTTCTCAATGATCATTCACGGATACCCCCAGTCGCTTCGCCTCGGCTAAGAATCTCGCCTCAATCTCGCGCGGCGTATGTTCTGCCAGATCCGGTACGGAAGAAAGCTCCGGCACCGTCCTGTTTTCCTCACCGTGCAATAACGTCTTCAGTTCCAGTTCCAGGATCTCATCATCGATCTGTTTCCATCGGCGGTTCTCCTCTTCCGTCAGATCATTCAGCCCGAAATGCGTAAGGATCGTCCCCATGATCCGGCTCTCGATCTCCAGATAATTCGACAGATAGATTTTCACCGGACGGATGATATCCGAGATGTAGCCCTCACTGGCATCATGAAGCAGGCACGCCAGCTGCTGCCTCTCAGACCACCCTCTTGCTTTTGCTTCCAGTGCACAATTCACGGAATGCTGTCCCACGGAATAAAAATAGGTCAGCTGCCCACCACCTCTGCATAACAGGCTCAGGGCATGCGCAATATCTTCAATATAGACATCTCCCGGTGTCATCTGCATGGGATCGAATTTTCTGCCGGAATACGTTGTCATGGTGTTCATTGTGTTTTCTCCATTCTATACCGCCCTACTTCTCCGCACGGATCAGATTCTTATAGAACCGGACCGCACCGGGCAGGCAGTTATACTCAATATTTTCATTCAGACCATGCATTCCCTTCATTTGTTCCGGTCCGTAGACCACCGGTGCGAAACGGATGCAGCTCTTGCAGATAGGCTGATAGAACTGTGCATCGGTAGCGCCCGTCATGACATAAGGGCTGGAAGGCAGTCCGGGGAATGTCTCTGCAATCGTATTTTCCACTAAGTGGAATGCTTCTCCGTGGATATCTACCGGCGGTGTAAAGTCATTGGCATGCAGCACTTCGGTCTCCAGTCCGTACTTGTCAGCCACCTTTTTGATGATCTCCAGGCTTTCTTTCTCTCCCTGATGAGGAATAAATCGCATGTTCGCGCCGACATAAGCCTCCTGCGGCAGCACATTATAGGCGTCCGCACCTTTCTGTACCGTAAAAGCAATCGTCGTCTTCAGCATAGCTCCCGCCTGGGCGCTGATGGACGGCAGCACTGCCTTTAACAGCGGACGGAACAGCCACAGATTGCCGAATACCAGTTTCAGTCCAAAGCCGGCATAAGGAGCCAGCTTTGTGAACATTGCGGATACTTCCGGTGACATTTTCTTCCGGAAAGGAGAATGTGTCTCCACTTCATTTACAAACGCGGATAATCTGGCGATCGGCGTTCCTTTGGACGGAGCGCTGGCGTGTCCGCCGTTGCTCCTTGCAGTGAATTTTACGTCTGCCTTTCCTTTTTCAAAGACACCTACCATGGCAAAATTGCCGGGGATACCGCCGATAGGCTCCGTGATGATACCGCCGCCCTCGTCACAGACTAAGAACAGCTCGATGCCTCGGCGTTTCAGCTCTGCTACGATCTTCGGTGCACCGTCACCGCCCCACTCTTCCGTACAGGAGCTTGCCAGATAGACATCGGTGGGCGGCACGAATCCTTCTGCCAGCAGCTCCTCCACTGCCTGGAAAAATGCCATGACAGAGCACTTGGTATCTGAGGCGCCTCTGCCCCATACTTTTCCGTCTGCAATATCTCCGGAAAAAGGTGCGTGGATCCACTCGCCCTCCGCAGGCACCACATCCTGATGGCTCATGAGCAGGATCGGCTTCTCGGAAGATTTTCCCTTCCAATAAAATAGCAGGTTGCCGTCGATCTCTGTCTTTTCCAGCTTTTCATGCACGAGAGGGAACAACTCCTCCAACACTTTATGAAAACCCAAGAATTTCTCGATTTCAGCTACATTTGCATGAGATGTCGTATCATACTGAATCATTTTCGACAGCTTCTGTGCCAGGGCAAGTGCCTCTTCTTCCGGCTCATTCGCCACATAAGAAGATGTCTTGGACGGCATGAGCAGTATCCGGATCACAGCGATCAACAACAGCAGCACGATCAGTGCCAATAGTGCAAGTAATGCAAAACCTATGTATTTCATGGGAACCTCCTATCCACAGATGTTCTTTACCATTTTCTAAGACAATTTGTTTTCAGATTCATCCGGCATCTGCTGTACTTTTTTACGGAACATCAGGTATGCCACACCGATAGCGATCGCTCCGGAAGGAACGATCATGAAACTGGTGGATCCGATCAGAGACGGCACCAGGATAAACAGCAGGCTCATGATGATCAGCGGCAGTGCAGCAATCTTCATATTTTTCCGGTAATATTTATACGCCATGGCACCGAACAGCGCCGGAACCACATTTTCAAAGGCAGGCTGCAACACTTCGCTCTGCAACACAGGCTGCAGGGGCACCATCAGCAGTACACCCAATGCCAGCACAAGGATCGTAATCAATGATGATGTGGCAATGGAAATCGTGGAGATGATCTCATTTTCCGGGGTTCCGGTCTTCGCTCCCACCATGTCTCTCGCATTGACCGCACAGGGGATCTTCATGTTGATCAGGTTACCGGTGATAAATGCAAGATACCCTCCACCGGCACCCAGCATCGGCGTATAAATCAGAAATTCCGCGATACTGCTGACCAGCCATACCAGCCCCACGGAGAGGAAGCCTTTGCCGACCGCTCCCAGATCCGGATACGCGCCCAGGATCTTGCCGATGAGGAACGGGGCGCCCACCAGCATGACCAGTGTGATGATGCTGACGGTTCGGCCGATGATATGTGTTTTTCTGGTGTAAGCAGCCCAGGTGGTCTTGTCACCCTGCGTTTGCTGTGTATTCACGTCGGTGCTATTTGTTGCAGAATCATTTACACCTATATCGTTTCTTTCTAAATTATTATCCATGTTTTTCTAACCTCTATCTTCAAATATATTGTTCTTCCTACTTTGATATCTTTAGAACATTCAAGAAAAAGTGATTACAACAGCCCCACCAGCACTGCTGCCGCCATGCCGACGATCATACTTCCGGCAATGGAAAAGCTGTCCACCCAGGCCTTCTTCTTTTTCTCAACCAGGTATACAAATCCTGCCATCACCAGCGCCGATACCGCCAATACAACCAGCGGAATGTAATCTCCGTTAAAAGTAAACAGTCCGTTCTCCGATACAAAGCCGCCGATATATCTTCCGATATAGGTGCTGACCAGACCGATGAACATTGCGGTCATCGCCAAATCCCCGAATCCGGGCTTGTCGGACTTTTTATCCGAAGTCAGCTTCTGGGTGTATTTTTTATTCAAAAAAATGGAAAGCGTCATGCCCCAGATGATGCAGATGCTCATGAGTAACGCGATGGTCGCAAACGCACTCGGTGTCATCTCCGCTGCGGATAACGTACTCATTCCTACCTGTTCTGCGGCCGCCTGTGCTACCTGCGTCTCGTAGTGCAGGGCACCGATGACGGACAGTCGTAACCACGGCCAAGGTGTACCCAGACTTCCCGACAGAGCGATCACGCCCAACAGGATGCCCACACTGGGCAGCAGGGAAAATGTCGCGCTTGAGATAATGGTTCGTTTCATTTTCGTCGTATCCATTCCGATGGCCTGCCCCGCACGATATGCCCTCACCAAAAAGATGACGCATACCACTGCCACAAAAACAATGATTCCTCCACAGATCAGGTACATGGGTACGCTGTTCAACTGACTTAAGATTGACATGTTTCTTCCTCCTTCAGAAGTTCTCTGATTTTATCTTCTTGTAAATGCTCGCCGATAACGATCAGCACCTCCTGCCCTACAGTGATCGGCTGCAGGGTGCTGCTGTCATGGGTGGCATTTAATTCCATCCATTGTCCTTCCCCGGTTTTCACAAACCCTTTGATACGGAAGACTTCCCCGTAGTCTTTTCCGGCGAATAGTCTGGAAACCACACGTTCCAACGCTTCCGGCGTGATCTTCTCTTCCATGAAAAATAAGGAGTCGAAGGTCTGCTCATTTTCCAGATCTGCCTTGCAATAACTCTCCACCCGATAACCTGCATGGAATACCGTATCCAGTTCCTCTGCGGTAAGTTCCGTCAGATTTTTCTGCAAAATATCCTGCTTCGGATCGATTCTCCGTTTGCACTTGATCTGTTCCAGTGCCCGGTTCAAGTGCGCCACAGTATCCTCGCACTGCTCCTTTGTGGCTGTGTCTGCATGACTCAGAATCACTTTTCCCGCATTTGCGACCTCTGACGCCAGGAGGTAATCTGCCTGCTCTGAGAGATTCTTTTCCAGACGGGCATCCAGAATGGCGATGACATTGCCGATCTCGTACCATTGATCCAGCGGTTCCTCTCGCAGCACATCAAAAAATTCGTCCACATCGTAGATCCCCGAAGGCTCCACGATCACACGATCATATCCGCACATACGCATGGAAATCAGCTTCGTACGGAAGCGCCTCCTGTGGCTCTCCGCATCACAGCCCCCGGCGATCATCTCCAACTCGCACTGATCCCCGCGTAATTCATGGAGCATCAGCATATCCACGTTGATCGCACCGAAGTCATTTTCCAGAATACCGATGTGCAATCCCTGATCCATCAGATACTCTGCATATTTTTTCAAAAAAGTCGTCTTCCCGGATCCCAGGAAACCCGTGATCAGATCGATCGTTACCATATATGTTGTCCTTTCCTTTATTGCAACTTCCTGTGCAAAAGTCTTCTTACAAAATATTATTATTTCATTGATTTTAGAACATATGTTTGTTATAATGTAGTTGGTGCTACCTTTGCGGTAGGCGGTTAGCCTCCACCAGAGAGTTCTAGCTCTGTTTACATAGAAATCCCTTGCGGAAATCTATTAGGAGGTTTTTGCTTATGCTCTTTATTCTCCCGTTGGTTCTAAGAGCAGAAAATAAATGCAAAAAGACCGCCCACGTCTGGTAAACTGGCGGTCTTTTCATTAGCTATTTTATCAGGCTAACCGTCTATCGGTAGCACTTCTTTTATATTATAGTATCATTAACCTGCCGTTATGTCAAACAGATATTCCATTATCAAAGTTCTGCAAAAAACATAAATTACAATGCTTTTTCATAACACCAATATGCATGATCATACAAGTTACATTCCCCTGCCAGTGTAAAATGCAGTTTTTCATAGGACCGCAATGCCTTCACGTTGTCCTTTGCCACCAGAATGTGTACCGCATTATACCCTCGCTGCTTTAAAACCTCCATTGCCTCTCGGAGTAACCGCCTGGCAATACCGCGGTTCTGGTACTCTACGGCCACGCCAAGTCTGGATAGTTCTGCTACCGGTGTCAGTTTCTGCGACCAACAGGAAAGTGCCTTTACCTGAGGGTCGTCATCAATGGAGATTACACCGACCAGTGGCTCGCTTGCTTCACGTGCCTGCATTTCCTGATTCTCATTGCTTCCTGTCTCAGCCGATATCTCTCGCAGACAGAACAGCGCATCCCTTGATAAATCAAACTCCACTTCCTGCTCCGTGGGATAATTTTCTGTCCATGCACAATATTCCATGCCAATCAGGGATTTGTATAATTTTAAAATTTCCTCCGCCTCTTCCCGTCTTGCAAGGCGGAATTCCAGATTGTCATTCATGTTATCTTTCCTCATTCCTGTATCTATCATCAGTCACACTCGGTCCATCTATTATTTTTATATCTTTAATATTTCTTATTCTTACCCTTGCAGTCTGACCTCATCTCTCTATTGTAACTACAATTATGCTATATTTTCCGTTGCATACCCATAGCAGCCAAACTAATTTCATTTTCAGGGCATTCAAATGTTTCTTCCACAAGTGTAAGTTGGGGAAGAAATCTACTTTCAGACTTTCAATGTCTTCAGATACTCCTTCTGCTCCGGCGTGATCCGATAGCTTTCTCTTGCCTTCTGTATCGTCTTATTGTGTGTCCAAGGATCCAGTCGCTTTTTCTCGATATAACCGATGGTATCTTCCCATTGTTTTGCCAGCGCCGTGGCGTAAAACCAGGCGATCATCATCTTCACATAATATTCTTCCGAATGCACCGCTGCCGGAATTTCCAGATATTCCGCCCTGAAATCCGCATCCAGAAAATGTGTCATCAGCATCTCTATCCCGAAGCGGCAGGTATAAGGTGCCTCGGAAGCCGACCATTCTCGTATTTTATCTATCAATTGATTTTTGTTCTTTTTGAATACTTTTGGAGAGAAAATATCACACACCGCCCAGTTATCCACATACGGCAGGAATTTTTCCGTCTCTTTTACACAGGTATCATAGTCCTTAATCTCCGCCACCAACATTCCGTGCAGCATATTTTCATCATAATACCGGTGCGGCAGCCGCTTCAAGAATTCAGCACTCTCCGGATCCTTCGCATATTCCTTCGCAAGCTTCCTCAGAGCCGGTGTACGGACACCGATGATCGTCTTCTTCGGTATCGTCGGTACCAGCTTGCTCTGAAATTCCCGATATCCTTTATCTTGCAATTCAAATAATAATTCCTGTGCTTTCATACAATTTTCTCCTGCCACATATGCTGTCTTGTTTTTCATTGTAACACAAGCCCGATGTATATGCAAAAGGTCATATTCTGGCGTAACTGGAAAGTTAGTAAACTAACAAGCTTCTTCGTTTTTCTTAATCTCTTTGTAAGTCATTTTTACACTTCTTTCTTCTTTATACATCCTTGTGTTTTCTGTAACCTTCGTTCTGTCACACAATTCTGCTTTTGGGGTATTCATCTGTTATTTGTTCATTTTCTATCGCACAAGTATTTTATTCGTAATTCCGTTATATTACTATCGCCATAAGTAAGCAACATGTAATATTTTTGTAAATTCATTGAAATCCACAACTACTCAGAATCACATTTGCAAAAACACATCTACGAAGCTTTTTTCTTGAGTTTCCGCAAAATGCAATCAAAACAAGGATGACTTTCCCCAAGGCACCAATCTGCCTGATTTTTGAAAAATCCTGAGCGGCAGTTTCAAGATTAGAGGCGCCTGAATAAGCCCCACCGGAATCGGGCTTTGGGAAA
>JBNMHS010000070.1:0-14092 GCA_050872885.1 Acetatifactor sp.
ACTTTTTTCTGATTCGTTCCTGTTCTCTGCTCATTTTTCTTCCTTTGCGACAAAGTTTTTCTTTATTGTACCTTATCGCAAAGGATTTTCCCTTAAAATGAGTAAAATTTATTGCGAAATATTTTTACCTGTCAATACTGCCCTGCAATGCCTGTTTTAACTCATCGTACTTTTTTCAAATGAACAAATTAACTCTACCTTTGTCATAGTAATTGCTCCTTCCGATTTTCTCAATGAACAGCGTATATCCATATTTTACGGAATTACTGCGACAACTGTATGTCGTAATTAGACAAAAAATTTTGAGCTGTTTGTATCAGCTCCCTCTTATACTCCTCCGGTCCTATGACTTTTACTCTGTCTCCAAAGCTTAATAGTAATGCTTTCCACAATCTTTCCTTTGCAGGCACATCAATAAACATACGCTTCCTATTTTCTGATATCTGTTCGATCGGACAATCCGGAAAATATTCTTGCATCAATACCGTTTCTTCATTGGCAAACAGCACCTCAATCGGTATGCTTGTCTTATAATATGCCTGCTCTGATTCTTTCATCAGTTGCTCGACATCACCATGATTTATCGTAGAAATCTTATCCATTTCTTTTAAGTTTTGCATTCTTGCTATTTTATAGGTTCTGTATTGTTTTTTGTCCTCTGCATATGCAAAGAGATACCACGCATACCATTTATAATGAATCGCCAGCGGTTCCACCACCGGAACTGATTTTTTCCCATCAGCATTGCAATACTCAAACGAAATATATTTTTTCTTTCCTATGGCTTGTTCCAGCAATTGATTTTTGCTTTGTACATCGGCATTTTCTTTTGTCACGCCAAAGTCCCAAAATACCTTTTGACCACCTTCTTTTTCCACTATCACATTATACTTTTCAATCAAAGCCTTTAAGGTATCATTCGTATAAGATGTTGCCAGACTTTCCAACGCCTTTATAATCATCTGTTGCTCGTCGCTTCTAATATCACTGTTTTTTATTTTATAGGTTGGCAAAATAGAATATCCGCCATTTTTACCGCTTTCCGAATATACAGGCACTCCAATCGCAGAAATACTGATCATGTCCCTCTGTATCGTCCGAACCGATACATGAAATCTTTCTGCAAGGTAGCTGGCTGAAACATTATTATGGTTCATTAAATAGATAATCATTTCCAATATCCGATCTGTCTTCATTCTTATGTTCCCCCCTATTGTTTCCACAGGTAATGAATTCTTTTGTCGATTTAAGTCTAAACTTCAAGAACCGGCAGATTTCATTATAGCAAAAGCACTCCCCGACATCTACCGGAGAGCGCCCTTTCTTCAGCTTTATTCAATTCTCAATATTACTTTGTTTCTGCATCGTTCTTTATTGTTATAACCGCATGTACGGTACTTTTACTGATGCCGAACGCCTTTGCCGTCTGCCGCACCGTGGCGTTGTGGTCGATGATATAGCCTGCTATCCCTATAGCCCGTTCTTCAATATAGTCTTTCAAAGGAAAACCCCTCAGGATACTTTTTTACAGTGTATGAAAGTATCTGAGGGGTTATGATAGAGGTTAAATTTTGCCTTATTCTTTTCTTACTTCAAAATATAATAACTACTCCTTGACTTACCACATTTCTCTAAAATTCCAATTTCAACTAAATTTTTTAAAATTTTTAACGCTCTGGATTCTTTTACATCTAATAATTTTTGAACATCTTTATTTGTTATTCGCTCATTTTCTTGTAAAAAAATAATAATCTTTTTCTGAGAAGTATCCAACTTTCCCGTACTTTTCCCGTACTTTTCCCGTTTGTGCCATCACTAGCATTATCTTCTATTGTTCTGTAAAAACTTACAACAAAACCCGATTTTAATTTTTTAAATTCATATCTAACCTCTGCCGCCTCACAAGCATGCCTCTTGTATTTCTATAATATATCATCTAAATATATTCAAAATACTCTAACAATTTCTTATATACATCCTGTGCAGCTCTACATGTTTCCAGCAAATAGCCTTTCTCTGACTGATACTCTTTTAATCCTCTTCTATAGTACTCCTTTGATACATCTTCAATAATAAACGGAGGAATATTATTCTTTAAACACTCCTTAAACATAATCAGTCTGCCAACGCGACCATTTCCGTCCTGAAATGGATGTATCTTTTCAAATTGATAATGGAAATCAATAACATCTTCAAAAGTTATATTATCGCTTTCTCTGTACTCTTTCAGTAACTTTTTTATCTCAGATCCCACCTTAGATGGATGTGTTGTCTCTATCATATCCCCAATCATATTGGGTCTCTTTTTATAATCGCCAACTGCAAACCATTCCTTCTCACTATCTAATGTTCCGCTCTTTAATACTAAATGTATATGCTTTATAATATCTTCAGATAATTCCTTATCTGCTATAGACAAAATATAATCAAAGCACCTAAAATGATTGACTGCTTCGATGATATCATCTATTTTTACATATCCGTCATTAACACCAATAGTTCTTGTTTCATAGATACTTCTGGTCTGTTCTTCCGTCAGTCTGCTTCCTTCCATATGGTTTGAATTGTATGCCATTCTAATCTGCGTCTGATGGTATAGACCACCTTTTAATTTCATTTCCTGTTCTTCTCTCAGTTTAAATAATATAGAATTTTCATCAATCTCCTTTTCATAAGCCAAAATAGCACCAGGCTGACAATCAAAGAATTCACATAACGCATATATTGTGGACATTGAAACCTCTTCATTTTTCGAAAGCTTTGCCATAGTTGCTGAAGAGATTCCGATAGCGTTCTTTAGTTTTTCTTTTGATATCTCTCGTTCTTCCATTATTAAAAATAATTTTTTGTATGAAATCATATCATCCTCCTTTCCAATTATTTATAATATATCATATCCATTTATGTATGTAAATATTCAACCTTTAGTTTTCTAAATATATATTACAAAGAAAAACTCCCAGATTTTCACCTGAGAGTGCCTCTGTTTTCCCTATTATTTATCGTTCCATTAATTTAAGATATTGAATTATTTTCCCTTGTCTTTCGGCTTTTTATCGGCTTTTTATCGGCTTTTTATCATTTTGTCTTCTGTTCTTGTACCTTATCTTCTTAGGCATTCTAACCTATTTGCCCTTTCATAAGCCAATTCCAAAAACTTACAAATATCTAAATGAGAATAATCCCAGTTCATAGGTTCTAAGGTTGTAGCTCCCTGATATCCTGTACAGGCAATTTTCTCCATAACTGTATTCCAGTCAATATTGCCGTCAAAGTATCATATAGCCAAAATTATTTATAGGTTTCGATATTTACTCCACTTCATATTCCATCCATCTTCGCGTCTGCCTGAAACCAACCGCCTGATAAAATTCAATCGCCGAATCATTGAATTCCCACACATCAAGTTCTATCTTACCCAGCTTTCTCTTTTTAGCATCTGCAATCATAAATTCAAATAACTCTTTAGCCACACCTTGCCGCCTATGATTTGCATCTACCGCTATTTCCTGTACATGGTAAAAACATCTTGCATTTCCGAATGGAGTCTCCGGTTTGTTTACATAATCTACACATGCCATACCACATATTATTCCATCCCGTTCTGCAACAATAATATCACTGTTTTCTCCGTTTAAGAGTTCTTGTGCATGATCCCTTAATTTCTCTCCGAACCCTGCTTTAAATATGTCCGGGCGTCCCTCTACATGAATGTCATTTACTTGTTTTCTCAATTCATTAATTCTGTCCAAATCTTTCTCTTGTGCGAAACGAACCATATCAGTCTATCCTTTCTGTCATTCATCGCAAAAAAATACACCAAACATTGATATGTCCGGTGCAAAAATTTATCTACGGTTATTCAGTAAGATGATATAAAATCAAAACTTACACTATCCGAACTTTCTGCACAGACATATCAGACCTACCTGCCGTAACTGTGCATCCTTCTCGGATCCTTTACAGTTACAAACGAGTACGTCCGTAATACATGTACCTATAGTTCATTGTAAAATGTAAGTTCTGCATTGTATGACTCTCCTTAATTTTTGTAAATTATAATTCGGTTCAAATGACTTGTCAACTATTTATTTTCATTTGGTGCCAGCCCCCTCAGATACTTTTTTCAGCATATGAAAGTATCTGAGGGGTTATGGCATTTCCTCTTACAGTTCTCTGTGATCGATCACACGCTTCGTCTTCTTCTCCGAGCGGGGCAGTGTTCCCACCGGTACTACGGTGATCTTCGGGGTGACGCCGATCTTGGATTTGAACAACTCTGCCAGCTTTGCGGTTGTTCTGTCGAAGCTGACTCTTCCTTCCGCTTCGCAGGTGATGAGCATGACGTCTTTGTTCTTCTCATCGTCATGGGCGATGTTAATGTTGTATTCGCTGGACACGCCGTCTACCTGTGACAGCAGTTCCTCGATCTGGCTGGGGAACATATTGACACCATGTACCTTGAACATATCATCGCTTCTGCCCTTGATGATATCAATTCTGGGATATTTCCTGCACTTGTCGCAATGGCAGGGTTCCGGTACGATACGGGAGATATCATGGGTGCGGAAACGGATCAGTGGTGCACCTTCCTTTACGAGTGTCGTGATAACGATCTCGCCTTCTTCTCCATCCGGCACTGTCTTTCCTGTCTTAGGATCAATGATCTCTATGTAAATATAATCATCCCAGTAATGAATCGCCGTCTCTCCCGGGCAGTTGATGCCGATGCCCGGTCCGTAGATCTCTGTCAGTCCATAGATATCATACAGTTCAATGCCTAAGCCCTCCCGGATGCTCTTACGCATCTTGTCGCTCCAGCGTTCGGAACCGATGACGCCCTTTTTCAGACAGATCTTGTCTTTCAATCCACGCTTATTGATTTCTTCCGAAAGCAAAAGTGCATAGGAAGAAGTCGCTGTGATTACAGTAGATTTCAGGTCGATCATCATCTGGATCTGTTTATCTGTGTTGCCGGGTCCCATGGGAACTGCCATGGCACCAAGTTTTTCACATCCTAACTGGAAACCGATTCCTGCAGTCCAGAGGCCGTAGCCCGGAGTGATCTGGATCCGGTCTTTTTTCGTAATTCCGGCGGTCGCATAGCATCTGGCGAACATGGTTGCCCAGTCATCCACATCTTTTGCGGTATAAGGGATGATGACCGGCTTACCGGTGGTTCCGGAAGAGGAATGGATTCTGACCACATCTTCATCCGGCACTGCCTGTATTCCCAAAGGATACGCATTCCGCAGGTCATCTTTGCTGGAAAACGGTAACGCTTCGAATTCTTCCTGACTGGATATTCCTGTGATATTCAGTTCCTTATACTTTTTCCCGTAATAGCTGTCTCCGCCGATCAGTCTCTTGATCTGCGCATCTACCTGTGCAAGCTGGGTCTCGTTCAATCTCATGTAGTTGTCCTCTTTTCTTCGGTAAGATAATTTTTAATTACTTCGCATAAGCGAATCCGTCTTCGAACGCCTGTCTGTTATTCTCCACATACTTTTGCGGTACTCTCTTCTCAATCTCACGCTTTACCGCTTCCTTCGAGATGCCCAGTACGCCGGAGCCCACAGCCACTCCCAGCAGGATCACGTTGAGATACTTGTTGCTCCCGTAACGGGCGCATAATGCTTCGGAATCCACCACGATCACGTTACACTTTTCCCGCAGATAAGCAATCATCTCCGTACCGTCATATCCTGTCTCATGCAGGGATTCCGTCGTCGGTTTTACCGGTGCGGAACTGACGATCACGAGCCCATCCTTCTTCAGATAAGGCAGATTTCTGACCGCCTCCGCCGGTTCAAAAGCCAGGATCATATCACACTTGCCCTTGGGGATCAAAGGTGAGTACGCTTCTCCGATACGTACATGGCTCGTTACCGAACCGCCGCGCTGTGCCATACCGATGGTCTCGGCGGAATGTACCGTATTTCCTTCTTCCATGGCGGCTGCCGCGATCAGTTTTGATGCCAGAACCGTTCCCTGTCCGCCCACGCCGCATATCAAAATGTCTTTTTTCATATATGTATCAACGATTCACCGCTTGCGATCATAACTCCCGGTGAATCTCTCCTTCCCTGCCATAATCACGGCATTATTCGTTCACCCTGATAGCCTCTACCGGACAGATCTGTCCGCAGAGCTTGCAGCCGGTACACAGGTTGCTGTCTATCGTCACTTTGCCGTCTATCTTTACAATTGCCGGACATCCGATCTCACGAATACATTTTCCACACTGAATACATTTTTCGGAGATTGACGCCTTTTTACTGCTCTTGACAATGGCAATGCAGGGAGACTTGAAAATAATCGCTTTCACGCCCTTCTCTGCCGCTGCTTCTCTGACGGTAGCCACAGCCTCTTCCAGGTGCAGCGGATCCACCGTTTTTACAAAATTAAGTCCGATTCCCTTTAAAATATTCTCAATGCTTACCTTCTCTACGATGTCCCCCATCATGTTGCGTCCCGTTCCGGGGTGCGGCTGATGACCGGTCATCGCTGTCGTGGAATTATCCAGGATACAGATTACGACATTCGCTTCATTATAAACCGCATTCACGACACCCGTGATTCCGGAGGCAAAAAATGTAGAATCGCCGATAAATGCAAATGCCGCACCTTCCATTCCCGGATCCACCCAGTGGAATCCCTGCGCCATCGTAACGCCGGCGCCCATGCACAGGCAGGTGTCACACATATCCAGAGGCATTGCATTGCCCAGCGTGTAGCATCCGATATCACCGCAAAAATAGCTCTTTTTGCCCTTCATTGCCTGCTTTACCGCATAGAAAGAAGCTCTGTGCGGACAGCCTGCACATAACACGGGCGGCCGCACCGGCAACTGGGGAGCATCCGCGGTATCAATTACCGGGTCTGCCAGTGTCAGTCCCAGGAATTGTCCCAATATCTGCTGTGACAACTCGTAGGAATTCTCTCCGCTTGCCGGTACATGCCCGGTAAGTTTCCCGTATATCTTGACTTTTAACTGCTGTTTGCCGCAAAGCATGAGAAGCTTTTCCTCGATATAAGGACTGAGTTCCTCCAGCACCATGACTTCTTCCACACCCTGCAGTGCTTCCAGCACGAATTTTTCCGGAAAAGGATACGGTGTTCCGATCTTACAGAGTTTGATCTCCGGATGATCCACCAGGGCTTCTTTTGCATAGGCGAAGCTGACACCACCGGTAAATACAGCCTTTTTGCATTCGGAAGAACCGGACACCTCATTAAAGCCGCTTGCGGAAAAATCATCGCCGATCTCCACATTTCTTTTTTCAATCATCGCGTGGTTCGCATAGGATAATCTGGGGAAAATCACCCATTTTTTAGAATCCTTGACAAATCCCTCATATGCATGCACTTTGAGCTCTTCCGGGGCTGCGATATTGGCATAGGCATGGCAGATTCTGGTCGTCGGCCGAAACAGCACCGGTGTCTTATATTTTTCAGAATAAGCGAACGCTTCCTGAATCATGGTAAACGCTTCTTCCGAAGAAGTGGGATCGAATACCGGAATTCTGGCAAATTCAGCGAATCTTCGGGTATCCTGCTCCGTCTGGGAAGAAATGGGACCCGGATCGTCCGCAGATACGATCACCATGCCGCCTTTGACGCCGACATAAGCAAGTGACATCAGCGGATCCGAAGCGACATTCAGTCCCACCTGTTTCATGGTCACAAGGCTTCTGGCACCTGCATACGCAGCGCTGGCGGCTACTTCCATAGCCGATTTTTCATTGACTGACCACTCAATATGGCGTCCTTCCTTCGGATATTTTGCAATTGTCTCAATGATCTCGGAAGACGGGGTGCCGGGATAGCCTGCCACAAGATTCACTCCCGCTGCCAATGCACCCAGTGCGATTGCTCCGTTTCCCATCATATATACGTTTTCCATCGCTTGTAACTCCCTTATTTTATAATTCCGTGACTATTCAGAACCCCATTTGTTGTTCCGGCTCCGAATAGTTCTATTGTACAGTTTTTATCAATACGATGCAATACGTTAATGTGTAAAAATATCAGGATGCTTATTGCTATTATTGAATCTAAAAAGTATAATATGGGTATCAATTCTGTGTCTACAAACGTGTAAGCAAATTTTAAGGAGGTTTCTTATGAAATTAACAAAAATCGAACAGGTAAATGAATTTCTTTCTATCGTCGACAGCTGTAATGGGGATGTTACTTTGAGATCCGTAGACGGTGACATTTTTAATTTAAAAAGTAAACTTTCCCAGTATATTGCCATTGCCGCTCTGCTTGGCGAGCATGGGGATGAGCTTGAGTTATTCTGCTCCGACAGCTCTGATGAGGGAAAATTTATGAATTTCCTGATGGAAAATCCGAGTGTAGAATAATCTGCATAACAAACAAAAGCCGCAATTCCTGTTTTATTGTCAAGAATTGCGGCTTTTTAATTTTGAAATGTCTCATAGTATAGTTTCTACAAATTCAAATCCTCAACATTTACGCTCATTGCTGATAATTTTGCAGTTGTGGCCTTTATCTGGTAGTCCAATTCTTCGTTCCTGTTTGTGCCGTTTGCTTTTTTGATTCGCTGTAAATTGGTATACTGTTCAATTAATAAACTTTTCAGTTCGTTATCCGTCATTGGTTCCATCCTCTCCACCGCCTTCCTATATTTATCAATAGTATAGCGATTTTATTTTCCGTTTACAAGTGCTATTACAGCAGCTGCAATAATCTCCGGTTCTTATGATAGCAGAACACTCTGTCCGACAGCATCTCTCCCTCCCCGTAGACCGCATTAATATGCTGTACGGAAGCCCTGACCTCTCCGGGATCAATGCATGCCACCGGATGGATCATTGCTTCATGCAGACTGGGAAATACCACGTAATAATCACCGCCCATTTTTTCCGCCAGGATATCCTTTACTCCCGGATAGAAAAAAGCAATTGCTCCGTTAATTCTTCCTGTTGTGGTCAGAAGATACCCTCTTCTGCCTTCCGCATAATTCCATGATGCGATTCTGGTCGGACGTCCCTTCTCCTCCGGCAGGAGTACACCTTCCAGGTATGGAAAAAACGTCCGCCTGTCATTACCGAGATACAATCTCGGCGGCATTTTCCGGCAGGTGTTCATGAATGCCTCTGTGATCAGCTGATCCTCTGTCAGTTTCCACGGCACTACCCTGTTACGGGATAATTGTATCGTCAGACTGCTTTTGCTCTTTTCGCAGGTAAGCAGATGAAGAACCAGTGCCATGTCTCCGATTTTACGATAGACAGCACTTCCCAACTCCTGCCTGTGTCTGTCAAAATTCACCGGCCGCATTATCATATGACTTCTGCAGGCAGCATAGCTTAAATCATCTTCCGCAAGGAATACATCCCTGTCTTCATCCGTCTCTTCAAGTCCCGCCGATATCTCCGGCAGAATACTCTGCCAGCCTTCCAGCTTATATCGTTCATATAGCGGTCGTACCAGCCAGTGCTGTATCTGTTCTCTCTTCTTCAGCATCCATAGGGCACACAGCATATCTTCCCGGATCAGCATATTCTCTCTTCCGTACATACAGCGATTCATTATCTTCATAATATGTACCGTCATCGGATCCACGCAGACTCTTTGTTGTTCCAGCAGACGTATTGTTTTATTCTGTGCCGTCTCCATGTTCTGCACATTACGACACAATTCTTTCTTAAATTCTTCGTATGTCATTTATCCCTCATTCTTCCAAATCTATATTTTTTACAGATTTCCCCGAATTTGCGTACAAAAATAAAAGGTATTGTTCAAAAAATTGGGAATCTCGACCGATCGGTCTATTAAGAATACTTATTTCCGGAAATGAAACTATATCGTTCTAAACAGTTACAGCCTAACACAATGTCTCCGGCTTTGTCTATATGCGTTTTTACCAATGATATGTTTTGTCTATTTTCAACAACAGACATTACTTTCAGATAAAAAAAGTCCCCGTTTTCCGCGAAAACAGGGACTTTTCCAATGTCAAATATTCAAATGTATTACACAACCCGTCTCACAGCAAGAATGGGACGATAATTAGCATTGCTGACTTTAATACCGGTACGCTGGGTACTGGCATGTACGATCAGACCTCCGCCGATGTACATAGCCACATGTCCGTCATAACAGATCAGATCTCCCGGCTGTGCATTGCTGTAATCCACTCCTGTACCGCAGCTTCTCTGTTCGTAAGAAGTCCGGGGAATACTATACCCGAAATCACTGTATACACGGAAGGTAAATCCGGAACAGTCGGCACCGCTCGTAAGGCTGGTTCCTCCTGCCACATAGGGATTACCGATATACTGACAGGCATATTTTGCCAGACGTTTTCCCATGTCACTGCCGGATGCATTGTCGATCACGGAAGTATAATTGGTAGTTGTATAGCTGCCGGTAGCCGCTGCAGTACTTCCTTTCTGGGACTGCGCCTGTAGCTGTTTTAACTGTTTCTGTTCCTGCTGGAGCAGTGCCTTTGCCACGGAAGCTTCCTGTTTTGCTTTCTTTATCTCGGCGTCATAGTTTGCGGATTCCTGTTTCTTCTTTGCCAGCATTACATCCAGCTCGGATTTCTGGCTTTCCAGGTCTGCTTTATCTGCCTCCAGCTGATCCTTATCCGCCTGCAGCTGCGTCTTCTCGTCTTCCAGCTGATTCCACAATGCAAGAACCTGCTCTTTGGTCTCTTCGTATTCCTGTAGTTTCTGGCGGTCATACTCATAGACGCTTTCCACGAAATCCATACGGTTCAACATGCCGCTTAAACCACCGCCCTGTAGCAGAAGATTCACATAATTCTCCGAGGAATCGTTCTCATACATCATGCGCATCCGGGTGACCATATCGTCATGCTGTTTTTCTTCCCGCGCTTTTGCAATATTATACTCTTCCTGGGTCTGGTCGATCTGTACCTGCTTATCGGCAAGTTCTGTTTCTTTTGCTGCAATTTCATCTTCCTTCATGCCGATACTGGTCATCGTGTTGATGATCTCCGCATTCAGGTCGTCGATCTTCTCCTGCACCAGATCCTGTTCATCCTGCAGGGAATTGATCTGATTGTTGATATTGTTCAACTGGTTCTGATGATTGTTGATGCTGTTCTGCAAATCGCTCATGGAAGGAGCCGCCTGCACCGTCTCCGCAGGGGACTCCCAGACGGAACCGGTGGCAGACAGAGTCACCGCTGCCAGAAGAAGATAGCAGATAAACTTTCTCTTTGCTTTATTCACTTTTCTGACAGTGGTGTTTTTCTTCATACGTCACTCCGGATAGTTTACAGGTCACAGTTATTTACAGTACGGGGGAACGGGATGACATCACGGATGTTGCCCATTCCGGTGATATACATGACGCAGCGCTCGAAGCCCAGTCCGAATCCTGCGTGGCGTGCGGAACCGTAGCGGCGCAGATCCAGATAGAACTGATAATCTTCCTTGTTCAGTCCCAGCTCTTCCATACGCTTCTCCAGGATCTCCAGGTTGTCCTCACGCTGGCTGCCACCGATGATCTCGCCGATACCGGGTACGAGACAGTCCATAGCGGCTACGGTCTTGCCGTCGTCGTTCAGTTTCATATAGAAAGCCTTGATTTCCTTCGGATAATCGGTTACGAATACCGGTCTCTTGAATTCCTTCTCGGTCAGGTATCTCTCATGCTCGGTCTGCAGATCGCATCCCCAGAATACCTTGTAATCGAACTCGTCGTTATGCTTTTCCAGAATCTTGATGGCTTCGGTATAGGTGACATGACCGAAATCGGAATTCACCACATGCTGTAATCTCTCGATCAGTCCCTTATCCACGAACTGGTTGAAGAAAGCCATCTCTTCGGGAGCATTTTCCAGTACATAACGGATCACATATTTCAACATGCTCTCTGCCAGGATCATGTCGTCCTTCAGATCAGCGAAGCAGATCTCCGGCTCGATCATCCAGAACTCAGCCGCATGACGGGTGGTGTTGGAATTCTCTGCACGGAAGGTAGGTCCGAAGGTGTATACATTCTTAAATGCAAATGCATAAGTCTCTACATCGAGCTGTCCGCTTACGGTCAGATTTACAGGCTTTCCGAAGAAATCCTGGGTATAATCCACTTTTCCGTCCTCGGTCTTCGGTACATTGTTCAGATCCAGCGTAGTTACCTGGAACATCTCACCGGCGCCCTCACAGTCACTGCTGGTGATCAGGGGTGTATGCACATAGACAAATCCTCTCTCCATGAAGAAGGTGTGAATGGCATATGCGATCAAGGATCTCACACGGAACACTGCCTGGAAGGTATTGGTACGTGCTCTCAAATGAGAGATGGTACGCAGATACTCGAAGGAGTGACGCTTTTTCTGTAAAGGATAGTCAGCAGTAGAAGGTCCTTCCACGAGCACTTCTGCTGCCTGCATCTCAAATGCCTGCTTCGCCTCGGGTGTAGCTACGATGGTGCCGCGGATCACAACTGCCGCACCGACGTTGATCTTGCAGATCTCCTGGAAATTCGCAAGTCCGTCTCCGTATACTACCTGCAAAGGCTCAAAAAAAGTTCCGTCGTTGATCACCAGGAAACCGAAGTTCTTGGAGTCACGATTGTTCTTCACCCAGCCGCCTACGGTAACTTCTTTACCGATGTAGGATTCTTTTTCTCTGTGAAGGTCTCTGATGTCTGTTAATTCCATATCTTTTCCTATCCGCACGCTGCGACGTGCTCTATCTGAACCGGCCCGCATCCTATTCGCCGGTCACATACATTTTCTAAGGCTTAGTTGTTGGTGATCTTGGCGTTCTCTACCAGATAATCCATTACCTTATCATAGAGGAAATATTCTCTGTAGTCTTCCTTGGAAGTCTCTCCGATGTACTCTTCAATCGTATCATAGCCTGCCGCTGTCGCACGATCCTGCAGCATCTGATCCAGTTCTTCGTCGCTGATGTTCAAATCTTCCTTGTTTGCTACTGCCTGCAATGCAATGTCCTGCTTTGCAGCCTCTTCGGAATAGGTAGCCAGGAAAGAGTCCAGATCCTGTCCATAATAATACTGGGTAAAAGTATCTCCATCCACACCGTAAGAAGATGCCATGGAGGTAATGCTGCTCTCCGCTGCATCGGAATACTTCTGTACCAGGGCTTCCGGCACGGAACTGAAAGTATTTCCTGCCATAAATGCATCCATCACTGCCTGCTGTACATTGCTTTCATAATTTTGCTGTGCATTTTCATTCAGATAATCATAAGCATACTGGCGCAGTTCTTCTTCGTTGGTGACACCGTCAATGCCGAAATTACTGATGATCTCATCATCTAATTCTCCATCCTGCGCAGGCTGGATATAATTCACGGTAACGGTAAATACCACAGCCTGTCCTGCCAGGTCTGCATTTCCGTAAGCTTCCGGGAAGGTCAGATCCAGATCTACCGTTTCTCCTGGCATCACGCCGATCAGGCCGTCCTCAAATCCATCGATAAACTGTCCGGAGCCGATGGTCAGGTCATATCCCTGTGCTGTGCCGCCGTCAAATGCAACACCGTCTTTTTTGCCTTCATAGTCAATATTTACGGTATCGCCGGTCTCTACGGCACGGTCTTTGATACCGCCGTTGTCTGCCGTGATGTTGCCGTAATATACATTATTTACCAGAGTATCCCACTCATCCTCGTCTACTTCTACCGTATCCACGGATACTTCCAGTCCCTTGTATTCACCGAGGGTCACATACTTGTCTACGTCCAGATCCTTCAATACTACGCTGTCTGCCGCGCCCTGAGAGGTACTTGCATCTCCTGTATCTTTGGCTCCGCAGCCTGCAAGCATAGCTACGCTCAACACTGCTGCCAGAAGTCCTAATGTCTTTTTCTTCATTCTGTTACTTCCTATACCTTTCTATATCCTGATATTCTGCGCATTTTGAGAAATCCGGTATAACGATTTCCGATCATCCGCACCGGTTTTCCGGCAGAATTGCCTATGCATCCGCCATTATAACACATTCCCTGCCGTTTTCCTAGCACTTTTCTGTTGCAAATCTCATGCAAAATATCAAGCTACAGAAGCGGTGACAGCAGTCTGCATACCTGCTCCTTCACGCGTATTTTCAGCTTTCTGC
>JBNMHS010000071.1:0-13754 GCA_050872885.1 Acetatifactor sp.
AGGTAATTTTATGCCAATTTGCGAAAAGCGTTTTTAAAGCAAAATTCAGGAATGTTCAAGAAAACAGAACTCCCGGGACGGACAGAAGGGCTCTCTTTCAGTTGTGTGTCGGAGAGTGGTGATATTTTCTTGAAAAGTGTAGAAAGACAGGGGGAAAGCGGACACGATGTCCGCGTCAGCCGATTCGCGCCATGGACGGCGCGTGTAGGCGGCCCCGTCCGGCTTAGAACCACTAAATCACTTTTCTTAGAAAATTCACACTCGTAGATTTTACAACTGAAAGAGAGCCCTTCTGTCCGTTCCGGGAGTTCGTCCGGTTAGCCAATGATCATTAACTAACTCCCAAGTTACTGCACGACCGCCTTATCCACATCGATCACGGTATAGAAATCCGGGTGGTTCATGCGGATGCGTTCTGTGACGGAATCTGAGATTTCCTGATCGGAGACAGGATAGTCATAGGGGATCACAATGTCAAAAATGAGATTGGTGTGTGTCGGTCCCTTGACAACGCGGAAATCATGCATACTGAGCCTGGGATCGATCTGATCCAGATACCCGTTGACTTCCGCTTTCAGGGAAAGCGTCTCGGGATCGTTGGTACTGACGGGATCCATGTGGATCACCGCGTTGCAGTTCAATTTCTCACGTAATTCATGTTCGATGGTATCGATCGTATCATGGAGGGTCAGAATATTACCGTCGGCAGGAACCTCTGCATGCAGGGAGATCAGCGTCCGGCCGGGACCGTAATTATGTACGATAAGATCATGGATCCCGGTAACATCGTCATATGAGAGAACGATGTCATTGATCTGCTGTACCAGTTCCGGCTCGGGCGGCTGCCCCAGCAGAGGACTGATGGTATCCTTCGCAGCAACAAAACCGGAGTACAGGATGAACATTCCCACCAGGACACCGCAGTAGCCATCGATAATGATGCCGGAGCGGTAGGAGACGATGGTACCGATGAGGACTACGCCGGTCGCCACCATATCACTTAAACTGTCGATGGCAGTAGCTTTCATGGCTACGGAATTGATCTTGGAACCGATGCTCCGGTTATAAAAAGCCATATAGCACTTTACAAAAATGGAAAATACCAGAATCCCTAAAATAACAGGAGAAAAATCCGGAGCTTCCGGATGAAAGATCTTACTTACAGAACTTTTCACC
Organism: Acetatifactor sp.; assembly: GCA_050872885.1. Classification (GTDB taxonomy): domain Bacteria; phylum Bacillota; class Clostridia; order Lachnospirales; family Lachnospiraceae; genus Acetatifactor. Next base: position 1,177 of record JBNMHS010000071.1, read on the forward strand.
AGTTCGAATCCCATGAGCACGATCAGGATGGAGACCAATAAGCCCGAGATATATTCGATCCGTCCGTGCCCAAAAGGATGCCCGGAATCCGGTTTCTGTCCCGCCATTTTGAAGCCCACCAGTGTAATGATGCTCGATGCGGCATCCGACAGGTTGTTGAACGCATCGGCAGTGATGGCGATGGAATGACTGAAAAAGCCCGCCAGAGCTTTGGTAGTGAAAAGAATCAGATTGAAAAAGATCCCGACAATACCGCAAAGCATTCCATAGCCTTGCCGCACCCCGGAATCTGTGACATTTTCATGATCCTTAATAAATATTTTTGCTAATAATGTAACCATATGATAACCCCTTTTCCCAAATGAGAGTTTAAGGGATATTGTAGCGCATCCTTGTTGAAAATACAAGCTAAAAAGACGTTATTTTATATGAAAATTGCTTCATATTCTATTGCACCGCATGCTTTTTCAGTGTATAATCTCCGTGGACGCGGTGTGGTTCTGATAATGTATATACTTCGAAAGATTTCGTATGGTAAACGAGTATGACAAAAGCGGTAAACACATGACGTACCTGTATAGTTAATGTTAATATGTAATGATTGCAATCAGTATAAAGAAAATGGAGGAACGATCGATGAGAAAGAAACCGGTTGTATTAATGATCCTGGATGGTTACGGATTGAACGATAAGGTAGAGGGCAATGCTGTAGCACAGGCAAATACCCCTGTCATGGATTCCCTGATGAAAGAATATCCTTTCGTACACGGCAATGCCAGCGGTATGGCAGTAGGACTTCCCGAGGGTCAGATGGGTAACTCTGAGGTAGGACATCTGAACATGGGTGCGGGACGTATCGTATATCAGGAGCTGACCCGTATTACCAAGGAGATCCAGGATGGCGACTTCTTTAAAAATGAAGCTCTGTTAAAGGCGATTGACAACTGTAAGAAGAACAACAGCGCCCTGCATCTGATGGGACTGTTATCCGACGGCGGTGTACACAGCCACATCACCCATCTGTACGGACTGCTGGAACTGGCAAAACAGCAGGGACTGGAAAAGGTTTATGTTCATTGTTTCCTGGATGGACGTGATACCCCTCCTGCCAGCGGCAAGGGTTATGCAGAACAGCTGAACGAAGAAATGAAGAAGCTTGGCGTAGGCAAGATTGCCTCCGTTATGGGACGTTACTACGCTATGGACCGTGATAACAACTACGATCGTGTGAAGCTGGCTTATGATGCCATGACCGAGGGCAAGGGACTGACCGCTGCCTGTGGTATCTGCGGTATTCAGGAATCTTACGACAGAGAAGAGACCGATGAGTTCGTAAAGCCCACCGTAGTGGTAGAAGACGGCAAGGCAATCGGACTGGTACAGGACAAGGATTCCGTGATCTTCTTCAACTTCCGTCCCGACCGTGCAAGAGAGATCACCAGAGCATTCTGTGATGATGATTTCAAGGGATTTGACCGTGTGAGAAAGGATGTTACTTTCGTATGTTTCTCCGATTACGATCCGACCATCCCTAACAAAGAAGTAGCATTCCACAAGATTGCCGTAACCAATACCTTCGGTGAGTGGCTGGCTGCCAACGGAATGAAGCAGGCGCGTATCGCTGAGACCGAGAAATACGCTCATGTTACCTTCTTCTTCAACGGCGGTGTAGAGCAGCCCAACGAAGGAGAAGATCGTATCCTGGTAAATTCCCCCAAGGATGTAGCAACCTATGATCTGAAGCCGGAGATGAGTGCTCCCGCGGTATGTGAGAAACTGACGGATGCGATCCGTTCCGAGAAATATGATGTCATCATTATCAACTTCGCTAACCCTGATATGGTAGGTCATACCGGTGTGATCTCCGCAGCCATCAAGGCTATCGAGACCGTAGATGAGTGTGTAGGCAAGGCAGTACAGGCTGTTAAGGATGTAGACGGTGTTCTGTTCATCTGTGCAGACCACGGTAATGCAGAGCAGATGATCGATTACACGACCGGTCAGCCTCATACCGCACATACCACCAACCAGGTTCCTTTCATTCTGGTAAACTACGATCCTGCATATACCCTGAAGGACAACGGCTGTCTGGCAGACATCGTTCCGACCCTGATCGAGGTTATGGGTATGGAGAAGCCTGCCGAGATGACAGGAAAGTCTCTGTTAATTAAGAAATAATTTTGACGATTTCTAAAAGGATAGAGATTGTCCAACTTTGTCAAATACAGATACTTATAAGATTAGGTTATGATATTTATAGGATAAAATAATCATACGGGTAAAAGGAACTTATAAGAGAAATGTTGAGACGAGAAAGAAAAAGCAATTACTAATTTTAAAATTTTCAGATTCCTCAGGCACGTTGCACAGTGCCTGAGGATTTTGTAATTAAATCTTCTTATCAGCAGGAGGAAGTAACTTATGGAACAAAAGAAAAGAAACCTGGTGACACTGGGCAGTACCGGAATCACAGTAGAGAAAAACTCTTTCGGAGCACTGCCGATTCAGCGTATCTCCAAGGAAGCGGCAATCGGTCTGCTGCGAAAGGCATATGCCGCAGGCGTTACCTTCTACGATACCGCCAGATACTATACCGACAGTGAGGAAAAAGTAGGCGCGGCGTTTGAAGGTATGCGTGACAAAATCTATATAGCCACCAAAACCGGAGCCACGACAGCAGAAGGGTTTTGGAAGGATCTGCATACCTCTCTGGAAAAACTGAAGACCGATTATATCGATATTTACCAATTCCATAATCCGGCATTCTGTCCAAAGCCGGGGGACGGCACCGGACTGTATGAGGCTATGCTGGAAGCCAAAGAAAAAGGTATGATCCGTCATATCGGTATCACCAATCACCGTCTGAATGTGGCACACGAAGCCATCGAAAGCGGATTGTATGAGACGTTGCAGTTCCCGTTCTGCTATCTGGCAACGGACAAGGACCTGGAGCTGGTACAGGAATGTAAAAAAGCAGGTATGGGATTCATCGCCATGAAGGCATTGTCCGGCGGGCTGATCAATAATTCCGCGGCAGCTTATGCTTATCTGGCACAGTTTGACAATGTGCTGCCTATCTGGGGAGTGCAGCGAGAGAGTGAACTGGATGAGTTCTTATCCTATATTGACAATCCTCCTGTATTGACTCCACAGTTACAGGCCGTGATCGATCATGACAGGGAGGAACTGCAGGGAGAATTCTGCAGAGGCTGCGGTTATTGTATGCCTTGTCCTGCGGGAATCGAGATCAATAACTGTGCCCGTATGAGCCTGATGATCCGCAGGGCTCCCTCGGCAGCACAACTGACGGAAGAAATGCAGGCGAAGATGCGCAAGATCGAGGGCTGTCTGCACTGCGGCAGATGTAAATCCAAGTGCCCCTACGGACTGGATACACCGGCTTTACTGGAAAAGAATTACAAGGATTACTGCGAGATCCTTGCCGGAAAAGAATATTAGAATTACCCGAATAAAAACCTCTTTACAGGACATACTTACATCAGAAAATAAGTAGGTATACCGGTAAGGAGGTTTTTTATGGAAAAATATCTGGAGATCATCGAAGTACACGGAAGGGAGATCCTGGATTCAAGAGGAAATCCTACGGTGGCGGCGCTTGTCAGAGTAAAGGACAGGGAGAGCGGCAGATGCAGTGAGGGATTTGCGGCGGTTCCTTCCGGCGCCAGTACGGGACAGTTCGAGGCGGTGGAACTCAGAGACGGTGAGACCAGATATTTTGGACTTGGGGTACAACATGCGGTCAAAAATGTGGAGGAAAAAATATCCGGTGTCCTCGTGGGAGAGAATGCGGTGGAGCAGATCCGCATCGATAGAATCCTGCGACAGACGGACGGCACAGAGAATAAGAGCAATCTGGGGGCGAATGCCATGCTGGCTGTATCCATGGCGGTGGCTAAAGCTGCGGCAGATGGTCTGGGAATGCCACTGTATCGGTATTTTGGCGGAATCTCACCGAGACTTCTGCCGGTACCTATGATGAATATTTTGAACGGGGGAAAGCATGCGGCCAACACTGTGGACTTTCAGGAATTCATGATCATGCCGGTACAGGCGGAAACTTTTGCAGAGGGTCTGCGGATCTGTGCGGAAATCTACCATAATCTGAAAAAACTTCTGGAACAAAAAGGTCTGTCCACCGGTGTCGGTGATGAAGGTGGTTTTGCACCGGATCTGCCGGATGCGGAGAGTGTGCTGGATTTCCTGGTGGAAGCCATCGAGGCAGCCGGTTACGTGCCGGGGCAGGATATTAAAATAGCCATGGATGCCGCCAGCAGTGAGCTTTATGATGAAAAGACGGGAATGTATCATTTCCCGGGAGAGAGTCGTCTCAAAGGAGAGGAAGTCCTGCGGGATACGGGAGAGATGATCGCATATTATGAAAGTCTCGTGGAAAAATATCCCATTATCTCCATAGAGGACGGGCTGGATGAGAATGACTGGGACGGATGGCAGGAACTGACGAAGCGTCTGGGAGAGAAGATCCAGTTAGTGGGAGATGACCTGTTTGTAACCAATACCAAGCGTCTGGACGCCGGGATCAAGCTGCATTGCGGGAATGCCATCCTGGTAAAAGTGAATCAGATCGGGACATTGTCGGAAGCTTTTGAGGCAGTGGAGATGGCTCGCAAGAACGGATATAAGGCAGTGATCTCTCACAGATCCGGTGAGACGGAGGATACCACCATCGCAGACATTGCAGTGGCATTGAATGCCGGACAGATCAAGACCGGAGCTCCCTGCCGCAGTGACCGCGTGGCAAAGTACAATCGATTACTGGCCATTGAAGAAGAGTTGAAGGATGCGGCGGCGTATATGGAACCGTTTTGCAAGATCTGATAAGGTCGGATAAAATCAGGAAACTACAAAAAATCAAAAGTGTCGTAACGGGAGAATTTAGGAAAATAAATTCTCCTGTTTTTATGGGAAAACTCTGAAAAAATACATGAGAGAAAGAAAAAACGGAAAATCAAAAATGTGTAAATATACATAATAGACTTGTAAATATGCACTATATGCAGATTATAAAAATAACAGGCCAATTTTGTTGAAAAATATTTTCATAAATATACAAACATATGTGCGCAACCGGCGGACATGAGAAGAAGTGACAGAGAAAAGAAAAGCGCGGAAACTGGCAGATACTTCATATGTATTTCGGTTGACAGCTATAGAAAAGTGTTGTAATATAACAAAAGTCGTTGTCGGAAAAATAAAGTACATTTTATGTACATGTATACATGCATACAAATGCAATAAATGTATTTTATGAGTGTCCGTAGGCAAAAGAAAAGCAAGGAGTTGAAGAGATGCTTAAATATATTGCAAAACGTATCGGCCTGGCGCTGATCACGATTTTTACAGTAGCAACACTCACCTTTTTCCTGATGAATATGGTCCCCGGTGGTCCGTTTTTGTCGGAGAAGGCAGTAAGCCCCGCTGCCCAGGCAGCATTAGAGGCTAAATACGGTCTGGACAAGCCTTTGTCCCAGCAGTATGTAACGTATATGACCGATGCACTGCACGGTGATTTCGGAGAGAGCTTAAAACAGAGAGGAAGAACCGTTACTTCTATTATAGTATCCAAGTTCCCCGTATCTGCAAGAGTCGGCGGAATCTCTGTCGTAGTAGCACTTCTGGTAGGTATTCCTCTGGGATGTCTGGCAGCAACCCACCGCGGCAAGACACTGGACAGTGTGATCTCTGTGATTTCCACCTGTGGTATTGCGGTGCCCAGTTTCGTTGTATGTACTTTATTACTGTATTTCCTGGGAAGTAAGGCAAAGATTCTGCCTACCTACGGAATCGGTACCTGGAAACATTATGTGATGCCCGTCATTGCACTTGCACTGTATCCTACCGCTTATATTATGAGACTGATGCGTTCTTCCATGCTGGATGTCCTGGGACAGGATTACATGAGAACCGCCACCGCGAAAGGTGTAAAGCCGTTCTTCCGTCTGTTCAAGCATGCACTGAGAAATGCACTGCTTCCTATTATCACTTATGTAGGTCCCATGCTGACCTATACTCTGACAGGAAGCTTTGTAGTAGAGAAGATCTTTACGATTCCCGGTCTGGGCAATGAGTTCGTAAGCTCTATCATTAACCGTGACTATACCATGATCATGGGTACCACCATTTTCCTTGCGACACTGATGGTTATCATGAACGTGCTGGTAGATATTGTATATAAGATCGTTGACCCCAGAATCAAGTTGAAGTAAGAATCTGAAGCAAGAACGAATAGGAAGGAAGATACCGATGAAAGAACCGAATGCTATGAGCTTTCATGTAAAATATAAGCCGGAAGATTTCCTGCCGGCAGGTGAAGAAGAGAAGCAGAGCCAGGTGATCATGCGCGAGAGCGTTGGTTTCTGGCAGGACGGCTTCCGCAGACTTCGCAAAAATAAGGTTGCTATGGTCAGCCTGTTTGTCATTATTGTTGTTATGATCTTTTCCTTTATTGTGCCTTCATTTTATCCTTATGATTACAAGACACAGATCAAAGGAAGCGAGAACCTGCATCCCATGCAGTACTCCGAAAAAGAGATCGAGCGTATGGATGCCGGAGAGAAGGTATTCCCCCATGTCCTCGGTACGGACAAGATGGGTCGTGATTATGCGATCCGTGTTATGATGGGAAGCCGTATCTCCCTGTTAGTCGGTCTGATCGCTACCGCTATCATCTTTGTGATCGGATCCCTGGTTGGTTCCATTGCCGCATTTTTCGGTGGATGGGTAGACCTGATCATCATGCGAGTCGTGGATATCATCTATACGATACCGGATTTCCTGCTGATCGTATTGTTGTCCTTCGCGCTGAAGGATCCGCTTGCCAGACTGGCAGAACTTCCCGGTTTTGGCTGGATGCAGACCGTAGGATCTAACCTGATCAGTATCTTTATCGTGTTTGCATTACTGTACTGGGTAGGTATGGCGCGTATGGTACGAAGCCAGATCCTGACCCTGAAAGAGAATGATTACGTTATGGCAGCCAAGGCGCTGGGCGCTAAGGATGGCCGCATTATTAAAAAGCATCTGCTGACCAACTGTATCGGTACCCTGATCGTTACCACCACACTGCAGATCCCTTCCTCTATTTTTACCGAGAGCTATTTAAGTTTCTTAGGTATGGGTGTGGCAGTTCCCCTGCCTTCCCTGGGAAGCCTTGCAAGTGATGCCATCAACGGTATGATCACATTCCCGTATCTGTTGTTTGCACCCTGTCTGCTGATCAGTCTGATCATCTTAAGCTTTAACCTCTTAGGTGACGGACTGCGTGATGCATTTGACCCGAAGCTGAAGAATTAATGGAAGGAGTAATGAAGATGGATAACAATTATCTGGTAGATATACAGCATGAACGTCTCTCTTTCTTTACTCCGGCCGGAGAAGTAAAGGCACTGAACGATGTATCCATTCACCTGAAGGAAGGTGAAGTACTGGGTATCGTAGGAGAGAGTGGTTCCGGTAAATCCGTAACCGCATACAGTCTGATGGGACTGACCGCTTATCCCGGTAAGCTGATGGGCGGAGAACTTCATTTCAACGGACATGAAGTGGAGAAAATGACCGAAAAAGATTTTTCCAAGATGCGCGGTAAAGAGGTATCCATTATTTTCCAGGATCCTCTGACCAGCCTGAATCCCGTATACACCATCGGTAATCAGATCATGGAAGTCATCCGTCTGCATACCGATGCGGACAAGAAAAAAGCACATGCAAGAGCAGTGGAACTGTTGTCCTTAGTAGGTATCAATGAGCCCGAGAAACGTATGAAGCAGTATCCTCATGAGCTGTCCGGCGGTATGAGACAGCGTGTTATGATCGCAATCGCACTGGCATGTGAACCGAAGCTTCTGATCGCAGATGAACCTACCACCGCACTGGATGTTACCATTCAGGCACAGATTCTGGAACTGATGATGGAACTGAAGGACAAACTCGGCATGGCGATCATCATGATCACTCATGACCTCGGTATCGTGGCAAGTATGTGTGACCGTATTGCGGTTATGTATGCCGGCCGTATCGTGGAGACCGGTACCTGTGATGAGATTTTCTACAATCCGAAGCATGAATATACCAAGGGCCTGTTGGAGAGTATTCCCCGTCTGGACAGCACCAAGCATGAGAAGCTGATTCCTATCGAGGGTAACCCGGTCGACCTGTTGAATCCCCCCGCAGGATGTGCATTTGCACCCCGCTGTAAGAACTGCATGAAGATCTGCCTGAGAGAGAATCCGGAGAGGACAGAGTTCACCGAGACGCATTATGCACACTGCTTTATGAATCAGAAAGCCGAGATGGAGGGAGGAAATACCAATGAGTGATAAGTTACTTCAGGTAGAACATTTGAAGCAATATTTCCCCGCAGGCGGCATGGGCAAGAACCGTAAGTTCGTGAAGGCAGTGGATGATGTTAGCTTTTTTGTAAACAAAGGTGAGACCCTCGGACTGGTAGGAGAGAGCGGATGCGGTAAGACTACCACAGGTCGTTCTATCTTACGTCTGTATGAGCCCACCGGCGGTAAGATCACTTTCGATGACAAAGTGATTCTGGACGTTGAGAATAAAGTAAAGGTAGATATGCTGCCGTACCGTCAGAAGATGCAGATGGTATTCCAGGATCCTTATGCGAGTCTGGATCCCCGTATGACGGTAGGAGATATCGTTGGCGAAGCTATTGATATTCACAAGCTGGCTGCGAATAAGAAGGAACGTCATGACATGATCATCTCCATGCTGGAGAGAGTAGGACTGAACTCCGAGCATGCGAACCGTTACCCTCACGAGTTCTCCGGCGGACAGCGTCAGCGTGTCGGCATCGCAAGAGCACTGGCAGTGAATCCGCAGTTCATCGTCTGCGATGAGCCCATTTCCGCTCTGGATGTATCCATTCAGGCGCAGGTGGTAAATATGTTCGAGGAACTGCAGGAGCAGATGGGTCTGACATACCTGTTCATCGCCCATGATCTCTCCGTTGTAAAACATATCTCCGATCGTATCGGCGTTATGTACCTCGGTAAGATGGTAGAGCTGGCAGACAGCTATGAACTGGTAGCAAGAAGCCTGCATCCTTATACCAAGAGCCTGATTTCTGCAATCCCCATCGCAGATCCCGTGAAGGCAAGGGCAAGCAAACGTATCGTATTGCAGGGCGATGTTCCCAGCCCCTTAAATCCGCCTACCGGATGCCGCTTCCGCACCAGATGTCCTTATGCGGATGAGTGCTGCGCACAGAAAGAGCCCGAGTGGAGAGAAGTGGAGAAGGGGCACTATGTGGCATGCCACCATGTAGAGAAGATCAATAGTTAAAAATTAGGTATTGACAGCAGGTTACAATCGCTGTTTAATATAAAGCTATATGAAAGCATAGTGCTTTTGTATGAAAAGAAAGAGGAGGATAACTTTATGAAAAAGAAGTTAGCTATGTTGCTCACCGCAGCAATGCTGGTAGGTTCTCTGGCAGCTTGTGGCAGCAGCGACAATGGTTCTTCTGCAACCGGCAGTGCTACTGACAGCACCAAGACCGATGCAGCAGCAACCGATGTAAGCAGTACCGAAGGCAAACAGCTTACCGTTCAGATCGGTTCCGATCCCGAGACCATCGATCCCGCACTGAACAGTGCAGTAGATGGCGGTAATATGCTGCTTCACTCTTTTGAGTGTCTTCTGACTGTAGACCAGGATGGCAAGATCGCTCCCGGACAGGCTGAGACCTGGGAGTCTTCTGAAGATGGTCTTACATGGACCTTCCATCTTCGTGATGGATTAAAGTGGTCTGACGGCAGTGATCTGACCGCAGACGATTTCGTATACAGCTGGAAGCGTGTATGCGATCCCGCAGTAGCAGCTCCTTATGCTGAGACTGTTCTGAGTATGGTTAAAGGCTTTGACGAGGCACAGGCAGGCGATGTAGATGCTCTGGCAGTATCTGCTCCCGATGCTCAGACCTTCGTTGTAGAACTTTCCAATCCCTGCCCTTACTTCGAGTCTCTGGCAGCATTCGCTACCCTGAGCCCCGTTCAGCAGGCAACTGTGGAAGCTAACGGCGATGCATGGGCAACCACCGCTGAGACCTACATCTCCAACGGACCTTTCTACATTACCGAGTGGGTACCCGGTTCTCACATTACGATGTCCAAGAACCCTAACTACTGGAATGCAGACGCTATCAAGCTTGGCAGCATCAAGTTCGTTCTGATGGAGGATTCCAATGCAGCTTACAGTGCATACCAGTCCGGTGATGTACTGCTCATCAAGGATGTTCCTACTCAGGAAATCCCCAGCCTGCAGGGCAACCCCGAGTTCCACGTAGATCCTATTCTGGGAACTTACTATCTGTCCCTGAATCTGGAAGATCCTGCATTCGCAGATGTTAACGTTCGTAAGGCTCTGAGCCTGGCTATCGACCGTGACTATGTTGCAAATACTCTGATGCAGGGAACCTATTCTCCCGCTTACAACCTTGTAGGTGAGGGTTGGGTAGATACCGACGGCAGCTCTTTCATTGCAAACGCTAACGGCGGTCAGACCTATATCTCTGATGATTTCGATGCTAACCTTGAGGAAGCTAAGCAGCTCTTAGCTGATGCAGGTTACCCCAATGGTGAGGGACTTCCTACCATTACCTATACAACCAACGATTCCGGTTACCACAAGACTGTTGCTGAGTACTTACAGCAGGCTTGGGCTGAGCTCGGTATTACTGTAGAAGTAAATATCGTTGAGTGGTCCAGCTTTACTCCGATGCGTCGTAACGGTGAGTACATGGTAGCTCGTAACGGTTGGGTAGGTGACTACAGCGATCCTTCCAACATGTTAGACCTGTTTGAGACCGGCAACGGTAACAACGATGGTAAGTTCTCCAACGCTGAGTTCGATGCAGCTATGGAGAAGGCAGCTTCCACCATGGATACTGCTGAGCGTTCCGCAGCTCTTCATGAGGCTGAGGATGTTCTGATGGATCAGGTTGGATGCATCCCTGTTGCTTACTACAATGACTTCTGGCTGCAGAGCGAGAAGATCACCGGTATCTGGCATTCCGCTTATGGTTACTGGTACTTCATGTATGGTGACATCGAGGACTAATCCTTATTGACCATAGGATTCAAATTTAATGAATCATTCAACCTCTGGGTGAGTTCGCTTACCCGGAGGTTTTTTATTATCACAAATATCTTGCAATTACGTACAATTTATGGTAATATAAAATCTGCTTGACATTAGGAGGTGTGAAATGGAAGCATTAAGACTGGTAATTAACATTATTTTCATATTAGTATGTGTAGCACTGACAGTGTTAGTATTGATGCAGGAAGGTAAATCCGCAGGACTTGGTTCTATCAGCGGCGCAGCTGAGACCTACTGGGGCAGAAATAAAGGACGTTCTATGGAAGGTATGCTGGTGAAGATCACCAAGATCCTTGCAGTATTCTTTATGTTACTTGCAGTTGTACTGAATCTGAACGTATTTTAAGTATTACGGAAGATGAACACTCTTGTGTGCTGAGCATACAAGAGTGTTTTGTTTTATAGAGAGGTTACATGAATAATAACGAAGTTAGAGAGAAGAGAAAAAAAGTAATCTGTGATCTGGTGAAGGATGATTTCTATGTTCCCATGAAGGAAAAGGAACTGGCAATGTTCCTTCAGGTAGCAAAGGAAGACAGAGAGGAGTTCCGCGAGATTTTACGGGAACTTCTGGCAGAAGGAAAGCTGACACTGACCGTAAAGGGCAAATACATGAAATCCAACGGCAAGGTACTGACGGGAACTTTTATCAGCAATGCAAAAGGATTCGGTTTTGTCGAAGTCGAAGGGCGTGATGAGGATCTGTTTATTCCGGAGGACAAGCAAGGCGGAGCTTTTCATAAAGATACTGTGGAAGTGGCACTGCTGCCGGCAAAGACTGGTAAACGGCAGGAAGCACAGGTAATCCGTATTATTGCCAGAGGTCTGACACAGGTGGTGGGAACCTATGAACAGTCCAAGAATAACTATGGTTTCGTCATTCCGGATAATACGAAAATTGCGCAGGATATTTTTATCCCGAAGGAGTGGTCTAAGGGAGCCATGACCGGCCATAAGGTCGTAGTTGAAATCACCGGTTACGGCACGGATACGAAGAGTCCTGAGGGGAAAGTTGTGGAAATCCTCGGACATATCAATGATCCCGGTGTGGATATTATGTCGATCGTACGTGGATATGAACTGCCGGTGGAATTCAGTGAGAAGATCATGAACCAGGTGGAACGGGTGGCACAGGAAGTCTCCGAGGCGGACCGCGCCGGCCGTAAGGATCTCCGTGACGTGACGATGGTGACGATAGACGGAGAAGATGCCAAGGATCTGGATGATGCGGTCAGCGTATCTTTTGACGGGGAATATTATCACCTCGGCGTGCATATCGCGGATGTGACCAATTATGTACAGGAGAATTCCGCACTGGACAGAGAGGCATTAAAGCGAGGCACCAGTGTCTATCTGGTGGATCGTGTGATTCCCATGCTGCCGCATGCGCTGAGCAACGGTATCTGCTCCCTGAATGAAGG
>JBNMHS010000072.1:0-13078 GCA_050872885.1 Acetatifactor sp.
ACAGTTCCCATACCGATCAGAGTATTCAGTGCAGCCTTGGTCATCAGACCGCCCATGGACTCAATGGGGTTCAGTGCTGCGGACTCCATGCTCAGGAACATATCGTTGGTGAAGATCACCTCAGCCTGTGCGTTCTGATTAGCGCCGGTCACATCTACATGTACGATGATCTGATCATCATCAATGGTTGCTGTAGCATCACCGACAGCGGTAATGCCGCCGATGGTATCCTTTGCGGAATTAAAGGACTCGATCGCGGTCTTATATGCATAACCGTCAACAGAGATTCCTACATTCTCCTGTACCAGATATGCCACTTCATCAGCGGTATACTCGGAGAAAGTCTCCACAGTTTCTTCATCTTCAAAATTCTCAAGAGAAGGGATCACATACTCGGTAGCGATCTGGATAGCCGTATCCATCTTACGCTGCTCGTAATCCGTATAGGTCTCCTCACTGCCGCACGCCGTCAAACCAAAGATGCAGGTAATCATACATACTAAGCTTAAAAATTTCTTCATTTTACAATCACCCTTTCTTATACAGTTCCGTGTTTCTTGGCAGGACGGTCTTCACTCTTGGTGAATAACATCTCGAATGCGCCGATGACATACTTTCTGGTATCAGCTGCATTTACGATCTGGTCCACATATCCTCTCTTGGCTGCGCTTGTTACATTCAGAGTAAGAGCTTCGTACTCAGCAGCCTTTTCATTAATTACATCTGCGCCCTGTCCGTCATACATAATCTTGGCAGCCAGTTTGCCGTCCATAGCACCGATCTGTGCATCGGGCCATGCCATAGTGATGTCAGCGCCGATTGCCTTGGAGTTCATTACCACATAAGCGGTTCCCAGAGCCTTGCCGATCACAACGTTCACCTTGGGAACAGTTGCATTGGCAAATGCATAGGTCAGCTTTGCAGCAGCCTTGGCAATGGTCTTCTCGGAAGCAAGTGTTGCTTCATAACCCTTTACATTGGTCAGAGTCAGTACGGGAATACCGAAAGCATCACAGAAGTTTACAAAATCAGCAGCCTTCTCGCAGCCTTCTGCGGTCAGAACAGCATCCAGCTTCTCTGCTACCTTGCCCTCTTCGTCGCAGATCTCGGAACGGTTAGCTACCGCACCTACGGTCACACCGTCCAGACGTAAGAATCCGGTTACCATATTCTTGGCATATCCGGCCTTTACTTCAAAGAAGTTGTTGTCATCTGCCAGAATGGACAGAGCAACGGATGTGTCACCCACGCAGCCTGCGATCTCGGGATTTACACGATTCAGATCATCGGTGCAGTCCTCTAAGAAGCTTGCATCATCTTCGTTGTTGGCAGGAAGGAAGCTTACCAGCTCTCTTACCTTTTCCAGAATGGTTGCTTCATCAGCTACCACATCAACGATACCGCTCTCTTCTGCCTGGAACTTAGCGGAAGAAGAATCACACTTGGTGATTACATTGCCGTCCAGAGCGTTGGGAGCATTTACGAACAGTTTAGCGTTCTTCTCTTCCATGAAAGTGAAATCGGTCATGGTAGGGAACAGGCCCAAGCCGCCGCCACAGGTTCCGAATACAGCAGTGATCTGGGGGATCACGCCGGAAGCCATGGTCTGCTTTAAGTAAATCTCGCCGAATGCAGCCAGTGCATCGGTTGCTTCCTGCAGTCTCAAACCTGCGGATTCGATCAGTCCGATCACAGGTGCTCCGGTCTTCATAGCCAGATCATAGAGGTTTGTGATCTTCTTGGCATGCATCTCACCAATGGTTCCGTTCAGTACGGAAGCATCCTGGCTATATACATATACAAGATTACCATTGATCACTCCGTAGCCGGTGATACAGCCGTCAGAAGGAGTTTCATTGGGTTTCAGATTGAAATCTGTAGCTCTTGCGGTTACAAGTCCGCCGATTTCAACGAAACTGTTGTCATCGAGTAAAGCTGCTATTCTTTGACTCGCTTTTGAAGTAGTACTCATATGTTTTCAGCCCTCCGTTGATAATATAATAAAATATAATAGAAAACATTATTAATATAGAAGCACAAATGCCCCCATGATTAACAGTTTGTAGTATAACATAAAATCTGCAACTCGCAAAGAACGAATTGCAGATTTTTACATTTTTTATATATTGTTCTTCATTTTGAACAATTTTCCCGTCATTTTTTGCAAATGCCGGGCAGGCATCTCACGGCAGTGACAGCAGGAATCTCTCAAGGATCTGTCCGCAGCACCAGAAAAGATCGATGGCTCTGACCGTTTCCGCAGCAAGCAGAGAAACGCGTCTCCAGATCTTCCCATCCACAAGATAACAGATTTCTCCCACGGTCTCTCCCTCCGTAACGGGTGCCGACAGATTTGATTCCTTCCTGTACAGGATCTCCACTTTCTCATCCGCCTGCATCAGAAGTCCATCCACTCCCTCTGCCCCGGGAGCCATTCTGACAGCAAGGGGAACCGTCGGGGCAAGCCGGTCATTTTGTGCATCGCTCACCGGGATCCGGGCAAGCATTTCCTCTTTCTCCGGAAAAGTTTCCTCCGCAAACGACCGGTAACTATAATGCTCCAGTCCGTACTCAAACAGCACCCTGCTGTCACTCCATTTATAAGTCTTATGGTTCGGCCAGCCACAGGCCAGCAATGCCACGATCAGGCATTTTCCGTCCCTCTCCAGGGCTCCCACATAACAGTATCCCGCCTTGTTGGTAAAACCGGTCTTTCCTGTAAAAGCACCATCCATCATTTGTAAAAATGCATTATGGTTATAGCACCGGAAAGAACGGCCGTTTTCCGTAAAACAGTATTCCTGTGTCCGTGTGATCTCACGGAACAGATCCCTTTGGGAAGATTCCCGGATACAGTAACGCAAAATACACGCCAGATCCTTTGCTGTGGTATGATGTTCCTTTTCCACTGTACTCCCGTCGGCCAGTGTCATAGTCTCTGTGGCATCCAATCCGTTGGGAGTGATGAACCATGTGTCCTCGCAGCCGATCTCCTCTGCCTTTTCATTCATCGCCCGGGCAAATCTATGTAATGCCTCCTTGCTCTCTTCCGCAGTATGTTCCGAAATCTCTCCCTGCTCTCCCACAAGTTTCCCGCCGATATATTCCGCCAGTGCCGCGGCCGCATCATTATGGCTTTCCAGCATCAGAGAAAACAGCAGTTCCCTCACGGTATAATGCTCTCCTTTTTTTACATACAGCTTTACTTTCGGCATTGATGCGGCATAGGCAGAGATGCCGACCTCTTCCTCTGCCTCCGCATTCTCCAATACCAGAATGCAGGTCATGATCTTGGTGGTACTGGCCATAGCCATGGGAGCCTCCGCACTTTTACCGTATAGCACTCTCCCGGAGTCGGCATCCAGCAATACTGCCGCCCGGGCATACAGACGTAACTCCTGCGTCTGCCCGTCTTCTTTCGTTTCATCTAAAATGACCGCATACGGTTCGCAGGCGGCTTCCGCATCTGCAGATGTCGGACCCGCCAGCATGCTTTCCGTCCATAGTATTACCGCCAGAAGGGCACAAAAAAAGCCTCGCATAATCTTTTAACTCCCGGAAAGGGTTATTTATTATTATGAGGCTGATTCTTTGTCCTATTCTAAACTATGCACAATCCCATTCGCAAACCGGCTCTGTATGGTTATATATTCAGTGTGAGCTGTACTTCCTGCTCTGCCTGCTGTTTGAATTCCTCCACCTGTACCGGGTTCAGCTCCGGCAGTTCTTCCAGGCTCTTCACACCAAAGCATCGTAAAAACTGCTCTGTGGTACCGAACAATAAAGGTCTTCCGGGAGCATCCAGACGCCCCAGTTCTGTGATCAGATCATATTCCAGCAGCTTATTAATGGCATGATCGCAGCTGACTCCGCGGACCCTCTCGATCTCCAGTCTCGTTACCGGCTGTTTGTACGCGATGATGGACAAAGTTTCCAGTACTGTATCCGTCAATGTCATTTTTCTCGGTGTCTTTGCGATCTTGATCAGATATTCATACATATCCGCCTTGGTACAGAGCTGTACGGAATTATCAAACTGTGTCAGTCCGATCCCTCTGTCCTCTTCCTCGTATCTTGCCGCCATATCTTTTAAAATAGATTTCGTTGTCTTCACATCCTCTTCGATCACTTCCGCAAGCCGGCTGATCTCCACGGAATCTCCCATGGTAAAAAGGATGGCTTCTATCACTGCTTCTGCTTTACTGCGTTCCATTTTATAACCTCACGTCTCTAGATATTAGATGTAATCATAATATCATCAAATATGTTTTCCTGGCTGATGTTGATCTTGCCGGTCTTCATCAGTTCCAGAATGATCAGGAAAGTAACGATGACCTCCATTTTGCTGTTCTGCTTCTCCAAAAGCTTTCGGAAACTGAACGTCTTATGTTCCCTGGCATAAGCCTCCACATACAGCAGCTTGATATCCATATCCACCTCGTCCTTCTCGATGTTGCCGTACTGGCTGCGGACGGGGTCGATCTTGTCTTCCTGCTTCTTCACAATAGATTTGAAGATCTCATGCAGCTTGTTCAGGTTCATATCACCGATCAGTTCTTCATAATCAATGGGCTGCCTGTAAGCTTCCACTTCCTTCGGAAGTCTCTGCTCTCTGTACATATTCCGGGCGGCATCCACCTGACGGTCCCTGAGTTCAAAGGACATATATTTGTACATCTTATATTCCAGCAGCTTCTGGACCAGTTCCGCTCTGGGATCTTCTTCCTCACCGTCTTCATTTACTTCCTTGGGCAGCAGCATCTTGCACTTAATATCGATCAGTGTCGCCGCCATTACCAGGAATTCACTCATGACGTTCATATCTTCCCGCTGCATCTGTTTGATATAATCCAGATACTGGGCCGTGATCTCCACGATGGGAATATCATAGATGTCTATTTTGTTTTTCTCGATCAAATGAAGCAGCAGATCCAGAGGACCTTCAAACGCTTCCAGTTTTACAGAAATTGCCATGTAAAAAACTCCTATTTCCCCTCATTGCTTCCGTGGTTCTTACGTTTCTTCCGGCAACAGATCCACTTCCAGGATCTCTCCCGGATTAAAAAGGCGGACAGGGATCGTATGCATCCCCAGTCCTCTGCTTAAAAGCATTGTAGTATTGCCCAGCATAAATCTGCCGCCGTCATATTTCGGAAAAAGCCTTACATTGGGGGATACCACGCCTTTTCCCCAGAAAGGAACTCTCACCATGCCTCCGTGCACATGCCCCGCAAGCACCAGATCAGCTCCCCAGTCGGCATATTGGGGAAAATAATCCGGATTGTGAGCGATCAATATTGTATACATTTCATCAGAGGGTTGTCCGAGAAGATCTCTCAGATACTCCGGATCCATAGGCTTTATCCCAAAGCGTTTGTAATACAGCTTGTCTATCTCCGAACCATAGATGCGGATACCGTAATCAGCCGGATCCGTGTGTTCATTCACCAGTCTGCGGATCCCGATCTTTTGCAATTCTTCTTCGTATCGCTCTGCCATATCCCCGTAGGTCTCAGGATACAGCTTCAAGCGGTGTTCGTGGTTACCGTTGCCATAATATATCGGATATTTTGCGGCAAGCTTCGTCAGAAGATCCACCGCAATAGCAAGGCTTGCCTTCGGCTTTGCCGTCAGAATATCTCCCGCGATCAGGATCATGTCCGGTTTTATTCCATCGATGGCCTGCAGCAGGCGTTCGTTCTCTTTTCCGTATCTTTTATTATGGAGATCCGCCAGAACCACCGCCTTTACAGGCTTACGGATTCTACGATCCCGCAGGGAATAATGCCGTACCACAAAGCGGTTGCTGTCATACAGCATTATCCACGCAAGGATCACCAGGATCACTGCGATCACGGTAATTATCACATCCAAAGTATCTGCCCCCATGGTCTGTTTCCAGTTTATTGCCAATATGTTCTATAGTATAACATATTTTTCGGGCTTACAAAAGATAAAATTCCATTATTTTCAGGAGGTAGTCTTTATATACCGCTTTCGCCACATCACTGTCATACAGGATCGGGACACTGCCGATTTCCTCTCCGTTCAGCAGATAGACCGCTCTGCCGGCTTCCGCTCCCTTTATGACAGGTGCCGCTGCCGCCTCCGGCAGCTCTATACTTTTCTCCACCCCTGCCAGGGAATTGCCTTCCGTATCCAGATACCGGAATTCACTTTGATATTTTACAGGCACCGTATCTTCCACGCCGCCCTGCACCCGCAGGTCTTCCGGTGCCTCCGTATTTTCGTCCAGATACAGGTCGCTGACATTAAATCCATAGCTGAGCAATGTCTGTGCATCCTTAAAACGTGCCTTGTAATCCGGTGCACCCATGACCACGGCGATCAGGTCGATACCGTCCTTGGTGGCAGTGGCAGACAGACAGAATTTTGCCTTGGACGTGGAGCCGGTCTTCAGTCCCGTGGCCCACTGATATTGCTTTAACAGCTTGTTCGTACTGTTCAGCGTAAACTGAGAGGTTCCCTGTCTGGTCTCATGGGTGATGTCTTCCATCCAGATTCCCGTATAATCGAACACTTGAGGATATTTTACCGTAAGCTCTCTGGACATGATCGCCACATCCATGGCTGTCGTGTAATGACCGTCAGAGTCCGTCAGGCCGCAGCAATCCTCAAAATGCGTGTCTGCCATTCCCAGTTCTGCCGCTTTTTCATTCATCTTCTCAACGAAAGCCTCTTCACTTCCCGCTATGTATTCTGCCACCGCCACACTGGCATCATTGCCCGAAGCCACCGCAATGCATTTGATCATGGTCTCCAGAGTCTGTACTTCATTCTCCGCCAGGAACACCTGGGATCCTCCCATGGAACTGGCATATGCGCTTACCGTGACCGGATCCTCCGGCTTTATTTTCCCCCGGTCAAGTGCCTCAAAGGTCAGAAGCAATGTCATGATCTTGGTAATACTCGCAGGACTTCTGCGTTCTCTTGCGTTCTGTTCAAATATCACTTTTCCGGTAGAGCTCTCCATGAGCACGGCACTGGGAGCTTCGATTGCCGCGGGATCCGCAGATACCGTGATCCCGTTCCACCAGAATACCTGTATGCTGACCGTAAAAAGTAAGATCCATCCATAGATGGTTTTTCTGTTTTTTTGCATAAAAAAGCCACACTCCCTTATCCTTTCTTCTAAAAGATATGGTCGTGCGGCCTTGTATATACCTGTAAATCCCACCGTCTGTGACGTTACAGTCTGGCGATCAATGCCTGACAGCGTTCCTTCAGCGCCTCGCCCTTGCTGCGTACATCAACATGAAATACCTTGATCAGCTGTACGGCATAATCCACCGCCACAACAGCCAGGATCACCTGGATCATACGGGTGCCTACCCGGATCTGTACCCTGTCGATGATATGGTACATGGCATCATGAACAAACTGTACGATTCCGATCGCGTAAAAGCCCCAGGCAACAGTGCTCTCCAGACAGATGATCCCGCGATAGTTAAAGGGCTTGTTGTTATAATCCCACCAGAGTTCGCCCAGGAAACGGATCATACCGATTCCTACCAGATACTCAAAAGTCGTAGCCAGAATCGCTCCGAAAATATAAAGCTTTACCAGTTTTCCGCGAAGCGGGCTTAAGATCAGATATCCAAGCACACCGCCGAAACCATAAATCGGGCAAAAAGGTCCCTTACCGAATCCTCTGTTGGTAAGCTTCCGGTTGCAGAAAGACATGTAAGTGGATTCCAATGCCCATCCGAGAACACTGTACAGCACAAATGCCGCAAGCAAATGGTATACATCCGTTCCCAGTATTTCATAATTCCACATTTCTTTTCCCTCATAAGTACAAAGTCCCCGGTGTATACGCCGAGGACTATTGTTCTGCATTAGTTATATTTACGTTTTCTTGCTGCTTCAGACTTCTTCTTACGTTTTACGCTAGGCTTCTCGTAATGCTCTCTCTTACGAATCTCCTGCTGGATACCAGCCTTAGCGCAGCTTCTCTTGAAACGACGTAAAGCGCTATCTAAAGTCTCGTTCTCTTTTACGATTACGTTTGACATCTTACACCCGACCTCCCTTCAGTCCCTTCAAGTAACATGACTGACTGGGTTATTTTAATGTACAATCAATCTGCACACATTTGATATTATAGCATAAAAAATGCATTCGTCAATAGGTATTTTAATATTTTTTATCTCAGGCGAAAAACTTGTCATAAATTCCGAACAGGAAGATAAATATCACGATCAGAGGCAGTCCATAGGTCAGGTAACCGCGCATCCAGTCATGCATTTTCAATCCTTCTCCGGTATTTACTTCCTTTTTATAGTTCTCCCAGCCCCAGCCGTATCTGGTCACACAGAACAACAGGTATACCAGAGAGCCCATAGGCAGGAACAGATTACTTACCAGGAAATCTTCGAAATCCAGTACCGCTCCGCCGAATACGGAAAAGCCGTCCCAGCTCCACACATTGTAGCCCAGTACACAGGGTACGGACAGTGCAATGATCAGGAACAGGTTCACCAGGGAAGACTTCTTACGGCTTGCACCGGTCAGTTCCATACCACAGCAGATAATATTCTCAAATACCGCCAGCACGGTAGACAATGCGGCAAATGCCATGAACAGGAAGAACAGGCTTCCCCACAGGCGGCCGTAAGGCATGTTTGCGAAAATATTCGGTAAGGTAATGAAGATCAGGCTGGGACCTGAGGTCTGATCCACCCCGTAAGTAAAGCATGCCGGGAAAATAATCAGTCCCGCGGTAATTGCCACAAAAGTATCCAGCACCACAACTCTGACGGACTCACCGAGCAAAGAATGATCTTTGCCGATATAGCTGCCGAAAATTGCCATGGCGCCGATGCCGAGACTCAGGGTAAAGAATGCCTGATTCATGGCTCCCACCAGTGTCGTTACCACACCAACTTCCTGCATACGGTTAAAATCAGGTACCAGATAGAACTTCAGTCCTTCTTTTGCACCATCCATGAAAAAGCTGTTGATGGCAAGCACCACCATGATCGCAAGTAAAGCAATCATCATGACCTTCGTCACACGTTCCAGACCGTTCTGCAATCCGCCGGCACAGACACCGATACCGATGACTACCACCAGCACCATCCAGAACATCATGACCTTCGGATTTGCTAACATCTGTGTAAACTGATCTGCTACCGCATCCGCGGACAGCCCGGAAAGTCTGCCGGTGGCTGTCATGTAAAAATAATGCAGCATCCAGCCTGCCACCGTGGTATAGAACATCATCAGCAGATAACAGCCTGCCAGTGTGAAATAACCGTGAATATGCCATTTCTGTCCCGGCTTTTCCAATGCCTGATAAGCTTTCACAGGACTCTTCTTACTGGCTCTTCCCACAGCGAATTCCATGGTCATAATAGGTAATCCAAGGATTACCAGAAAAATCAGATAAAACAATACAAAGGCTCCACCGCCGCCCTGGCCGGCCATGTACGGGAATTTCCATACATTGCCGATACCGATAGCGCAGCCTGCGGACAGCAGGATAAAGCCCAGACGGGATTTCAAACTCTCTCGTTCCATTATGAAAGCTGACCCTCCAATACCTTGGCAGCTTCCCCGATCGCTGCGGGGATTCCGGCAGGATTCTTACCGCCTGCCTGTGCCATGTTGGGACGTCCGCCGCCGCCACCGCCTACCAGTGCGGCGATTCCTTTGATCAGATTGCCTGCATGGGCACCGGCCTTTACAGCACCGTCCGTAGCCATGGCGATCATATTCACCTTACCGTCCTGTGCGGAAAGCAGTACTACAACGCCCTCGCCCAGTTTGCCCTTGAGCTGGTCACCCAGATCTCTCAAACCGTTCATATCCACGCCGTCAACACTGGTTGCCAGAAGCTTGGTTCCCTTGACTTCCACTACCTGATTCATGACATCACCCAGTGCGGACTGAGCCATCTTCGCCTTCAGGGACTCGTTCTCTGCATTCAGTGCTTTCAGCTCTGCCTGCATATGCTGGATCTTCTCTGTCAGAGCTGCCGGAGTAGCCTTTGCCGCTGCGGCTGCCTGATTGAAGCTCTCTTCCATTGCCTGATAATAAGCCATGACATTTGCACCGGTCAGTGCTTCGATTCTTCTGACACCGGCTGCGACACCGCTCTCGGACAGAATCTTGAAATATCCGATCTCACCGGTATGCTTTACATGCGTACCACCGCACAGTTCCTTGGAGAAATCTCCCATGGATACCACGCGGACGGTCTCACCGTACTTTTCACCGAACAGAGCCATAGCTCCGCTCTTCTTCGCATCTTCGATACTCATGATATCGGTAACGACTGCCAGATCTTCGGCAATCTTTTCATTTACCAGAGCTTCTGCTTTTGCGATCTCTTCCGCGGTCATAGCCTGTCCGTGGCTGAAGTCGAAACGGGTTCTCGCGCCGTCCTGATAGGAACCCTGCTGTTCTACATGATCACCGAGTACCGTCTGCAATGCCTTCTGCAGTAAATGAGTTGCGGAATGGTTCTTGCATACTGCTTTTCTGTTATCGGTATCTACTGCCAGATCTGCCTTATCACCTACAGATACGCTGCCGGATACGACCTTACCTACATGGCCGATACGTCCGCCTGCGATCTTCACGGTTTCGGTTACTTCAAAGGTACCGTTCTGGGTACGGATCACACCGAAATCACCCTTCTGACCACCCATGGTAGCATAGAAAGGAGTGATGTCTGTAATCAGCGTGCCTTCCGCTCCCTCTTTTAAGGTATCCACCAGTTCTGTCCCGGTAGCCAGTGCTACGATCTTGCCTTCTGCAGTCAATGCATCGTAGCCTACGAACTTACTGGTAGTATTCTCATCCAGTGCATCAAATACACCTGCGGCAGTCGTCAGCTTCTGGGTAAAGTTCTGTCCTTCTCTTGCCTTCTGTTTCTGTTCTTCCATGGCAGCGGCAAAACCTTCCTCATCTACGGTCAGGTTCTCTTCCTGTGCCAGTTCCACAGTCAGCTCCAGAGGGAATCCGAACGTATCATAGAGATAGAATGCGGACTTGCCGTCGATTTCTTTCTTACCTTCGCTTCTCTTCTGCTCCAGAATCTTCTGCAGCTCTTTCATACCATTTTCCAGAGTGCTCTCGAAACGGGCGATTTCCTTCTGCAGCTCGTTCAAGATGAACTCTCTGTTCTTCTTCATCAGAGGATAGCTCTCTGCGTAAATCTCATCAATGTACATTGCAGCAATGTGCAGCAGCTGCTCTGTGGTCATATTCAGAGTACGTCCGTGTCTTACCGCACGACGGATCAGACGGCGGAGAATATAACCGGCACCGGTATTGGAAGGAAGCAGCTTTGCTTCATCACCGATCAGCATGACACTGGTACGCAGATGATCTGCCAGAATACGCATGGATCTGGTCAGCTTCTCATCCGCATTGTACTTCACGCCGGAAGCCTCTTCGATATAAGCGATGATGGGTGCAAACAGGTCGGTCTGGTATACATCTCTGGTACCGTTTAAGAAAGCCAGGATACGCTCCAGTCCCCAACCGGTATCTACGTTTTTCTGCTTTAACGGAATCAGATGTCCGTCATGATGCTTCTCATACTGCATGAATACATCATTACCCAGCTCGGTGTATTTACCGCAGTCACAGCCGGGGCCGCAGTTCGGGCCGCAGTCCGGTCTGTCGGCGATATAGAACATCTCGCTGTCGGGACCGCAGGGGCCGTATTCCAGTCCCCACCAGTTATCGTCAGCGGGCAGATAATATACGTTCTCTTTCTTGAATCCGGAAGCGATACGGTACTGCGCACCTTCCTCGTCTCTGGGTGCATTCTCGTCACCGGCAAATACCGTGGCAGCCAGATGGTCTGCATCGAATCCGAACACCTGTGTCAGCAGTTCAAAGCTCCACTGGCAGCGTTCTTTCTTAAAATAGTCTCCAAGGCTCCAGCTTCCCATCATTTCGAAGAAGGTTACATGGCTCTTGTCACCTACGGAATCAATATCATTGGTACGCACACGGCCCTGTACATTACAGAGTCTGGTTCCCAGGGGGTGCTTCTGTCCCAGCAGATAAGGCATCAGAGGCTGCATGCCCGCTACGTTGAACATAACACCGGTGGATCCGTCAGATACCAGGGAAACAGCTCCTACATCCACATGGCCGCGGTCTATGTAAAATTGTTTCCAGGCTTTTCTCAGTTCATCTGAAGTGAATTGTCTCATTCTCTCAGTCTCCTTATTTTATCAATTTTATCGTAGCTGAGAATCTCTCAGCTTATTATGCTTGCTCATATTTCCAAATCAATACTTTCTCATATGGCTCTGAGCAGTTGCAAATGAGCCTACATTTCTACATTATAATGTTATCGTTTCGCCGCGTCAAGGATAAAACAGGCGCATACTATCTCCAAAATACCAATTGCTGGCAAATCGAATAAAATCTTACGGGATCGGTAGAAACCAGGCTGTCGGAATTGTCCGTAAACAGCAATAACAGATAGAATGCCATTCCCAGCGCAAAACTTATATTCTGAAAGATAGTAAGCAGGCGTACCCGGTCTGCATTCTCCCTGTTATATTGCCATGCGGCAAAGAAGCAGACCATTCCGCCCAGGTAAAACAGCCATCCGAAATCGCTGTAATAACGCAGCAAAACACCCGCCGCCTCCGCGTCCGCAACAACGATCACAATTCCCAGGATCATTGCCATCCCTGCCAGCGCATACATATTTTTCCCGTTTTTACCAAACCAGTTTTTATGACACAGGACGCAAAATGCTGCCGGCGGGATCAGATTCACTGCGAAAAATCCGCCGTAGGTTCCCTCTGTGATCGTCTTACCCAGATATGCCGTCTTTTGTGCAGTCTCCCGAATATAAGGGAACACTGCCGACAAATTCGGCAGCTGGAATAAATACGTAAACAACGCAAACGGAATTCTTCCTGCCTCTATTCCCCTTCCGGTCATATCATTCGTGGTCAGAGTGTAATTTGCCCCAAAGTCAAACGGCGATCCGAATCTCTTGTAATTATATATCATCAGAAGTACCGCAACCACCGCATATGCCAGGATCGCCAGGACTGTCCTTCCGACACTATCCTTG
>JBNMHS010000073.1:0-13001 GCA_050872885.1 Acetatifactor sp.
CTTTTTTCTGATTCGTTCCTGTTCTCTGCTCATTTTTCTTCCTTTGCGACAAAGTTTTTCTTTATTGTACCTTATCGCAAAGGATTTTCCCTTAAAATGAGTAAAATTTATTGCGAAATATTTTTACCTGTCAATACTGAATAGTAAAATATAACCCCATCAAATCTAGTTAATACTCACAAATTATGCAGTCTAAAAAATGTGTCATCATGGCACAGCTCTTAGACTGCACAATTAACTATTCCGCCAGATACATCTTAAGGCTCCCTTCCACAGCGCCCATCGCCTCTTCCACGGTTGCCTGTCCGTTCAGGTAAGGCTGCAGGCTCTCGGTCAGGGATGTTGCAATCTGCGCATCCTCCTTCAAGCACAAATCGGCTTTTTTGCACATTTCCACCAGTTGTTCTGCCGTCTCTACAGAATAAGCCTTGATGGCAAACTCCACACTGCTGCCGTCAATATCATAGGTAGTGTATGCTTCCGCCATGCTCCGGTCTGCCGCAGCCTGGTTCTCCAGGGATTTGGCATTTACCGGGAATCCTTCGTAAGTGTCTGTGTTCTGTACCGCTTCCGATAATGCAAACCGTACAAAATCTTTTGCCGTCTCAATATGCTCACTCTGACTATTGATACCGATGACCATTTTCGGATAGAACGCATTCTCCACAGATACTACCTTCGCATTTAACAGTTCGGCCACTGCGTAAGGATTCATCGCCTGGTTAAATCCATCCGTCTCCTGAAGCACCAGTTTCACATCTGTCCCCAGATCCCAGATATTTGCTGCACGCCCTTCCTTTCGTGACGGAATAATTCCGCTGTTATCTGCTATGATTTTCAGATTCTCCAGCCAGGGACGAAGCAGCTGCCTGTCGACCTGTCTGTTTTGTAAAATAGCGTCCGTGATCAGCGGATAAAACTCTTCCACAAGTTCTTCACAGGTACGGTCTCCCAGATAACTTTCTTTTTGTCCGTTCACCGTCTGCGCAATCGACTCCATGCTGTTCATCTGCTCCGGCTTCAGATCCCTTCCGACCGCCAGAAGCAGTCCAAACTGTAACGGCACAGCTACTCTTGCACCGTTTTCTTCCCGGTATGCCGTCGTTATATTCGTAAGCAACGTGCCGTCCTCTTCCAGAGGAGTAAGAATATCCTGTAAGTCCGTAAGCAGCCCTTTTGATGCATAATTGTCCAGCTTCAGATGATCCATCACCATAAGATCCGGCCCCTGTCCGGACGTCAGGGAAGTGTTCAGATCCTGATATATCTGCTGATAATCCGGTGTACTGCTATATTTGTCATTCATGGAAACAGCCGCCTGTATACGGATCATGACTTCCGGATGCTCCTTATGGTATTGTACCGCCGCCTGCTGTAACAGGAAGCTTTCCTCCACCGTATATAAAGTCAGTTCCTCCGTGATCTCTGTCACTGCCTCCGGATCATAGCGGTACGCCATAAGCTTATCTTTGCTTTCACTGCCAAACCATCCGTAGACGCTTCCGTCCGAAAGTCCCACGATACTCCGGCACCAGACATCCGACAGTGAAAAACTGGTATCAATTCCATTCAAAAGCTTCTGCCAGTTCGCATCCCCTGCCTCACATTTGAAAAAACCGTCCGCATCCGCCGCGTAAACTGTGCCGTCTTCCAGTACACTGAAATAGGCATAACTGTAACTTTCCTGCGAAAAGGGAAGTACTTTTTCCGGTTTGATACCATTGTTTCCGTCTACTTTCAGGCAGGCCAGGCCGTTGACCGCTCCTTGTTCATCCGTCTGTAGCAGATAGAAAGTATCTCCCACTGCACTGCTCCACTGATTATCAAGTCTGTTGTTACCTTCTTCCAGGCTGTCATTTTCCTGACTGCTCACCACACTGCCATCCTGTGCCAGCACCACATCCATAGAAAAATAACCTACACCAACCAGCAGCCCGTCCGCCGTAAGGGTCATGCACTGCGGTGCATCAAAAAACTGATATCCCTGTATATCTTCTGCACTTTTCCACTTCTCGGGTGTAATGTCTGTCGCTGCACCGTCCGCTTCTTTCCACAGATGTGCCGGGGAAGAATCCTCATCCCGGTAGCAATAGCCGTACAGATACTGCGTTCCTTCCGCATCCTGCAACAGGGTAAAATTATCACTGCTCTCCAGATCCTGACCCTCCGGTAATACTCTCAGCCAGTCTTTCGTCACTTCGGTAAAAGTATCTCCTTCTCCCATCTTCCATTCTTCCAGAGATACCTGTCCATTCGTTTCCGAGCTCACCAGAAAATGCAGTTCTTCTCCCTGCCGGAACATCTGACTGACTGTTTTGTCTGCCCATGCTTCCGGTAAAGCGATCTCTGTCTCCACATATCTCCCCTTCTGCGCCTCCTGCTGTTGCCGGGAATCCATCTCTAACGACCCCTTTTTTCCGCATCCGGTAAACATTCCCATGACGATTGCCATACAGGTCGCCAGGGCAATGCCTTTTTGCATATTGTTCCAATTGCCTCTGTTTTGCATTCTCTTCTCCCATTCCGCTGCGTTCTCACGCAGCTGTATTGATAAGAAAAAGTATAGCGACTTCATTTTTAAGATAACAGCAGGCACGGATTAAGATGCGGTTATCGAACATTTAAAATTTTATTAATATCCCACATAGAATATGTCCGATACATTTATGTATCTGTGACGAGTATTTGTGATGGCATCACACGTTACACCGCAATGCACATTTTCCGGTAATATTTTTCCATGAAAAATTAATATTTTCACATATATAAAAACATTCCCAAGCGGCTGTCTCCAGCCACCTGGGAATGTTTTATATCAGCAATGATTCTAAGCCATGCAAAGTTGCTGCCAAATCACTATTTCCACCGATTTACGAATTCAGAATCTTCATGAACTCCTCACCGGTAATGGTCTCTTTGTCATACAGATACTGGGACAGTTCGTCCAATTTTGCACGGTTCTCGAGCAAAATCTGTCCGGCTTTCTCATGCTGCCGCTTTACCAGTTCCACGACTTCCCTGTCGATGGCCGTCTGCGTCTCCATGGAGCAGGTCAGTGACGCATCTCCGCCCAGATACTGGTTCGTCACAGTCTCCATCGCTACCATGTCAAAGTCCTTGCTCATACCGTAACGGGTGATCATGCCTCTGGCCAGTTTGGTGGCCTGCTCGATATCGTTGGAAGCACCGGTGGTCACAGAACCGAAGACGATTTCTTCCGCTGCACGTCCGCCGGTCAGGGTTGCAATCTTGTTCTCCATCTCTTCCTTGGTCATGAGATAATGGTTGCCTTCCTCTTCCACCTGCATGGTATAGCCCAGCGCTCCGGAAGTACGGGGAACAATGGTGATCTTCTGTACCGGTGCGGAATTGGTCTGCTTAGCTGCCACCAGGGCATGACCGATCTCATGATAAGCAACGATCCGCTTCTCTTTATCGGTAAGAATTGCATTCTTTTTCTGATATCCGGCAATGACTACTTCAATGCTCTCTTCCAGATCCGCCTGGGTAGCAAATTTCCGTCCGTCTCTGACCGCACGAAGTGCTGCCTCATTGACGATATTGGCAAGCTCTGCGCCGGAAGCTCCGGATGCCATACGGGCAATCTTGTTAAAGTCTACATTGTCAGCCACCTTGATCTTACGGGCATGTACTTTCAGAATTTCTTCTCTGCCCTTCAGATCCGGAAGTTCTACCGGCACACGTCTGTCAAAACGTCCGGGACGCAGCAATGCGGGATCCAGGCTTTCCGGACGGTTGGTTGCCGCCAGAATGATGACGCCGTTGTTGCCCTCGAATCCGTCCATCTCAGTCAGTAACTGGTTCAGTGTCTGCTCTCTCTCATCATTGCCGCCTACCTGACCGTCACGCTTTTTACCGATGGCATCGATCTCATCGATAAATACGATACAGGGAGCCTTCTCCTTCGCCTGTTTGAACAGGTCTCTGACCTTGGAAGCGCCCATACCTACGAACATTTCCACGAATTCCGAACCGGACATGGAGAAGAAAGGAACATTCGCTTCACCGGCTACTGCCTTTGCTAACATCGTTTTACCGGTTCCGGGAGGGCCTACTAACAGGATACCCTTCGGCATGGAAGCACCGATCTCTTTATATTTCTCGGGATCATGCAGATATTCCACGATCTCCGTCAGATTTTCCTTCGCCTCATCCTCTCCGGCCACATCCGTGAATTTGATGCCGTTGGAGGATTTTACATAGACCTTGGCATTGCTCTTGCCCATGCCGCCCATACCGAACATCATGGAATCGCCGCCGGCCTTTTTCGCCATCTGCCGGTACATCAGCTGTCCGAATCCGACAATGATAATGATAGGAAGCAACCAGCTGATGAAGAAACTCAATAGCGGTGATGCCTCCTCCACAATCTGGCTGGAGAACTGTGCGCCGCTGTCATACAGTCTCTGCGTTCTGTCCGGATCGTCCATCAGACCGGTCTTATAAATGGTCTTGTCATCTTTGGCCGTGAATACGATCTGGTTGTCCTGGATCTGTACTTCATCGATCTGCTTGTCGTAAGTCATCTGCATAAAAGTGTTGTAATCCACTTCTTTCACCGCACGCTGCGCGATCTGCGGTACTAACAGACTGTTGATCAGCAAGATTGCCACCAGTGCGATCAGATAATAAAAGATAAACGGTTTTTTGTTCGGCTGTTTTACTTCCTGCATAGCATCTCCCTCTTTTCTCTCTGATACCTGAGTTTTTTATACATGTGTTCCCCGGCATCATCATATGATTACGGTTCGGAATCATATCATACTATATAATAGTGATTCCACGATTAGAATAAATCAATCATAACCATTTTATGCCATGCAATCAATGGTTTTTCTCTTACCTTATTCTAAAAAAAGAATAAACTATGACGTCAAAAAAGCTACTTTTTAACGATTTTGTTGCTTTCTCTTTCGCTTCAAAAGAGAGACAATGAGACTATCCGGAGAGGATACCTTGGGAATCCGGGATTCAGGAGTAAGGAGGGACATTCAATGCGGCACAATACGAAAAAGATATGGAAATTCCTGCTGAAATTTTTATTTGTCTGCCTGTTGCTCGGCATACTGTATTACAGTTTCCGTGACTCTATGGGTGATATGATTGCTGAGCTTGCAAAAGTCTCGCCGCGGGTGATCCTCGCGTTATTCCTTACCGTGATCCTCTACCATATCTGCGAGGGACATATCACCTGGCTGATCGTACACAAGACCCATCCGGAATATACGAATTGGAAAGGCTTCTGTAATGCCTTTTATTGTTCCTTTTATAAAACAGCTACTTTGGGCAGCGGTTCCGGTATTGCCGGGATCTACTATCTGAACAAATCCGGCATCCCGGTTCCCAATGCCACCGGTATGTATTTTTTCCAATATATTGTGCACAAGGTTTCCATGGCAGTGTACAGCCTGCTGTTGTTTATTATAACGTACTCCTTTATTCACACCTCTTTTGCGGATTATCAGGGGTATCTGTTGATCGGCTTTGTCGGCGTCTGTGTGATCGCCGGCGTACTGTTTACTGTCGCTACCGTTCCCTGGATGCAGACCGCCTGCAACCTGCTGGCAAACCGTTTCCGCGAAAAACATCCCTCCTGGGAGGAAAAGCTCACCGGTGCCGGACACAAGCTGGCACTGTTGCAGTCCGAAAGCAGAGCGCTGTTAAAAGATCCCGTATTGCTGCTTCGCTTATTTTTATGTAACCTGTTAAAATTCACTACCTGGTATGTGATTCCCTGGATCGTTTTGCAGGATTCCCTTTCAGGAGCTTCGCCTTCCGCAGCTGCGGTACTGCCTTTCTCCTTCCTGCAATGCTTTTCCCTGACTGCCTTAAGCCAGTCACTTGCCGGCGTGATTCCCACCCCTGCGGGGATCGGATCTGTGGAAGCCGTATTTACTCTACTGTTTCGCCGACTGTTGCCGGAAGCAAGAGCCTTGTCCACCGTGGTGCTCTATCGTTTCGATACCATGCTGCTGCCTTGCGTAATCGGTGTTTTCTTTGTACTGGGAGAGAAAATCTTCTCTCACCGCAAAAAGGACGCAACATAAATTTCCACCCAAAAGAGCCGCAACACAACTCTCTGTGCTGCGGCTCTTATTATGTGCCGTTTCTATTTCAAATAATCAAATACTGCCGGTTATTACTTTCTCTGTAAGAAATCAGGAATCTTCAAGGACTTCTCTTCTACGGAGCTTCTGATATCTGCGGGCTTATGAATACCGGGTACGGGCTGTACGGGTCTGGCCGGAGCCTGTCCCTGTCCGTTGGCCGGTGCTGTAGGCTGCAGGTTCATTCCTTTCAGAGAGGTCGGTGTCATATGGGAAGCGGGCTGTACAAACGCTGCTCCTCTGCCCAGACGGCTCTGCGCCATATTATTAGCCTTATCTTCCAGTCCGGTAGCGATCACAGTGATCGTGCAGCTATCGGATTTGGATTCATCATACATGGCACCGAAGATAATATTAACATCATCTCCTGCCAGTTCCTGAACATAGCTTGCCGCATCGGAAGCATCTGCCAGAGTGATATCTCCGGAAATATTGATGATAACGTGGGTAGCTCCGGAAATCGTGGTCTCCAGCAGAGGGCTCTCTACCGCCATCTTAACAGCTTCCATTGCCTTATCATCGCCCTTGCCTTCACCGATACCGATGTGAGCGATACCCTTGTCCTTCATAACAGTCTGAACATCTGCGAAATCCAGATTAATAACAGCGGGAACATTGATCAGATCAGTGATTCCCTGTACTGCCTGCTGTAATACCTCATCAGCCTTCTTCAAAGCTTCGGGCATAGTAGTACGTCTGTCTACGATCTCTAACAGTTTATCATTGGGTATTACAATTAAGGTATCCACGTTCTCTTTGATACGTTCGATACCGTTTAACGCATTTACCATACGTGCCTTGGCTTCAAAACGGAAGGGCTTCGTCACTACACCAACGGTTAAGATGCCCATCTCCTTTGCAAGCTTGGCCACGACCGGAGCAGCACCTGTTCCGGTACCGCCGCCCATACCACAGGTGACAAATACCATGTCGGCGCCCTTCAGTGCAGCGGAAATCTCTTCCGTGCTCTCCTCGGCTGCCTTCTCACCGATCTCAGGCTTGGCTCCCGCACCAAGACCCTTGGTCAGCTTCTCACCGATCTGTAACAGTTTCGGAGCTTTGCAGAGCTGTAAAGCCTGCTTATCGGTATTCACCCCGATAAAATCCACTCCTGTAATCTTCTCATCTACCATTCTATTTACAGCGTTATTACCTGCACCGCCTACACCGACTACGATGATCTTGGCAGCAGTATCCGCGTCATTCGTCTTAATCTCCAGCAAGGTTAGTTCCTCCTTTTAACCTTTTTCAACTTCACATAGACTATCATATAATCATTTTACAAATTTAGCAACCTATTTTTTCAAAATGTTTCACAAATGTTTCACGCGTCCGGCTTAAAGGTAAATTTCCCTTTTCCTTCCTCGTAGTTTTCCATCTGCAGGGTTCCGCTTTTTCTATCCAGCTTTTCCAGAAATCCGGGTAAAAGCTGCAGCTTGTCCTCCAGATGGCTGCCGTCACTTCCCATAGCTACCTTGATCTGTCCAAAGTAGATCGTAATATCTCCGGAAGAGTGCAGATAAATCTTGTCCGCCGCCAACGAATACTTATTTAAAAGCTTCGTAAGATCCATGATTCTGGCAAACACTTGCGGATCTTCCACCGGCAGCTGTTCCCCCAGCACAATATGATCAAAGGAAAGTCCCGTGATCTGCGGTATTCCCTGGGTACGGATTCCGGAGCTTTCCACCACATATCCATCTTTATCGAAGTACATATAAGTATCCAGATATTTTACATATCCCGCAAGTGCCTTTTCGTAGACTGTGATCTTGATCGTGTCGGGGGCGAGAATGGATACATTCATGACATCCACAAACGGTACATCCTGGATTCCCCTGTCCCGGTACTTTAAAGACAGATACAGGGAATTGTTTCCTAACGGTCCCGACATTACGATCTCTTTGATCTCATCCTCTGTATAGTGAACATTGCCCTCCACGTATACGGTACGCACTGTATACACGGAGTGCAATGCAACGGCTCCGCCTCCCAGCATGAGCACCAGGACACCTATGATGATTATTCTTCTGACTATTGTACTTCGGTCTCTATACACTGATGATCCGTGCTCCTAATTCTCTGAAATCTCTGCAGATATTTTCATATCCGCGTTCTATAAAATGCTGTCCCGTCAGCACGCTCTCGCCTTCTGCCATCAGACCTGCCAGAACCAGCGCCGCTCCCCCGCGAAGTTCGCAGGCTTCCATGACGCTTTCCCGCAGAGTCTCCACGCCGGTGATCCTGGCATGTCTTCCGTCCTCCATGTGGATCTGCGCCCCCATCTTCCGCAAAGGTTCTGCGATGCGGAACCTGTTTTCAAAAATATTTTCTTCAATACAGCTGATACCATCTGCTCTTGTCAGTACTGTCATTGCCACAGACTGTAGATCCGTGGGGAATTCCGGATACGGTCCCGTCTTTAACCGGCTCACTGCTTTCGGTCTGTCCGGAGCCTGCACAAACAGTCCTTCCTCTGAGACCACGCACTGAGCCCCCATCTGTTCTGCGACCAGTGTCACTGCTTCCAGCTGTTCCCACGGCGCATCCGTCAGCAATACGCTTCCGCCGCATCCGATACAGGCAAACAGGTACGTTCCCGCCACGATCCGGTCTGCCGGGATCGTAAACTGTGTTCCGTGCAGTGTGCTGTCTCCCCGAATTAGAAGTTCTGAGCTTCCCATTCCTTCCACCACGGCACCACACGCCGTCAAAAACTCACACAGCGCCGTTACCTCCGGTTCCCTGGCTGCTCCGATGATCCGTGTATCCCCGGCAGCTTTCACCGCCGCCAGCAGGATGTTCTCTGTAGCACCCACACTCGGAAAATCCAAAGCGATCTCCGCACCGTGCAGATCCTGCGCCTGTGCAGACAGCATTCCCTCTTCTTCCCGGAATACCACTCCCATCTGTTCCAGTGCTTTGATATGCAGATCTATGGGACGAGCGCCGATCACGCATCCTCCGGGATGTTCCATGGTAACATAGCCGCATCTGCCCAGCAGTGCTCCCAGCAGGCACAGAGACGAACGCATACCGGTGATCGCTTCTCCCTGCATCCGCCTGGTCTCTGCGCTCTCGCAGGGAAGCTTCTTTTCTGTTCCCGGCTGTATCCGTATCCCGTTTTCCCGCCACTGTACCATACATCCCAATTCCCGCAGCAGATATACAAACCTGTGAACATCTGCAATGCGCGGGCAGTTCTGAATATAAGATACTTCATTGGTAAGAAGCGTTGCCGCCAGGATCGGGAGTGTCGCATTTTTAGATCCCTGTATATGCACCTTTCCCTGCAACGGTATGCCCCCCTGCATCCGGATTCCCTTCATACAGCACCATCCCCGTTTTTAAGATACTTTTATCTTATGCCCGGAGATTTTGTTTCGTACCATGTACCACTATGTTTTCTTCAGGTCTTGTTTTATATTACAGTTCTTTCAGCTGTATCCTGCGCGCAACGCTCAGCACCAGCCCGATCTCCGACAGCAGGAACAATGCCGAGGAACCGCCGTAACTGATAAACGGCAGGGAGATTCCCGTATTTGGAATAGAGTTGGTGACTACGGCGATGTTCAGGATCGCCTGAATTGCGATATGTCCCATAACCCCTACCACCAGCATGGCTCCGAACAGATCCGGTGCGTTGTTGGCAATGACCATCATTCGCCACAGCAGCATGATAAACATCAGAATAATGGCAACAGCACCGAACAATCCCAGTTCCTCACAGATGATGGAAAAGATCATATCATTCTGTGCCTCGGGTAAGAAGCTCAGCTTCTGCATACTCTGTCCCAGTCCCTTGCCCCAGATGCCGCCGCTGCCGATAGCATACAGTGCCTGCAGGGTCTGGAAACCTTTATCCTGTGCCTGACTCTCCGGATTCAGCCATGCCTGGATTCTCGCCAGACGGAAGGTACCGATCTTATCTCCCATCTGTACAACTGCAAATACCAGCAGTGCCGCAGCCGCTACCACACTCAGGCCCATGATAATGAATTTTTTATAATCCGGGCTTGCCACAAATACCATCAGTACAGCGATTCCCATGATAATGATAGCGGAACTTAAGTTATCCGTAATGATATATACACATGCCGCGATGGGCATCGGTGCCGCCATCATAATGAAAAAGCCCTTCATGGTGCGGACACCTTTCCCCATCTTGCACACCAGGCTTGCCAGGAACAGGATCATACACAGCTTCGCCACCTCCGCAGGCTGTAAATTGAATCCCGTACCCGGGATACCGATCCACCGCGTTGCACCGTGGGAGCTGATACCCAGCGGTGTTTTTACCAGGAAGATCAGAACCAGTGACACCACATAGCCCAATACAGCGAACCTTTCCCAGAAGTTATAGGGAATATTGGCAATGATCATCATTCCCACCAGACCGATGATATTCGCGATCAGCTGTTTCTTCATATAATAGGCAGCGTCCCCAAAAGAATCATATGCTTCGTAGGAGCTGGCCGAATAGATCATGATCAATCCGAATCCCAGCAAAAACAGCACGATAAAAAGCAGGCTGTAGTCAAAAAAGTATTCGGATTGTTGTTTCTTTTTACGTCTTCTCCGCGTTTCCGCCATGCCTGCTTTTACTCCTTATTCCAAAATTATAGTTGTTTAATCCGCCAGTCCGTGCACATATTCCTTGAACAGCTGTCCTCTGACCTCATAGTTCGGGAACATTCCCCAGCTTGCGCAGGCCGGAGACAACAGTACCGCATCTCCCGGCTCTGCCAGTTCGGTACAAAGCTTCAGACATTCTTCATAAGTATCCGCGAAACGGATCTTGTCAAAGCCATGCTTTCTGGCACACTCGGCGATCTTCTCTCTCGTCTGGCCGATCAGCACCAGACATTTGACCTTACCGTCAAAGCTGTCGATCCACTCATCATACTCACTCTGTTTATCATAACCGCCGCCGATCAGTACGGTGGGTTTGCTCATAGCCTTAATGCCCTGAATGGCCGCGTCGGGATTGGTTCCTTTAGAATCATTGTAATAATCCACGCCGCCCTTGGTCGCTACGAATTCGATTCTGTGCTCTACCGCATGGAATCCGCGGATCACATTAAGGATCGTCTCCATGGGCACCTGCATGCCTTCCGCAATGGCAATGGCAGCCATGACATTTTCCACATTGCATAAGCCTACGAGATTCATGTCCTTATGGATATCCATGAGGACGGTCTCTTCTCCGTTTACGCTCTTGATGATCTTGTCTCCGCGCAGGAAGTAACCGTCCTTCAGCTCCTGATGAGAGGAAAACAGTACAGGAGTCGCGGGGCATCTGCCTGCGAAATCTCTGGTGTAATCGTTGTCATAATTCAGTACACAGATATCTGCCTTTGTCTGATGGGAAGCGATTGCTTCCTTGGCTGCCACATAAGCCTCCATGGTATGATGTCTGTTCAGATGATCCGGAGTGATATTCAGAATCGCGGATACCACCGGGTGAAACGTATGTATCGTCTCCAGCTGGAAAGAACTGATCTCTCCGACGGTGACGCTGTCTTTGGAAGTCTTATCTGCTTCCAGGGTATACGGATTACCGATATTACCTACCACAAATGTCTGATCCGCACCGAAATGTGCTTTCATGATCTCACCGGTCAGTGTCGTGGTCGTTGTCTTACCATTGGTACCGGTGATAGCGATCACTCTTCCCTGCTCTGCGAGGAATCCCAGTTCGATCTCGCCTAAGATCTGTACGCCTCTGTCTCTCATACGGTTCACCAGGGGAATATCCGTAGGCACTCCGGGGCTTAATACGGCTGCCCGGATGCTCAGTTCCACTTCTTCCGGGAGAACGCCTGCGATGCAGGCTGCCTTACTTCCTTCCGGCAGTTTTGCCGCCAGATCTTCTTTTGTCAATTTATCACTGCTGTCATACAGAACTACGTCTGCGTTATATTTTTCCAATAATTTCACTGCACCGATGCCACTGATGCCGGAACCGATGACGAGAACTTTTTGTCCTTCTAACATTTTCCCTACCATACCTTTCTGTACTTTCTGTAAAAGTCCATCAGTTCATTATAACGCATTCCCGCCGAATGGGGAAGAAAAAAATGTAAGCCTCCGGGGAATCCTACAAGAAGCCGGAAGTAAATTGTACCAGAGCAAAAAACAAGAAGCCCTCTGACATATATATGTCGGAGAGCTCCGGTTCATTCCATGATTCTGTTTACGCTTCTACGATCAGATATCTGCCGTCTCCGATGTCAAAGACTTCATCCGCTTCCAGGATTTCATCATCCACAGCACCGTCCACGTCCATGCCGGCTTCATCAAAATATTCAATGACGTCGTCCACGGAATCTACTACGACAGCCATGCATTCCTCCAGAAAATCTTCTGCCTCATCCAGGGTCTCTGCTACAGGTTCCGGAAAGAGCTGGAGCTGTTTGTCCAGGAAGCATTCCAGTACTGCATCATCATATTCACGCATACTTTTACCTCCGAGTTTTACGAAAATGTCTTATCTGTTCTCATCATAATATGGATATAGAGTTACGTCAATCTCTTATTTCATACTTGCATAAATACGTTAACTTGAAAGTTAGTTGGCTAACCGGACGAACTCCCGGAACGAACAGAAGGGCTCTCTTTCAGTTGTAAGGTCTACGAGTGTGAATTTTCTAAGAAAAGTGATTCAGCGGTTCTAAACCGGACGGGGCCGCCTACACGCGCCGTCCATGGCGCGAATCGGCTGACGCGGACATCGTGTCCGCTTTCCCCCTGTCTTTCAGCACTTTTCAAGAAAATATCAACACTCTCCGACAAACAACTGAAAGAGAGCCCTTCTGTCCGTCCCGGGAGTTCTGTTTTCTTGAACATTCCTGAATTTTGCTTTAAAAATGC
>JBNMHS010000074.1:0-12939 GCA_050872885.1 Acetatifactor sp.
CACGATGGGTCCCCGGAAGGACTGCTGGATCCCCGACAGATAGGATTCATCAATACCTACTACCAGATTCCAATCCGTTTCTTTGATTGGGAAATGACATACGATCTTGCCTACATTATTTTCTTTTACATGCAGGATACCGCTGCTGCCTTTCTGCAGCTGTCTGTCAAACAGTGTCCAGCTTCCCAGACTTTCCGATACATTTTTCAGGGAATTCCAGAAGTCATTCTGTAAAATAGTCGTTCCGTCCGTGGCTCCGTAGCAGGCCATAATCGTTCCGTTGCGGTTGACCAGTGAGAAAAATGCCTTATCGCCATACACGGAGTTATCAAAGAAATCTTCCATATCCGCCGGATCCATATAGCTGAGCAGATATCCGGTAACATTGCCGGATATTGTGATCGGGCATACGTAGATAAAGGCCGGCCGGCCGCTGACCCCATCATCTTTTGCGTAAATATAATGAGAAGATGTACTGCTGATACTGTCATAGTAATTCAGCGTTGTCATGTCAAATTCCCGCTTCTCGCTGATCATGCCGCTGCCGTTCACAGCACAATATGCAGACATATAAGCACTGCTGGCCTTCACGATCGTATCCAGCTTCTCATATACAAAGGCATCACTTCTGTCCGGACGGCTCGCCATGATGGAAACCATGGCATCTGTAATATCTCCCAGAGATCCCAGTTTGTCATCCACCCCTGCCGAATAGTAAAAGCCAATCTGCTCCGCCTGATTGTCCACTACCGTCCGTATCGCTGAATTCATTTTGTCGTTAAATTCGCAAATACTCCAGATCAATGCACATACCAGCAATGCACAGGGAAGAACCCATTGGAAAATAATTTCCCATACTTTTCTCTTCTGCATACTCAGAACACCTCTCGTCTACTGCCCTGCAGGACAATTGTTACTTCTGGTCTGTTTTCAGACTCTCATCCAGTTCATCGTGGAACACTCTCTCATCATCTTCCGGAGAGACTTCCGGTGCAGGCTCCTGCTCCGACAGCAGCTGATCTTCCAGCTTTTGGAAGAATTTGTTGTACAGCATGGCGGACGCGTACGCCGGCAGAGAAAAGCCAAACAGGAAAATGATCGGTATCAGTCTCAAAGATACCAGATAAATGATCAGCGGGAAGAATACCATTACGAACATCACAACCGTCTTGGGCAGCTGCAAAATGCTCATGATGAAGGCATTACGGATCGTTCCCATGATCGTGTTGTCAAACTTTGCAAGCACCGGAAATACATACAGGGCCGTACAAATTACCAGAACCGCTGCTGCCATGATCAGCACGATCAGCACCTCACTGAACTGTATTCCGGATTTCGTGATAATGTAATAATCGCCGCCAAGGATCGCAGCCACCAGCAGCAACATCAGCCAGATCAGGGTCGCCTGCCGGAAATTGGTCTTAAAGGATTTAAAAAAGCTTCTGGTAATATAACTTTCCTCATTACGTACGATCTTCAATGCCACATAGTGCATGGAAGTGAATGCCGCACCTGCGGTAATAATGGGGATACAGCAGATCAGGGTCAGGATGTTCAGCCACATCAGATCCGCCATTTTATTCAGTACATTCATTAAAGGGCTGTCCAGGTCAAAAATTTTCATAAACGTCTTATCCTTTTTCTGTTTTTATAAGAACTTTTCCATCGGTGTCACTCTGATTCCGGAAAAAGCTTCCTCTTCATGCACGGCATGAAATCCCAGTTTCCGATAGAAATCCACGGCATACGGTGCCGCTTTCAGCGACATATACCGCTCCCCTTCCTCTTTTTTCAGATATTCACACATTCTTCTCATCAGATCCCGTCCGATCCCCCGGTGATGATACTCTTCATCGACGAAAAGAAGTGATAAATGATTGTAGTTCCGCACGGAAGCAGCACCGATGACCCTTGCACCGTCCAGTGCCACCATCATCTGATACCTCCCCTGCCGGAACGACTTATAGAGGTGTTCATCCGTAATGAAATCATAGAAATTACGGATTCCCTCCTCTGTATAATCCACCGCCTCAAATTTCAAAAATGTCTTCCAGATCATATTCATGGCAGGAATCCAGTCTTTGTCCTCTGCCCATCTGATCTCATAAGTGCCCGCTGCTGCATCCGACATGCCGCACCGCCTCTCTGATCCAAAGTTCTTCCGGTCTTAAACGAACTCCGGGATCTCCTTCCGGATCCATTGATAGATGTCTTCCATAGCCAGTTCCCTGTCTTCTTCATTCAGGAGCTCATGTCTGTCATCATCATACAATTTAACGGTAATGTTCTTCACACCGGCACGCTTCAGAGAGTCACACGCCTTCCGGACACCTTTACCGTAATCTCCTACGGGATCCTCCGCTCCGGATACCATCAGGATCGGCAGATTCTGCGGAACTTTCTCCAGGTTCTCCTGCTTCTGTAATCTGGCAATCAGTTCGAACAATGTCTGGAACCCATTCACGGTAAAAGTAAAACCGCACAATTCATCCGCAATATAGCGATCCACATTCTCAGTATTCCGGCTCAGCCAGTCACTGGCGGTTCTCGGAGATTCGATCCGCTTGTTGTAGCCACCGAAAGCTGCCTTGTCGATAAAACGGCTGACATGCTTCGAACCGCAGAACAGCTTCTGTATGCCTGCCATGGCTTTGGAGCACAGGATCAGCCCTTTGGACTGCATCCCCGTTCCCACGATGACCGCGCCGTCGATACCTTTGCCGTAACGGCACAAATAATTTCTCGCAATAAAAGATCCCATACTGTGTCCCAGGACCACATAGGGCACATCCGGATATGCCTCTTCCGTAATTTTCTTCAGTCTGTGCACATCCCGCACCACTACCGTCGCGGGGTCCTGTTCGCAAAAGTAACCGTATATTCCGCCTTCTGCCACAGATCCGCCATGTCCGAGATGGTCTTCACCGGTGACCAGGATTCCTCTCTCTGTCAGGAATTCCGCCAGGTTCTCATAACGTTCCACATACTCTGCCATACCGTGCACTACCTGCACGATACCTTTTACATTACCGTCATCGGGAGTATATCTCACTGCATGGATGCGGTTCTCACCGTCCCGGGAGTCAAAGTAGAATTCTTCCTTGATCATATGGCCTCCTTGGTTGCGGAAAAATGATAGGACGCACAAAACAAATGTCATTTTTTACAGCCATCTGCTTTGGCGTCCTATTCATTATATATCATTTCTTCTAAAATTTTAAGCCCTATATTACTTTTTTTGTAAAATAGTAACAGATTAACAAATTTCTGCTCCGGCGGGCATATTCTTCTCCGGAGTAACCAGTGCAAGATTGCCTTCCGCATCTTCCGCACACAGGATCATACCCTCAGACAATACTCCTGCCAGCTTCGCAGGTTTCAGGTTCACCAGTACCATGACCTTCTTGCCTACCATTTCCTCAGGGCTGTAATGTGCCTTGATACCGGAGACGATCTGGCGTACCTGACTGCCGATCTTCACCTGGCTGCACAGAAGCTTTTTGGACTTGGGCACTGCCTCACAGGAGATGATCTCTCCTACCTGGAACTGCATTTTTGCAAAATCATCATATTCGATCTCTGCCTTGGGCTCAATATCGATGGCTTCCTGCTCCGCTTTTTCCGCCTCGGCATTTGCTTCTTCGGCTTCGTGCTCTGCTGCCGCCTTGATCATAGCCTCTTCCAGTTCTGCTTCCTTCTTGGCGACATCTTTCATATCCAGACGGGCGAAGAGGATCTCGGGCTGGTCGGTCACTTTGTTGCCGCTTACGTATAAGCCGAACTGCTCCAGCTGATCAAAATCACGCAGAGAGGTATTTAACTGCTTTGCGATCTTCTCTGCGGTCTCTGGCATGTAGGGCTCAAGCAGGGAAGCACCGATGATGATGCCTTCTACCAGATTGTACAGTACGGTTGCCAGGCGGTCTGCCTTGGCCTCGTCCTTGGCCAGTACCCAGGGTTCGGTCTCGTCAATGTATTTGTTGCAACGCTTGAAGATGCCGAAGATCTCGGTCAGGGCATCTGCCACACGCAGTTCTTCCATTTTAGCGACTACTTTTGCATAAGTGCCGGTCACGGTCTGCTTCAGATCGGCATCCACGGCCGCATCGTTCTCGTTCAGCTGTACTTTTTTATCTTCTACCACGCCGCCAAAGTACTTGTTGCTCATGGAGATGGTACGGTTCACCAGGTTGCCCAGGGTATTGGCCAGATCGGAGTTGGTACGTTCTGCCACCAGTTCCCAGGTCAGGTTACCGTCGTTTTCGAAAGGCATCTCATGCAGCACATAATAACGAACGGCATCCACACCGAAATAATCCACCAGATCATCCGCATAGACAACGTTTCCTTTGGATTTGCTCATCTTGCCGCCGCCCATGAGGAGCCAGGGATGTCCGAATACCTGCTTCGGCAGGGGCTCGCCCAGTGCCATCAGGAAAATAGGCCAGTAGATCGTATGGAATCTGATGATATCCTTACCGATCAGATGCAGGTCTGCGGGCCACAGCTTCTTGTACTGCTCCGTGCTGTTGCCGTCTGCATCATAGCCGATGCCGGTGATGTAGTTGGTCAGTGCATCCAGCCATACATAGATGACATGCTTCGGATCGAAGGTAACCGGAATCCCCCAGGTAAAGGAGGTACGGGATACGCACAGATCCTGCAGGCCGGGCAGCAGGAAGTTGTTCATCATCTCGTTCTTACGGGATACGGGCTGGATGAACTCCGGATGCTCATTGATATG
The DNA here is from genome assembly GCA_050872885.1 of Acetatifactor sp. GTDB lineage: Bacteria > Bacillota > Clostridia > Lachnospirales > Lachnospiraceae > Acetatifactor. Next base: position 4,745 of record JBNMHS010000074.1, read on the forward strand.
CTTGATCAGTCTGTCGGCATATTTGCTCATACGGAAGAAATAAGCTTCTTCTTTGGCAGGTTTTACCACGCCGCCGCAGTCCGGGCACTTGCCGTCCACCAGCTGGGACTCTGTCCAGAAAGATTCACAGGGGGTACAATACATACCTTCGTATGCCCCCTTGTAGATATCGCCCTGATCATAGAGACGCTTGAAGATCTTCTGTACCTGCTTCTCATGATCCTCATCGGTCGTACGGATGAACTTATCATAAGAAATGTTCAGCAGATCGCACAATCCGCGGATCACACCTGCAATCTTGTCAACGTGCTCCTTGGGAGTAATGCCTGCTGCCTCTGCCTTCAGCTCGATCTTCTGACCGTGCTCGTCGGTACCGGTCTGGAAGAAGACGTCGTAGCCTTCCTTTCTCTTAAAACGTGCAATACTGTCTGCCAGTACGATCTCGTAGTTGTTGCCGATATGCGGCTTTGCGGATGTGTAGGCAATGGCAGTCGTAAGATAATATTTTCCCTTGTTTTCCATTGTGTCTGTTCTCCTTTTCTACTCCTAATATGAATGCATTAAAAAAGTCTCCTCAAAAAACATTATGTTTTTCAAGAAGGCGAGCGTTATCCCGTGTTACCACTTCTCTTCGTCTGTACCTCACAGCACAGACCTCTTCGGGTCCGTAACCCTATCCGCTGTAACAGGCGGATCCTGTCGCAGCCTTGCTTCTACCGTTCCTTGCTGTCACGGTATCCGTTCGGTGCGCCGCTCAGAAGCCATCTTCTCTATCTCTCCGTTCCATTCCTCTCAGCCTCCGGGAATGTTCTCTGTAAAACTTCTATAGATAAATACTCTCTTCCTCATTGCATTTACGTATTCTTACAGTAGCACAGGAAATGTGGACTGTCAATGCGGTTTTTGTTGCCTTGCCACGAGAAAAGTGTATAATAATAAGTAGATTAAGAGGTTATACATATGAAACAAAATAAATTGCCAAAACAGGCGCTTGCGATTCTCGGCATTGCTCTGGTTCTGGTGCTCTCCACCGTAATATGGAGTTCCGCCCAAATCTCACAGGATGTGGCAGATGAAGTGGAATCCACGCTACGGGATGTAGCAAACCAGAATGCCCTGATCGTGCAGCAGGAAATACGGGAAAATTTCAATCTGTTATACAGCTTCGCAGATGAGATCAGTGTCTCTTCCAAAGCTTCGGATGCAGCTTCCATTACAAGGCAGCTCGGTTCTTTCGTCAGTACTTATCAGTTCAAAAGAATCGGTTTTGTAGATTCTAATGGTCAGGTTGTGACCACCGACGGTTACACGCAGGATCTGTCCTCCAGAGCTTTCTTTCAGGAAGGTATGCAGGGACTGCCGGGAATCTCCAATACTTTACAGGATCGTATCGGCTCGCCGGAACCGATCAATGTATTCAGTATTCCCGTTTATAATCAAGATAATGAGATCATGGGAGTATTGTTTGCTACCTATCGCAATCAGCTTTTCGAAGAATTGCTGGGAGTGCAGTCTTTCAATAATCAGGGGTTCAGCTGTCTGCTGAATCAGGACGGAGAATTGATTGCCTGTTCTTCCAACGCTCCTACCTCCTTGCAGGAAGCTACGGTAATTTCAGATTATCTGGAAGCGGATACCCGCAATGATAAACCCTATCAGGAACTTACCAGAATGTTACGGGGAACGACCTCTAACGGCGGAAGCTTCTACGGTGACGGACGCAGCTATCATTATTATGCTGTCGCTCTGGACAATCTCCGCAAGGACAGACAGTGGTTTGTCCTGACGATCGTACCCGACCAGGTGCTCTCCAATCGTACAGAGCCTGTACTGTTTCAGGTGAGATTGCTGATGTTATTGATCATTTTGATTGCATCCTGCGGTACTTTTGCTTATGTTCACAGTATCCGTACCCAGCGCAGACAGTTGTTCCGTCTGGCTTACGAGGATCCCTTGACCGGCGGTGATAATTTTGCCTGTTTCAAAGAGAAAATGATACGTCACAACGGTGACCGCGGATTCTATGTAGCTCTGGATATTCAGGATTTTAAGATCATCAACAGCACCTGCGGTGTTGCAAAAGGTGACGAGACTTTGCAGGAGATATGGAAGGTGCTGCAGTCCAATATTCATCTGGGAGAATTCAGCGCCCATATCAATGCGGACCGTTTTGTTTTGTTCCTGCGTGATAAGGACAAGCGCACTTTAGAGCCTCGATTGAGCGGTATGTGTCAGGATCTGACCAATCTGTCCACGAAGCTGAATATTCCGCGTGTGTTCCCTCTGTGCGGTGTCTACGAAACCACAGATCACAAGGAAGTGGAGCAGAATTACGGAAAAGCCGTTCAGGCAAAATATCTGGTAAAGGATAAGCGCACAAGGCATTATGCTTTCTATGATGAGCTGGATGTCCAGCAATTGTCGGAGAACCGGTTAATTGAAAATTCTTTCGAAGACGCACTGAAAAACGGAGAATTCCAACTGTGGTATCAGCCCAAGGTCGATCCCGTGAGAGGAAACATCCTGGGTGCCGAGGCTCTGATCCGTTGGCAGCGCCCCGACGGAACGATGCTTTCTCCTGCAAAGTTTATTCCGCTGTTTGAGAAAAACGGCAATATCACCACTTTGGACGAATATGTATTCCGCACCGTCTGCGCACAGCAGCAGAAATGGCAGCAGGCCGGAATGAAGCTTTATCCCATTTCCGTGAATATCTCCAGAGTCAGCCTGTACTTCAGCAATATCGTGGATAAATACCGGGAAATCCTGGATTCTTTTCAGCTGGATCCCAAGTATGTCCCCCTGGAGATCACAGAGAGTGCCACGATCAACAACAGCGATATCTCTTCGCTGATCGAGCAGTTCCATAAAGCCGGATTCACATTACTTCTGGATGATTTCGGAAGCGGTTATTCCTCTCTGTCCTCGCTGAATGTCATGCATTTCGACACGATCAAGCTGGACAAGAGCCTGATCGATTACATCGGTGATCAGAACGGTGAAAGATTGTTATTACATATTACACAGCTGCTGCAAAGCTTCGGAATGACGATCACTGCCGAGGGTGTAGAGACTTCGGATCAGGTAGAATTCCTGAAAAACCTCCATTGCGATGATATTCAGGGATACTTCTTCTCGAAGCCGTTACCGTTAAATGAATTTGAAGATTTTGCCAGAAAACATACAGGTCTGTAGGGGTTGCCCACAGACCTGTTTTATTTTCTCTGTTTCTGTCCTTTTATGTTATGCTCATTTTTTTATTTTAGCGTCTTTTTTTCAATACTATATCTGCAATGTAAGTGTCTTCCTGTTTTAGATATCTTTGTTTACTCCACAATTCTACGCACGTCTTCTTCACAATGTATCACACTATTCTCCTAAAATCAGAATTGCGAATCCCGGAAGCGTAACCTCTGCACCATTTTGCTCTGCCACATCTTCCCCGGTGTAAAGTTCCCCAAGCACTGTCAGATCCTCTGCCGCCGTCTCTCCCACGGTAAGTCCGCTCAGATCCACCGTTACAGTTTCCGCCGAAGCATTGCCAAGCATCAGTAATGTACTGTCCTCATAAGTTCTGGTCAGTGCAAAATACTGTTTTGCAGCTCCCGGCTCCGCCGAATACTGTTCCAGATAGGTAGTCTCACCTCTGGCGATCTCAGGATTCTGATTGCGAATCTTAATCACCTGTTTTACATAATTGTAAATCGAATCCGTATCTTCCTGTTGTTCCTGCAGACTATCAAATTTCATCTGAAAATCTTCCATATCCGCCGGGCCTTTACACATGCCGGCAGCATTTTTGTCCTTGCTCCAGTACATAGGTGCCCGTTTATTCTCATCCTTACCGGAACCCTTCATGCCGAGTTCTTCGCCGTAATAGAGAAATGCATTACCGTTCATCAACAGATTCAGGGCATTTCCCATTTTCGTCTGTGCTTCGCTGTTTTCTCCGGCATAATAACCGGCGCTGCGTCCCAGATCATGATTGGTATAGAAAGGGGCATTGATGTAATCCGCATTGTACTGTGCATACAGTGTCTGCTCCGCTTCCAGATTCTTCGCATAGGTAGCCGCGGACGCCTTGCCGTTTACCACGTTGGCAATGATGCCGGATTTGTCGGCGAAAGCAAAATCAAACATACTGTCTGCGCCGCTTTCGTAATATTTTGCATAGGTATTCTGATCCGTCCAGCATTCACATACCAGATAATTCTCCGGATTCTTGCCGTGCACATAGTCCGCAAACCACCTTAAAATCTCCACATTGTCTTCCGTAGAACCTGTGATATATTCTTTTACCGCATCCAGGCGGAATCCGTCCACGCCTCTGTCCAGCCAGAAGTCTGCGATCTGCTCGAATTCCTGCCGCACCGCCTCATTTTCCAGATTCAGATCCGGCATACCGTCCCAGAAGCGCGCCTCATAGTACCAGTCCGTTCCGTTTACCTGCGCATAACCGCTCTGTGCTTCTTTTGAAAAGTTATAATACTCCACGTAAGGGCACTCTGTCGGATCAGGTTCTGCTCCGTCCGGAAGGCTTTTCAGGTATTCCGCAGCCTGTAAAAACCATGGATGTTTACTGGAGGAATGATTCATTGCCAGATCCAGGATCACCCGGATCCCACGCTCGTGGCAGGCAGACAATAGTGCATCGAAATCTTCCAGTGTTCCATACTCCGGATCGATATTTTCGTAATCTGTAGTATCGTATTTATGATAGGTCGTAGAGGGCATGACCGGCATCAGCCAAAGCCCGTTTACGCCCAGATCTGTATCTGTCGTATCATCACCATCGTTCAGATAGTCCAGTTTTTCCAGTACACCCCGGAGATCTCCGATACCGTCTCCGTCGCCGTCATAAAAAGAATAGACAAACAATTCGTAGTAGGTTCGGTATTTGTCATCAGGGATCTGTAATGCCCTGTCATCCTGCGCCAGTGATTTTTCGTTTGACGCCATCTGATCCGGTGCTGTCTGATCTGATGATCCCTGTGATGATGTAGTCTGTGTCAGATCTGCCGCATCTACATGCTGCGTTTCGGCAGTATTTCCCGTGATATTATTTCCGCAGGCTGTAACGGAAAATACCATCGTTGCCGCTAAAATGATTGAAATTAATTTTTTCCTCATGTTTCACTCCTCTCAAACCGGAACCACTTGAAGTCAAAATTGCACCCCGGCAAAAAGACAAAGGTTACCTTCTGCTCCCCCGTCACTTTTTTCAGAGGGAAACGCAGTTCTGTGTATTCTTCACTGTGAGGGAAGGGAAGCACCTGTGTCTCGCCGTCTGTGAATCGTACCTGAATCGTATTCTGCGGAAGCGTTGTCCGTCCACAGATGACAATGCTGTCAGTACCGTTTTCTCCAAAATCCATCCCGGTAAATTCCAGTGACACATTATTGCCGATCTGTTCAATCGCATCTTCCGTTCTCACAAAGCTGTCACCATAAGTTACGCCTTCTGTGAGTGCAGACAGTTTTGCGTAAGCCTTCTCCTGTTTTGTAAAATGAAATTCCTTCAGGAAAAATTTGTCTGCTGACACAATCGTCACATCAGTAACGCCTTTTAGTCTGACGGGCAATTCAAACGTATCCGGCTGGAACACTTCCCAGATTCCCGGTTTCTGATAGATCACTTCTCCTGCCAGTCTTCCGGCGGCAGGTTTTCCCTCCCAGATTTGAATCCTGTGAGGATCATTGTCATTCGCGAACACAGAAAGCGTGATCTCATTGCTTCCAAACTCTCCGAAGTCGAGAGATTCATATACCAGCGCCGTAGGTAATGCCTTGTCTGTTCCCGCACTGTTCTCCACGCCGCGGCTCACATCGCCGCCGAAACTTTCAGCATAAGAGATACCTGCCACCGGTTCATACGGTGACCGGAATGTCTGTCCCATGCCCTGCACGGTAAAATCAAGCTGTGAGATCAGTTTCACGGAAGGCGTTCCGTTACAGGTCATACATCTGACCTGAAAATTTCCGTCACTTATCGCTGTGATGCGGATGCTTTCGCCGTCTTCCAACTCTTCTAATTTTGCAATAGAACTGGGAATGCCTGTCGGGTCTGTCACCTTCCAGATGAGTTTGCGGTATGTAGCCGCCATCGGCCGGATCATGGTATGTATCACTGTCGAAGGATGTTCGTTATCCAAAACTGTTGTCTCAGCCTGCAGTTCCAGTTTGCGCACAGGCACAAAACCGGGGGCAACAAACGCAGGCGGATATTCTGTATTTTCTTCCGATGCGCAGATTCCTTCGCGTACCGGTGCTTCTGTTGCCTGCAGCTTAAGTGCTGCTGTTTTGTCATCCGCTTTCTCCCGGGCCTCCTCTACAGTGACGCGTATCTCTCCGGGCGTCGTCTTCGCCGCGATCATCGCCAGAAGCTTTCCCTGGAACAATTTGCGCACGGTTCCCTTATAAGCATCATAGTCCGTGCTGTCGCCGTTATCCAGTCCGACCAGTCGGCCGGCACCTTCTACTGTGACACGGACATAATCGGATGCATTTTCCACGGGATAACCGTCTTTGTCCTCTGCGGAAATCTCCACAAAGATCATATCTTCTCCGTCCGCACGTAATACCGTCTTGTCCGGTTTCAGCACATAATGATCGGTGTCTCCAAACGAATGCCGTTCCTGCCTTGCGATTTCTCTGCCGGTTTCGTCATAAGCCACTGCACAGATACTTCCCGGCTCGTACGGAACTTTCCAGGAAGGCTGTAACACGGTTCCTTTTTTATGATCGATCTGCCTTCTTCCCTGTGATACACCGTTTACAAATAATTCCACTTCCGGTGCGTTGCTTGTAATCCGCACATCTACAAGCTGTCCCGGATTAAAGTCCCAGTAAGGGTAGACATGAACCATGGGATCTTTCCCTGCGTCCGTCCACTCCGACCGGAACAGATAATAAGAGTCCTTGGGAAAACCTGCCGTATCTATCTGCCCAAAATAACTGTTTTTCGTCTGATAAGGCGTCGGCTCTCCGATGTAATCAATCGCTGTCCAGATAAACTGTCCGCAGGAATAAGGGGTATCTCTGTCCATGATGATACAGTATTCCGCATTCTTGGCCGCCCAGCTGGTCGTGCTGTTGCCCAGTGCCGAGCATTGTTCATCGTCTTCGATCAAAGTCGCACGTTCCAACGGGAAGTGATAGATTCCGCGGCTCTGTACTACGGAAGAGGTCTCGCTGCCGTAGATGATCCAGTCGGGATGTTTCTCATGATGCTCCGCATAATATTTTTCGGCATAATTATAGCCCGCCACTTTCACGATATCCGCACATTTCTGCGCATTTTCCCAGGGCATGTAATTCGAACCGATCGTCACCGGTGCCACTTTCCGATAGTCCCACTGTCTGACTGCTGCCATCAGTCTGCGAGTAATTTCCTGTCCGTGGGCATCTGCGTGGGTATCCGGAATCTCGTTGCCGATACTCCACAGGATGACAGACGCATGGTTCCGGTCTCTGCGAATCCAGCTGCGCACATCCTTCTCGGCCCATTCATCAAAAAATCTGGCATAATCATACGGATTTTTTGCCATCTCCCACATATCAAAGGCTTCTGACAATACCAAAAATCCCATCTCGTCGGCAAGCTCCATCACATCCACGGCCGGCATGTTGTGGGAAGTACGAAGTGCATTGACCCCCATGGAACGCATGAGGTTAAACTTCCGGCGCATGGCTTCTTTATGGAAGGCCGCTCCCAGCGCTCCCAGATCATGATGATCGCAGGTGCCGTTCAGGCGCACCTTTCTGCCGTTTAAGAGAAATCCCTGTTCCGGATCGAAAGTGATCGTGCGGAAACCGATCCGGACGTGCTCTTCCTGGCACAATTCTGTCGCTTGATTTTCCTCGGCATGAAGCAATCTCACTTGCAGATCATACAAATACGGTGCCGTAATATCCCATTTGTCAGGTTGTTCCACGGGGATCGTTATTGTTACAGTCTCCTGCCCGCAGGGAACCGGCTGCTTTACACAAAATATTTCGCGTCGATCCCTGTTTTCATCGGTGGGAAAGCTTGGGTTTGCGCCATCATATAAGCAATATTCCAGGATATATTGTCCCTGTTCACTTTCCTGACATCCGTGACAGATTTCTGTATCTATCGTCAGGTCATGCCCTTTTTCTGTCTCCACAGAAGAAGTATAGATACCGTCCAAGGGAATACAGGTCTCCGGCAGGCG
>JBNMHS010000075.1:0-12677 GCA_050872885.1 Acetatifactor sp.
ATATGCTGGCAGGCGGCTTCTCCGGCATGGCTACAGCCATGGGCGGAAGAGATGCGGTGGTAAACTTGGGATTATCCTTTGTTCCGGTGCAGTTTTTGGCAGTCGGTGTGTTCATCATCTCCGCGTTTATGGGTACGGCGACCGGTACTTCGGTCGGTACCATCAGTGCGGTGATTCCCATTGCCATCGGTCTGGCAGACAAGGGCGGACTGAATGTGGCTCTGATCATCGGTGCCTGCATCGGTGGTGCAATGTTCGGTGACAACCTGTCCATGATCAGTGATACGACGATCGCAGCGACTCAGACACAGGGAGTAGAGATGAAGGATAAGTTCCGTGTGAATTTCCTGATCGCACTGCCTGCAGCAATCTGCACGATCATTGCACTGCTGATTTTTGGCTCCGGTGCAGAACCTGTGGCTATGGATGAACTGACCTACAGCCTGCCGAAGGTTATTCCTTATCTGGCCGTATTTGTACTGGCCATTATCGGTGTCAATGTATTTGCTGTATTGTCCGGCGGTGTCGTGATCGCTGCACTGGTGGGAATCCTTACCGGCAGCTTTACCCTGACCGGAGCGGCGCAGAGCTTCTGGAGCGGTGTGACCGGAATGGATGAGATCTTCTATCTGACTATGCTGATGGCAGGTATCGTGGAAATCGTTCGTCATAACGGCGGTATCGTCTGGATCATGAGCAAGATGGAGAAGTTTATCAAAAACAAAAAATCCGCACAGGTGGTACTGGCAATTCTGGCGATGCTTCTCGATGCGGCAACGGCGACCAATACCGTGGCCATCCTGGTAGAGGGCGACATGGCAAAAGAAGTCAGCAAAAAGTACAAGATCGATCCGAGACGTACGGCTTCTCTGCTTGATATTTTCAGCTGTGTGATGCAGGGCTTCCTGCCTTACAGCGGACAGGTGCTGATCTCCGTCAGCTTCGCGGCTTCCGCGGGACTGGGACTTTCCGCATTTGATTTTCTGCCTTATATCTGGTATTGCATCTTCCTCGGCATCTTTGCAGTAATCTCCATCTTTGTGCCTTTCGCAGATGGCATCATTCGCAAGCATCCCTGGAACTGGGAGACCGAAAAGGCAGAGTAATATTAAAAATGATAAGCTATGCGGTGAGATAACCGCGCATGGATTTCAAAGCATTCTTTTCAAGACGGGAGACCTGGGCCTGGGAGATGCCGATCAGATCGCCTACCTCGGTCTGGGTCTTTCCTTCGAAAAAACGCAGGGAGATGATATGACGTTCCCTGTCGTTTAAATGTTTCATGGCTTCATTCAGGGAGAGATGTTCCACCCACGTCTCTTCCTTATTTTTTTTGTCGCTGATCTGATCCATGACGTAGAGAGTATCGCCTCCGTCGGTATAGACCGGTTCATAGAGACTCATGGGGTTCTGCATGGCGTCCAGTGCATAGACGATATCTTCTTTGGAGATGCCTACCTCTGCAGCGATTTCTTCCATGGTTGGCTCTTTCAGATTTTTCCTTGTCAGGGCATCTCTGGCGTAAATAGCCTTGTAGGCAGTGTCTTTCAGGGAACGTGAGACACGGATGCTGTTGTTGTCACGTAAGAATCTCCGTATCTCTCCGATGATCATCGGCACTGCATAGGTCGAGAACTTTACACCCAGAGTGGAGTCGAAATTATCGATGGCTTTGATCAGACCGATACAACCGATCTGAAACAGATCATCCACATTTTCCGCACTGCCCGAGAAACGTTTGATCACACTTAATACCAGACGCAGATTCCCTTCAATATAGGTCTCTCTGGCGGCAGTGTCCCCTTCACGGATCTTTGCGAAGAGAGTTTCTTTGTCAGCTGCCTTCAATAAAGGCAGTTTTGCTGTGTTGACGCCGCAGATTTCTACTTTTCCCTGTACCATAGAGACCTCCTGATAATGTTATGATTTTGATACCTACATTATTCACAGGACAGAGAGAGGATATACCGGAAAGCAGAATTTACCAGTTTTTCCCGAACGGGAACCGGAAGAGAGCATATAATAATTATAATAAAAATGGAAAGAAAGCGGCAAAATATGCTTTTCTCAGAATTAAAATGTAAAGATGTGATTAATGTCAGAGACTGCAAAAAGCTGGGTCATGTATGTGATCTTGAGTTTGATGAGTGCAGCGGATGCATCTGTAAGATCATGGTGCCCGGAGGAAACCAGTGGCTTGGATTTCTGCGCTGTGAGCCGAATATCGTCATTCCTTACAAGGACATCCGCCAGATCGGCCCGGATATAATTTTAGTTGACATTAACTGCTGAATCTTCTATAATCTTAACATAAATAACACGTGGTTTTTATAAGGAGGATGCTTATGAAATGTCCGTTCTGTAGCCATGAAAATACCAGAGTCATCGATTCCAGACCGGCGGAGGACAACAACTCTATTCGCCGTCGCCGTGTATGTGATGAGTGCGGGAAACGTTTCACCACTTACGAGAAGATCGAGACGATTCCACTGATCATTATTAAAAAGGATAATAACAGGGAAGCGTATGACCGTGCCAAGATCGAGGCAGGGGTTCTGCGAGCCTGTCATAAGCGTCCGGTCAGTGCGCAGCAGATCACAACCCTGGTGGATGAAGTGGAGAACGAGATTTTCAACAGGGAAGAGCGTGAGATCCCCAGCGGCACCATCGGAGAACTTGTGATGAACAAGCTGAAAGATCTGGATGCGGTAGCTTATGTGAGATTTGCGTCCGTATACCGGGAGTTCAAAGATGTGAATACCTTTATGGACGAATTAAAGAGCGTTCTGAATGACAAGAACCACAACTAAAATTGAAATGGGACTTAACTTTTTATAAAATCAGTCGATATTATAGATGGAAAGAAGATAAAATTTCACATTTGTAAAGAAAACAGTGTGAATTACGGAAAACAAAGGACAAGGAGGTGACTACATGGGAATCGGCGGAGTAACCGGGATCGGCAGAATACAGAATTACAATCTACAGGTACTGGATGATGCAAAACAGCCGGTCAAGAAGGTGATCACGGAAGATCCCGGCTTGGAGTCTCAGGTAGTATCTTCGGGGCAGACAGATACCGGTAATGCCGTTCAGACAGCGGCCCGGACGGAGAAGACTTCCGCAAATGCAGCGTTGGAAGATATTTCCGTTACGTTTAACAAGCAGGACGATTTTGGATATATTGGCAGAGACAGTGATATTCATTCACTGGATGTAGAAAAAGCGATCTCTGATATGCGCAAGGATCAGATCCTGCAGCAGTACCAGTATTTTGTGGGAAGTAAGACCGTGTTTACGGAATAGAAGAATAAGGGCATGCACCTCCGGATGTCGGATCAAAGCCGATGACCGGAGGTATTTTTATGCAAAGATTTCAGGAGACTGTGTTCTCCCGGAAAAAACGGTACAGACAGAAAAAGTAGATTCCGGCCAGCACCAGCTGACTTACCAGAATTCCCCAGAGATATCCCTGCATACCGAACCGCGGAATGGCAAAAAATACAAAGACCAGACGAATCAACAGACAGATCACGTTGGAGAAAAAGATCCGTCCGGCCATTCCCAACCCCTGTAAAATACTGGAGAGCGTGGTATCCAGATATAAAAAGGGGCAGATGAATCCTAAATTTACGATGAAATGTCCGGCAAGCTCACTGTGGAACAATTCATTTCCCATCCATTTTCCCAGGAAAAGAAAACCGAACAGACAAAGAAAACCCATGAGACTGCAATATTTTACGGTGCGCAGGGTATCGTTCCATACGGCATTACGGTCGCCCTTCGCGTGATTTTCGGAAATGGTGGGAAGCAGGAGAACGGCAACGGAGCTTGTGAGGGCATTGGGGAAAAAAATCATGGGCATGGCCATACCGGTGAGCACTCCGTATACACTCAGCGCAGTGGTGGTATCATAACCGTAGAGCAGAAGCTTTTGCGGAATGGAGACGGCTTCGATGCTCTGCAGGATATTCAGAACAATACGATTGGCGGTTAACGGCAGTGCCATTCCCAACAGATTCCGGTAGATCGGGAAGGATGGACAGATATTTTGCAGGGAAAGGACTCCGGCATCCGGATACAGGTGGATATACAGACAGATCAGTGCGATCAGCATGGAAAAGATCTCGCCCACGGTCAGCCCCAGAACTGCGGCATTGATGGAGGGAGTGTGCCCACGGGACAGATCGGCTCCGGTGACGAGGAAGACACAGCCGACTCTGACAAGCTGTTCCAGAAGCTGCGTAAAGGCCGGAACGGAAGCCTTCTTTTTCCCATAGAAATAGCCGTTGATACAAGCATGTAAAGCGGCAAAAGGGATAGAGAAGGATAGGATCCGAAGCATGGATACGGTACGGGGCTCTTTTAACAGGAAAGTCCCGATCGGACCGGCAGCCAGCAATAGAACGGCATTTGTTGCAAGAGACAAGGGGAGGGTAATGCTGACTCCTGCGGACAAGGTCTTCAGATCATCGGAATGTCTGCCGGCAGTATTTGCCGCAACGAATTTGGAGATGGCGGTCTGGTATCCTGCGGCAGTCAGGGAAAAGGAGAGCGACAGCGCGGGACTGAGCAGCTGGTAGATGCCCATTCCCTCTTCTCCGAAGAGCCTGGACAGATAGATGCGGTAGAAAAAACCGATGATACGGGTGATGAGACCGGTAACCGTCAGGATCAGAGTACCGAAGATCAGAGGATGATGTTTTGCATGCTTCATGGATTTTCATTGGATCCTTTGCGGATGAAAGATCTTGCAAAAGTATATTCCATCGACCTTGTTGACAGAACTGCGCGGTGAATGCTATCATGAATAACAGTGAAATAAGCATGAAAATATGCGGAAATGAGGCAATATGATATATTTAGACAATGCAGCAACAACAAAAACAGCACCGGAAGTTGTAGATGCGATGCTTCCGTACTTCAGTGAATATTACGGAAATGCCAGCACCATCTACGGCCTGGGCGCCGAGAGTAAGAAAGCTATGGACCATGCCCGCCAGACGATCGCAGACAGTCTGGGTGCGAAGCCGGAGGAAATCTATTTTACCGCAGGAGGTTCCGAGTCTGACAACTGGGCGTTAAAGGCAACGGCTGAGGCTTATGAATCCAAGGGAAAACATATCATTACCACGAAGATCGAACATCATGCGATTCTCCATACCTGTGAGTATTTGGAGAAGAGGGGATTTGAGATCACATATCTGAATGTGGACAGAGACGGTCTGATCAGCCTGGATGAACTGAAGGCGGCAATCCGTCCGGATACGATCCTGATCAGTGTCATGTTTGCAAATAACGAGATCGGTACGATCGAACCTATCGCCGAGATCGGTGAGATCGCAAAGGAGCACGGCATCCTGTTCCATACCGATGCGGTACAGGCTTATGCACAGGTTCCCATCAACGTGGACGAGATGCATATCGATATGCTCAGCACCAGCGGTCATAAATTGAACGGCCCTAAGGGTATCGGATTTTTATATATCCGTAAAGGTGTGAAGATCCGTTCTTTTGTACACGGCGGAGCGCAGGAGAGAAGCCGCAGAGCCGGTACGGAGAATATCCCCGGTATCGTAGGACTGGGCGTGGCGGTGGAGCGTGCCATGCGTATTATGGACAGTAAGACCCACAAGGAGATCGAACTGCGTGATTATCTGATCGGACGTTTAGAGAAGGAAATTCCTCATTGCTGGCTGAACGGTCACCGTACGAAGAGACTGCCGAACAATATCAACTTCTCCTTCCTGTTCATCGAGGGAGAATCCATGCTGATCATGCTGGATATGAAGGGCATCTGTGCTTCCAGCGGTTCTGCATGTACTTCCGGATCCCTGGATCCTTCCCATGTATTGCTGGCAATCGGACTGAAACATGAGGAAGCGCACGGTTCCCTGCGACTGACCCTGTCCGAGGAGAGCACGAAGGAAGAGATGGATATCGTGGCAGACGAAGTGAAGAAGATCGTACAGAGACTGCGTGATATGTCTCCGTTGTATGAAGACTTTATCAAGGCACAGAAGTAGTAAGCAGAAAGCTTTTTCGAAACAGGAGATCATTAAATAAAAAGGAAGAAGAGGAAACATACCAGATGTATAGTGAAAAAGTAATGGATCATTTTCAGAATCCCAGAAATGTGGGAGAGATCGAAGACGCCAGCGGTGTGGGTACTGTCGGCAACGCAAAGTGCGGAGATATCATGAGAATGTTCCTGGATATTGATGAGAACGGAATCATCCGTGAAGCAAAATTCAAGACGTTCGGATGCGGTGCAGCAGTGGCAACCAGTTCCATGGCGACCGAACTGGTAAAAGGCAAGACCATTCAGGAAGCATTACAGGTAACGAACAAAGCGGTAATGGAAGCATTGGACGGACTGCCTCCCGTAAAAGTACATTGTTCTCTGTTGGCAGAAGAAGCAATTCATGCAGCTCTGTGGGATTATGCGGAGAAGAATCATATCACCATCGAAGGTCTGCAGAAGCCCAAGAATGATATCAGCGAGGGCGAAGAAGAGGAAGATTATTAAGATCTATGAAGAAAAAAGTAGTAGTCGGCATGTCCGGAGGTGTGGATTCCTCCGTGGCAGCCATGTTATTAAAGGAACAGGGTTATGACGTGATCGGTGTCACCATGCAGATCTGGCAGGACGAAGAAGAAACTGCCAAGGAAGCAAACGGTGGCTGCTGCGGTCTGTCTGCCGTGGATGATGCCAGAAGAGTAGCACAGAGACTTGAGATTCCTTACTATGTGATGAATTTTAAGAAGGAATTCAAGTGTCATGTAATGGATTATTTTGTGGCAGAGTACTTAAAAGGACATACACCGAATCCCTGTATTGCCTGCAACCGTTATGTGAAGTGGGAATCTCTGCTTAAACGGAGTCTGGAGATCGGTGCGGATTATATTGCCACAGGGCATTATGCCAGAATCGATAAACTGCCGAATGGGCGTTTTGCAATCCGCAATTCCGTGACGGCAGCGAAGGATCAGACGTATGCATTATATAATCTGACGCAGAATCAGCTAGCACATACACTGATGCCGGTTGGAGAATATACCAAGGACGAGATCCGTGCCATGGCAGAGGAAGCGGGACTTCCTGTGGCGCACAAGCCGGACAGTCAGGAGATCTGCTTCGTGCCGGATAATGATTATGCTTCTTTTATTGACAGAGAAGCCGGAGAGAAAGTACCGGGACCGGGCAATTTTGTCACGGAGGACGGTAGAATCTTAGGACGGCATAAAGGCATCACACATTATACGCTTGGACAGCGCAGAGGACTGGAACTTCCTATGGGAGAGAGAGTATTTGTCACCGCAATCCGCCCCGAGACGAATGAAGTTGTGATTGGTTCGAATCAGGAGCTGTTTACCGATAAGGTGTTGTGCGACAATGTGAATTATATGGCAGTGGAGGATCTGACAGAGCCGGTGAGAGTCCTGGCGAAGATCCGCTACAATCATAAGGGAGAATACGGTATTCTTGAGAAACAGCCGGACGGAAAAGTGCTTTGCACCTTCGAAGCACCGGTACGTGCCGCAACGCCGGGACAGGCAATGGTGTTCTATCAGGACGAACATGTGCTGGGCGGCGGAACGATTGTGTTCTAATATAATAAGCTCACTCATAGAAAGCATACGTAACTGCTTGCAGGATAAGGATGCTTTCTCGGAGAAAACGTTTATGATGAATTACTTTAAAACCACTACTTCGGGGTAGTGGTTTTTGCAATTATGATTTTGCACAAAGAGGTCAACAGTGATAAGACAGTGCATATATTAGTGAGAAAGATTGAAAGTTTTAACAGGAGAATTTATGGACTATCGTTTTTCATTTCAAAGACCGATGAGAAGAAGCAGTTTCGGTTCCATGAAAGGAACCATTGTGGATCTGGTACCTGCCGGACAGGGCGGACGCAGAGCTGACGGATGCTTGCTGTTTGCAGCCATTGAGGATATGGACGGCAACACGGTGAACTTTTTTATCAATCCGGATACTTATGTGGTGGATTTTACCACATTGTCTGTGGGAATGATGGCGACATTCTGGTATCGCAATGATGCGCCCATGCCGTTAATCTATCCTCCCCAGTATACAGCGGTGGTGGTAGCGGAAGAGCGGGCGGATCGTTTTGTGGATGTCAGCTATTATAACAATTCCCTGATCAACGAGGAGCAGACACTGCAGCTGAACCTGGATGGAACGGTGGATGTGAGGACGGCCAACAACCAGTATTTCCAGGCAAGCCCCGCCAACCATAACCTGGTGGTAAGCTATGCTTCCTCGACGAGAAGCATTCCGGCGCAGACCACGCCGAGTACTGTGGTGGTGCTGTGCGACCGGAATTGCGGGTGAGGAAATTAGAAGTTTGCAAAGCCGGAAGATTAAAAGATATAAAGACAGAACCCCGGGATTGTAGTACTGTGGACTCTTGTGGTTTTATGGAAATGGGTGTACTATTTTACTTTAGAAAACAGTCCTGCATGCGCTAAAAATATTGCTGCAATATTTGTAAAAGGAATGTTCGGTGCAAGCTCGAGCAATAGAGAGAATAGGTGCGGCTATTTATTGTTAAAAAAGTTACCATGGAATGATGAAAGGTAATTGTAAAGTGCAGTGTAATTGATTTGAGTGTGGGAGACAAAAGAGGACATTATGGGCGAGAAAAAGAAAATGCGTTCCGAAGTAAAAGGAAATGTGAAAAACAGTATAGGAAGAATTGCATTTGCGGCAATCGCGGTGCTGTTACAGATCGGATGGATACTGGTACTGATGGTCAAGCTGTATCAGTATTCATCTGTGATCTCTCTGCTTACCAGCCTGCTGGCATTGGTAGTGGCACTGCGGATTTACGGAAAGCATTCCAATGCGGCATTTAAGATGCCGTGGATCATTGTCATTCTGGCATTTCCGGTGTTTGGACTGTGCATCTATGGATTGTTCGGACACAAAGAAGTCATGCACAAGATTATCCGCAGATTCGAGGAGGTTGACAGCAAACTTTATCCGCTCAATCTCCAGGATGAGACAGTGATGCAGCACCTGGAGAAAGAGGATCCGCTGCTGGCGAATCAGTGCCGTTATACCCAGAAATACGGTAATTATCCGGTATATGAAGGAACAGATGTGAAATTTTATCCGGAAGCTTATCTGGGATATGAAGAGCAGCTGCAGGAATTGGAGAAAGCGAAGCACTTTATTTTCCTGGAATATCATGCCATTGAGGAAGCGGAAGCCTTCGCCAGGCTGAAAGACGTACTTGCCAGAAAGGCAGCCGAGGGCGTGGAGGTCCGCATTCTGTATGATGATGTGGGCTGTATCGGATTTTTGGATAAGAGCTTCATTGAGAGAATGAATGCAATCGGCGCACAGTGCCGCGTGTTCAACTATGTCGTGCCGTTTTTGAATATCTTTATGAACAACCGGGATCACCGCAAGATCATGATCATCGATGGAAAAGTCGGATTTACCGGTGGTTACAATCTGGCCGACGAGTATTTCAACATCACACATCCTTACGGATACTGGAAAGATACCGGTGTGAAGCTGACCGGTCCGGCTGTGAAGAATTTCACCGAGATGTTCCTGGAAATGTGGAATGTCATGGGACAGACGGATACCGATTTTGCAAAATATTTGACGGTGGAGCCTGTTGAAAAGTACGGGAATGATACAGATGCCAATTCTGTAAAATGCATGCCAGATGCGAATGCTGACGAAATGCATGTCAATACGGCAGAGAACGATTTGGAAAAGCCTGTAGTGGCAGAAGCACAGAGTGAAGATGCGTCTTCTGCTCAGAATGAATGCAAAGGCTATGTACAGCCCTATGCGGATTCACCGCTTGACGGAGAGCCTGTGGGCGAAAATGTCTACCTGAACCTGATCAAGACAGCGAGAAAACGTCTCTATGTCTCCACTCCTTATCTGATCATCAGCGATGAGATGACAAGAGAACTGGGGCTTGCGGCAAAACGCGGCGTCGATGTCAGAGTATTCACACCGGGCATTCCCGATAAGAAGATCATCTATGGTGTGACCAGATCTTATTATTCCGGTCTGGTACGCCAGGGCGTACGCATCTATGAATATACCCCCGGCTTCCTGCATGCAAAGCAGATGTTGTGTGACGAAGATACTGCGACTGTCGGCACAATCAACATGGACTACCGCAGCTTGTATCATCATTTTGAAAACGGTGTCTGGATGCACGGATGCGCAGCCATTCGTGATATTGAAGCAGACTTTGTAACCCTGTTACATGACAGCGAGGAAGTCACGGATAAATACCGCGACGGCAGAAAAAATATGGCAGTCCGCGGCTGGCAGTGCATCATGCGCCTGATCGCACCACTGCTGTAGAGGACAGAGAGATGGCAGATATATTAACATTTGGACTGAAAAAAGAAAAGTATTCGGCCGTGTGTGCAGTGGCAAAAAAGATCGGTGTCAACGTGACAGACGTTGCACGGAAAGACTACGGACAGAAGATTGGTGCATTAGCGGGAATACAAGGCTTTTCAAAAGACAGAACAATCTACACCGGACCGGATTTTGCAGCGGAAATGATCGTGTTCTCCGGTCTGAATCCACAGCAGATGGACACTTTTCTGGCGGAATACAAAGCAACAGGCGAACAGCCCATTCCACTCAAAGCCATTATTACACCATACAATATCTCCTGGACAGCAGATGCACTGTTTCGTGAATTGATGAAGGAACATCTTCAGATGGGAAAATAGAAATTTGAAAAATCGAAATTGAGCAAAACAGGTTGACAAATTGAGGGTATACTAATATTATGAAATTGTAAATAATGTTCGCCCACCGTTGGCGACTGCTAAGTGAACGGCTCGAAAATAATGTTCGCCCACCGTTGGCGACTGCTAAGTGAACGGCTCGAAAATAATTCCTCTCTTCTTATTTTAACGAGATAATGAAGAGAGGATTTTGTTTTTTACAGGAGTTGAGATGGAAATACTACAAGGGTATGCATATCATATTAAGGACAGTTATTTTAAGGTTGCAAATGATCCCTTTTTGATGCAGAACAAGGAAGAAGGAAAATATCGGCCTACATTATATTGCGTGAAAGATGAACATGCAGAGATATATTGGATGGTTCCGATTACATCACAATATGAAAAATTTGCCGAAATCAGAAATAAAATCATTCATTCCGGAAAGAAATGCAAGGGCATTGTTTTGGGTGAGTATGATGATCGCAGAGCAGCTTTTTTGATTCAAAATATGTTTCCGGTGACGAAAGAATATATAGATCATATACATATAAAAAATGAAAATCCCGTTCCTGTTAGAAAAGAATTACAGAAAGTGATTGAAAAAAATGTGAAAAGTTTCCTTGCACTGAATGCAAAAGGTGTGAAGGTAACCTTTACCGATATTACCAGCTTAGAAGAACTTATGTTGGAGAGTATGGCAAATGAGTAAGAAACATAGACGTAAGAAAAAGCAAACGCAGGCAAGTACGAAAAGAGTGGAAAAACAAGCTAAGAATCCACCGAGAGAGAAGACAAGAAAAGAAGTCATTGTCTGGGAAACAATAGGAATTAGTATGTTGGTGCTGGCATTTGTAAGCATTATCATACCGGCAATATTGAGTGATTCGGAAGGCCATCTGGATTACGGCTGGATATTTCTGATACTCTTTTTTGTCTTGTGCATTGGTAGTCTTGTGATACTGATCGACATAATGCCATATCAGGCAATGTATGATATGGATGCAAAATGGAAGGAATATCGTAACAAAGCGACAACGAAAATATCCGATGCCGGCAAACAGAACATTTTGAAGCAGCTGAAAAAGCATGGATTCAAGGAGACCAAACAGGGATACTACAGGAAGAAAAAGTTTTCTTTTTCCAGAGATTCTGTCTGCTATTATGTAGCACTGGCAGATGCCGAATATCCGGGCAAAACCTTCGATAGTATCATTAGCCGCATGGATCAGATACCGGAGAAAACGAAAGCGGTCTGCAGGATTCTGTTTTTGTACAAAGAAACACCGACACAGGTAGACAGAGACTGGCTGCGAGACAATGCTGCCATGCAGATTGCCATGGATGTGCTTCCGTCACGCAAAGAACGCAGTGCAATCCCGGTATTGGTGGACAGCATTACCGGAGAGGGAGAGTACATATCGAAGACATTTGGAATCAGCGCTTATGTGCACGGATGCAGGCTATTGCGGAAATATCTGAGATGATATAAATTGAAAGTTACGAAAGCATAGCTGCACTTTCTTTTTTTGTTGCCTGTCTTCAATTCCACTATTTAAGGCATAATTGGAGAAAATAGTGGAAAATTTTAATTTTTAAGGATTATATTCCACCATTCGGCGCAAAAACAATGTTTTTTCAAGAATGGCCTTATTTATAGATGCATTTTTCTTCTATTTTGGCTGTTTTTGGTATAAATAGTAGAATTTTTGAGAAATTGCTAACTTGAAAGTTAGTTAACTAACCGGACGAACTCCCGGAACGAACAGAATGCCTTCCGGCAGCTGTAACGTCTCCGAGTGTGAATTCCCTAAAGAAGTGGATAGAGTATCCCAAATCCGGCCGGGCACGGCTCTAGGCGACATCCATGTCGCCAGCCGCCTGTCGCGAACATCGTGTTCGCTCCACCCTGAATCCTGACCACTTCTTAAGGG
>JBNMHS010000076.1:0-12668 GCA_050872885.1 Acetatifactor sp.
CTATAATGTTGTTCATGCCGTTTAATGGTGTTCTGGCTGTTTACATCTGTTTTCTTATATGCAAGCCACTCTTGGTAGAGTCCATAGAATGTTAATTTGTCAAAGTGCTGGTTTGAAAAGTAGATTTTTACTAACTTGTCCAGTAGTTCATTTTCGGTCTGTGCTTCGATACTAATACGCTTGTTGTTACTGTCCCGGTAGGTAGTCTGCCATCCGCCACTTTCGGTCTTGGGTGGTGTGATAGCATAGGGATGTAACTTTCTTACCTGTTCTCTTTTGGTTGCCATAATAATATCTAGCACCCCACCTGCTTCTATTTTAGCAGGACAGTTTTCCAATAGCAAGGCGGTTTCTTTGTTTCGGAGGATTGAGTCCATAAGTAAGGCCTCATAATTTTGATTTTCCATTTGTTATACCATCAAAGATAATATAACGCTTTATTTTATATGGGTTTCTTGATTGATTTGGCAGTATCTTTGCCTTTCTGTAGTGGTTGGGTTAATAGTTACATCTATAGTAAACGCATGAAAATGCGGAATTTTCTGCTTCTACTAATAGAACTGTATTGGGAAAAATGACGAAATTTTTTTAAAAAATTTAATTTCTTGATTTGAGAAAATGGGAATCTGGGGTGGGAAATGGGAAAATGAACGATCCCAAAAATGATTAGTGTTTATCAGGGTTTGAGAGAGTTTGGGAAAAAGGGAACGTCTGGGGGTAATAGTAACCCCAGACGTTTATGCGCCGTGGCACTCGGACGCAACGCCGTTGGTTCTCGGTGGCTCCGCGCCGCTCCGCCCACCTGCGCTTCCAACGCCTGCGTCTGTCGGTGCGTGGGCGCATATCATGTCGCAGGAAACCTCCAGTTAAAATAAATTTATTTTTTATTTCTTCTTACCTGTATGTAGAAAAAATGGACATCCCCGGGAATGGGAATGTCCATTTGAAATACTGTAATTGCATTTATTGTTATTTTATTGCTAATTTTATTCACTAACGTGTTACATGTGACCTGCTGCAGCATTTGTTGTATCTAGTTGAGGTACCATACTAGGATCTTGTTCGTCCTCACCACTGGAACCAGTGTCAGCGGAAGAGCTACCGCCTCCGGCGGTACTGCCACTGTTACCAGTGGTTCCACCGGTGATTAACTTGTCTACTAAATCTGTCATGTCTTTTTCAGATTTAATGTTGTCAATCTCGGCATCGGTTGCTCCAAGGGTTTTTAGGTCTTGCTTTAATTCATCTGACATAACATAAGAACTTGATGAATTATTCACCTCAGGGGCTGGCGTTTCAGTTACTTCTTCATAAACATCACCCTCTGAAGTCTGGGAATCATTTTCGTTTATCTCTGATTTACTCTGTGATTCAGAAGTAGTAGAGTTCTCTGCATCAGGGGTAGGTGTTGGTGTAGCAGTTGGTTCGGGTGTTGCCGTAGGCTCCGGGGTGGCTTCCACAGTAGTTTCTGCTGTCACTGTAGTCTCTGGTTCTTCGGTAGTGCTGTTGCCACAGGAAGCAAAAGATAAAACACATATTGTTATCAAAGATAAAATGATTTTTCTTTTCATAAATACTCCAATCTGCTACAATGTTTATAAGTTTAGAACATTATAACACAAAACAATAAAATTGAATATCGGGTTAATAAAGATGTAGGAATATTAGAAATGCGTTGTAGACAGGCTGTAGACACTTGGTAGGTGGGGTGCTTTTCTCCTTGTATTTACTGGGTTTGCGGACGGCGATATAATTCGATCCCCGTCTCGCGCTTACAAATAATAAAAGAGTGATGCATTTAGCATCACTCTTTTATTATTTTCGAGCCCGGCCCGGGCTCGAAGGTTCGATGTCTTCGCTCCGCTCCGGTCCGCGCAGGCCGAGGTCCACCGGACCTCGTGCGCCGTCTCGCGCTTATATTTATATTAGTTATAACTGTGGAGATTTTTCCACAGTTATTTTTTTACTTTGTGTTGCGTGTGGACATGTCCTCTGGACCAGACTTTGTCCGGTTGGGCTTTGTAGGTAGGGCGCCGGAAGAGAAGGCTTTTCAGAGCGGATGCGTTGAACGGGAGCAGGGGCCAGAAGTAACTGAATCCGGCAAATGTAGGCGTGGTTATCACAGAGAATGACACAAGCGTCAGACCGATACATAAACCGGGCAGTCCCCACAGGCCTGTCAATACGACCAGCAGAATACGATAGATCCGCAGTGCGTCGGCAAATTCGATGCTGGACAGCGAGAGATTGGCGAGCATGGTAACGGCAGCATAAAATAATACTTCTGTGGATGCCCAATTCAGACTGACAGCAATGTCACCGATTAAAAGCCCACCTACGATAGATAAAGCACCGGAGACGCGACCGGAACTTAAAGAAGCGGAGTACTTGAAAAGGTCAAGTAAAAACTCTACAGCCAGCACATAGAAGAACAGCCGAAAAGGTGACAGTGTACTGACGGGAGTAAGCTGAAGGTGCGCGGCAGTCTCCGGATAGTAAGCGGAGAGAAGCAGAAATACGGGTAAGAGCAGGAGACTGACCGGAATGCACAGAAAGCGTATCATGCGGAAATACGTACCGGTCAGAGGATTGTTGTAATAGTCCTCTGGGCTCTGGGTAAACTGAAAAACGGTGCCGGGCAGCAGGAGCACGGCAGGGGAATTGTCCACGATGAGAAGAATATGCCCCTCACACAGATAACTGCATGCCACATCGGGGCGTTCCGTCAGCTGGATGGACGGCAGCGGATTCCACCATCTTTTTTTGATTAGAAGTTCTTCCAGACTCTTGCTTCCCATGGTCAGAGAGGTAATTTGCAGCTGCGAAAGGCGTTGTTTCAGTGCATCCAGAAGTTCACCGTTTACTTTATCTGCCAGATAGGCGATTGCTACATCGGTATGGCTTTCCGTTCCCAGGGAACAGATAGAAAAAGTCAGCTCCCGTGAGCGGACTCGCCGGCGGATCAGATTGGTATTGAACAGCAATGTCTCTACAAAGCCGTCCCGGGCACCACGGGTAATTTTCTCATTATCCGGTTCGGAGATCCCTCTTACGGGATAGGTGCGGACATCTATGATCACAGCCTGTGCGAATCCATCTACTAACAGGACAGACGGTCCGCTTAAGATATTTTGCAGAAGCTCATCCACAGAGGAAGTAAGTGCCACTTGTGCGTAGCCGAGCTTGCTTTGGACATAATAAGAGAGATTTTCCACTTTTGCATCCTGTGTATAAAGAGGGTTTTGCAGGTCGGAGAAAATCTGCTGCAGGATCTCCGTTTTGCAAAACCCGTTAATGCCCAGCCAGAAAGCTTTTGTATCCCCCAGATATAAGTCCCGCGTGATCAGGTCAAAGCTTTGGTTCAGTGGCAGCAGTGTGTGGAGAAGTGCAATATTTTCGGAAAGTTTTGTGGATAAATAAGGTTGTGTCGTCTGTGGCATAGAGAGGGAATCCTTTCTGATATGGCCTGTAAAAAGCTTGATACAGGCAAACAATATTACGCATATCACACAGATAGATTGCCCTGTTTTGTAAATATTATGATACCGGAGCCGGAAGGTCTAAGCTCCTATCCAAAACATGCAAAAATGTATGGAATTGTAAAAGTACGGGACGGTAAGTAATTCGTAGGTGTTGTAATGCAGGAGGTTAATTGATACACTAATTATTCACATAGCAATAGTGACGGAGTGTGTCCATTAGTGATATAATTGGCACAGCCCCAATAGGACTAACAATAATCCGGATACCGGATCTGCATAGTCTTCGAATTTTTGCACAATGGCAGATTGCCCGAGCCGGCTGCCGAGTGCAAGGAATCCCAGGGAACATAAAAAAGTGGATAAGGATGCCGGGAGAAAAGGAAGTCCTGCAATACTTGCCGAGAAGCCGATGCCGATATTGTTCAGGGAAAGAGCGCAGCCCAGGAGAAATGCCTGTGGCATGGTAAGGTTCCTGTGGTCAGTGAACTTTTCAGTGCCGGGGCATGGGTACTTATCCGGAATGATGCGGCAGCGCAGCCGGGGAAGCAGCCATTTCCCAAAATAATAAAGCCCGAACAGGATGAGGACGGCGCTTCCGATCCGGGTACCGCATCCGGAGGGGAAAAGCGGAAGTAAAAGATTGCCGAGACCGATAGAAATGACTGTGCCGATCAGGGTGACTGTGCTGATCAGCAGATTATATTTAACGGGCAGAATGACCTTCCTGAGGCCCAGCGCTGTGCCTACCAGAAGGGCATCCAGGCTGGCGGAGATACCGAAGAGCAGAGAGGACAGAACAGACATAAGATGCTCCGTAAAAAGTATTCTTAATTTTACTATATTCCTGCAAGAAAAATGTGTGAGATGTGAAAGAAGGAACAAAAGAGAATGGAATTTTGGAAAAAGCTGTGTGCTTTTATAAAAAAAGAAACCGTATTGACCGTTGCAATCGTGCTTGCAGTGATATCGGCGGTACTGGTCGTGCCGGACAAGGAGTATGCCGGATATATTGATTTCCGGACACTGTCCGTTTTGTTTTGTCTGATGGCGGTGATGGCAGGACTGCAGAAACTGGGAGTATTCCGGAAAGTGGCCGGAATGTTGCTGCGGCATACGCACAATACGGTACAACTGGTGGAAGTGCTGGTATTGTTATGTTTCTTTTTCAGCATGGTCATTACGAATGATGTATCATTGATCACGTTTGTGCCGTTTACGTTTATCGTACTCCGGCTGTCGGGAGAAGATGAGGTGAAAAAGCTGGCGGTGCCGGTGATCGCATTGCAGACGATTGCGGCGAATCTGGGAAGTATGTTGACGCCGATCGGTAATCCGCAGAATCTGTATCTCTATGGAAAAGCACAGATGTCCGCAGGGGCGTTTATCCTGTTGATGCTGCCGTATTCTCTGGTGTCATTACTGTTGCTGGTACTCTGTGCGGCGGTGGTTGCAAAACGCAGCAAAATCATGGTGCAAGGTGCGGCAACAGTTTCGCTGGGAGACAACGTGGAGTCAGAGGCGGCAGAGAGGAAGAATTATTTACTTCTGATGTATTTGCTGCTGTTTTTACTGTGTCTGTTCACAGTAGCACGTGTGATACCTTATCCGGTGACACTGGTGATCGTGGCAGCGGCGGTTCTTGTTTTTGACCGGAGCACGATTACAAAGGTAGATTATTCGCTGTTATTGACTTTTATGGGATTTTTCGTTTTCATAGGAAATATGGGAAGAATGCCGGCGTTCCGGGATTTTTTACAAGGCATCATCGGCGGCAGGGAGGTCGTGACATCGGTGATCGCCAGCCAGGTGATCAGTAATGTACCGGCAGCACTGCTACTGTCCGGATTTACGGAGAATGTGCAGGCGTTGATCGTCGGTACGAATCTGGGCGGTCTGGGAACACTGATTGCATCCATGGCGAGTCTGATCTCTTATAAACAGGTGGTGGGACAGATCCCGGAAGAGAAAAAGAGATATTTTGGATGGTTCACTGTGGCAAATGTTGCTTTTCTGGCAATACTGCTGTTTTTGAATATAATTCTATGATTCTACACGAGGAGGTATCATTATGACAGAGGACATGACAATCATTGCGGAGGAAGCATACTCCGCAGCACGGGAGATCCTGGAAAAGGCAAAATTGGAGCAGGGAGAACTGTTCGTAGTGGGATGCTCCACCAGTGAGGTGGGCGGAGCCGCAATCGGTACGTATTCCAGTCCGGAACTGGCGGAGGTGGTCTTCGGCGGAATCTATCAGGCCACGCAGGAAGCCGGAGTGTACCTGGCAGCGCAGTGCTGTGAGCACTTGAACCGTGCATTGATCCTGGAAAAAGAGGCAGCGGCAAAATACGGTTATCCGATGGTAAATGTGGTGCCTCAGCCGAAGGCGGGCGGATCTTTTGCGACAGCGGCATATAAGGCGTTTGAACATCCGGTGGCTGTAGAACATATTCAGGCGGCTGCGGGAATGGATATCGGGGATACTTTGATCGGAATGCATCTGAGAGATGTGGCAGTACCGGTGCGTCTCCGGACCGGACAGATCGGAGACGCCCATGTGGTATGTGCCCGCACCAGACCGAAATTCATCGGTGGCGGCAGAGCGGTTTATGACGAAGAACTGATGTAAAAAGGTAGGATGGATACGCCTATTTCTGACTATTTCTGCGTCATTGTACGGAAGTAGTCGCGGATCCAGCGCCCGGATTCATTAAAATCATCGTCGGTCCAGTCGGAAACTGCGGTACTGGCTGCCTTGAAGACACTGCTGCTTTCGTCCTTGTTGGCGAGGTTCCAGCAACAGAAGCTGATCTGGTATTTGTTCAGCAGATCAAACCATTCGAGCGTGGAATCAAAATCGTTGGCACCATTGCCGGAAGCGTCGCACATACCGAATTCGCTGACGAATACCGGAAGATTGCTCTGCTCGCAGGTCTCTAAGCGGTTACGCAGGTCGTCCTTGTGCGTGCCTGCATAGAAATGCAGCGTATACATGATGTTGTCATAGGAAAGCGGAGAAGCGGCAGCTTTGTCGATCTCCTGGCTCCAGGTGGGAGTGCCTACGAGGATCACGGCATCCGGTTTCTGTTCCCGGATCACGGGAATGACTTCTTCGGCATAGGATTTGATGCTGTCCCAGGAAGTACCGCCGTTTGGCTCGTTGCAAATCTCATAGATGACATTGTCATTGTCAGCAAAAGCTGCCGTCATTTCACGGAAGAAAGCAATTGCCTCATCCTTATGCTGATTAGGATCGCTGTCACTTAGGATATGCCAGTCGACAATGACATACATGCCAAGATCGGTGGCATAAGATACTCCGTCTTTTACCAGCTGTTTCAGCTGCGCCTGATCTCCGCCGGCACAATAGCCGCCGGATTCTGCGGTATACATGGCGAGACGGATACAGTTGGTATTCCAGTCGTCGCGCAGAGTGCGGAAAGCATCTGGGTTAATATACTGGGGGAACCAGGCAATTCCGTGAGTAGACATACCGTAGAGTTGTATGACTTCACCGTTCCTGTCGGTAAGTTTTCCGTTTTCCACGTGAAGAGCACCGTGGACACCATAGGGAGTGTCAGAGCGGCAGATGGCAATTTCCGGTGCCGGAGTTTCCTGTGACTCGGAGGCAGCGGCAGCATCCGGAGCAGGTGTGGCTTCAGGAGTTGTTTCCACAGTGGATTCGGAAGTGGCTTCCCGGGAGACATCTACTGTTTGCGGCTGCAGGTCAGCGTCTGCAGAGGCGGTATTGTCCGCAGCGGTTTGTTTGCCGCATCCGGCGAGAGCACAGGTGCTCAGAGCTGCCAGTACGGCACAGCTGAGCGTCTTTTTCAAAATAGATTTGGACATAAATAACCTCTTTTCGTTTACCCGGATCATGATCCGGAGGCTTCATTGGCAGAACAATAGAATCCATATTACATACAAACACTTACACAAAATATTATAGAGACGTAACTGACCACTGGCAAGAAAATATTGCCGCAAAATAGTACCTGTGATACAGTTATTGGGAACAGATTACAGGAATGGAGGAAACGTATGCTTCCACAGCCGTTTTTAGAGAGAATGCAGGGACTTTTGGGATCGGAATACGAAGAGTTCCTGGCAAGTTTTGAACATGAAAAATATCAGGCGCTGCGTCTGAATCCATTGAAGATAGAGAGCGACATAAAGGAAAAATTGCATCAGACATTCCGATTGGAACAGGTACCCTGGGCTGAGAACGGCTACTATTATACCAAAGAAGATCAGCCGGGCAAGCATCCCTGGCATGAAGCAGGTCTGTATTATATTCAGGAACCCAGTGCAATGGCACCTGTGACACTGCTGTCACCACAACCGGGAGAACGGATCTTAGATCTGTGTGCGGCCCCCGGAGGAAAAAGCACCCAGATCGCGGCGGCAATGGCGGGAGAGGGGTTGCTTATCACCAATGAGATCCATCCGGCACGGGCGAAAATTTTGTCGGAAAACGTGGAGCGTATGGGAATCCGTAATGCCTGTGTGTTGAATGAGACTCCGGAACATCTGGTAGATATTTTTGAAGAATATTTTGACAGAATTCTGGTGGATGCACCCTGCTCCGGAGAAGGAATGTTTCGCAAAAATGAGGTGGCATGTGAAGAGTGGAGCCCGGAAAATGTGCAGCTGTGTGCGGACAGGCAGGACGGAATTCTGGAATGTGCGGCGCGGATGCTTCGCCCCGGCGGCAGGCTGGTCTATTCTACCTGTACCTTTGCTCCGGCGGAAAATGAAGGAAGTATCAGTCGTTTCCTTGCAAAGCACGATGAATTCGAGATCGTACCGATCGATAAGAATGCCCTGGGGATTCCGGAAGGCTGTGACGGACGGCCTGACAGTGTAGACAATCCGGCTTCCGGGATCGAAGGAACGCTGCGCCTGTGGCCACATAAGCTGAAGGGAGAAGGACATTACGCGGCTGTACTTCATAAAAAGGGAGAGTTGCCGGAAGGCTGCCGTCCTGTCAGCGCAAACGGTCCGGAGAAAGGGATTCCGGCGAAAAATCTGGCAAAGGACTGGGCAGAATATTTTGCTTTTGCAAAAGAAACATTTACTGACGAAGGTGTCGGAAAATCGAATCCGGATAATGTACAGAGTGGCTATCTGGCATTTGGCGAGAACCTGTACCGGATGCCGACAGCGATGCCTGCGGTAAAAGGGTTGAAAGTCATGCGTCCCGGACTGCATCTGGGAACCTTAAAGAAAAATCGGTTCGAGCCGGCGCATGCACTGGCACTGGCATTACAGCCGCAGGATGTGAAACATGTGTGGAAGCTCTCTGTGGAGGAAGCGGCTGCATATCTGAAAGGACAGACTTTTTCCGCGGAAGGCGAAAAGGGCTGGTACCTGATCTGCGTGGACGGTATCAGTCTGGGATGGGGTAAGCTTGCGGGCGGTATTATGAAGAATCATTATCCTAAAGGATTGAGAAAATAAATGAAAACGGAAATATTATACGAAGACAACAGCATACTGGTCATCCGCAAGCCGGCAGGTCTTGCGGTACAGTCTGCGCGGATCGGGCAGCAGGATGTGGTCAGCGAGCTGAAATCCTATCTGGCGAAACAGGCCGGCGCCGGTCGGGGAGAACCTTATTTGGCAGTGATCCACAGACTGGATCAGCCCGTGGAGGGAATACTGGTATTTGCAAAAGAAAAAAAAGCGGCAGCAGCCCTCACCGGACAGCTGTCGGAAGGATCATTGAATAAACAGTATTATGCGGTGCTTTGTGGATATCCTGACTGTTCGGAAGGCGACCTTGTGGATTATCTTCGAAAAGAGGGAAATGTGGCCACCGTTGTTACCGGCAGGGAGAAGAGTTTCCCGGATGCGAAGCTTGCAAAATTACATTATCGCATTCTGGCGAAGAGTGAACAGACTGCAAAGCTGTCTCTGGCAGATGTCTGTATCGAGACAGGGCGATTCCATCAGATCCGGGCGCAGTTCGCCCATGCGGGACTGCCGCTGCTGGGAGATACCAAATATGGCAACGCTGTAGCCGGCACACTGCCTGTGAACCCGTCGTATCGCGGGGTGGCGCTGTGTGCGTATTTTCTGGAATTTATGCATCCCGGCACCGGCAAGAAGATGTCATTTCGGGTAAAACCGCAGAATCCGGCATTTGATAAATTTGTATTTGAAGACTTATCCGCCGGATAAAAAAAGCTCTCCGGAGCACACTAATCCCAAAAAGGAAGTGTGTGAAATGGACTGGGGAGAATTTGTCAAAAATGTTATAGGAAAAAAGATGATAGTACTGCTTCCGGTAACCGGAGCAGTCTATTTTTTTCTACAATATCTGACCCCGCTGTTGGGTCCGGTATTGCTGGCTATGTTGTTTGTTACGATTTTCGGCCCTCTGATGAAACGGATGAACCGGAGACTGTGTTTCCCCAGACCGCTCAGTGCCATCGTACTTTTGAGCGTGGCAACGGTATTGCTGGCGGGACTGCTCTGGATACTGGCATCCTGGGTACTGGGAAGTCTGCCGGTGTGGATCGGAAATCTGGAAATACGGGAGCGCGAGTGGCTGGAAGTCGTCAGAGGATTGTGCCGCAATGTGGGAGAGATCATCGGTGTGGATGCGGCCTATCTGGAAAATACAGTCAGCGGCAGGCTGCAGGAGGGGCTGGATTCTCTGGAAGAAAATATCCTGCCGGGAATGTTGTCCCAGTCTATGCATTATGTGCGGTGGCTTGCTGAGCTGGGAGGCTTTCTGGTGACGTTCCTGATCGCTTCCGTGCTGTTGGCAAAGGATTATGACGGTATTATGAACCGCCTGCTGGACCGGGAAGCCTGTCATGTATTGCTGGAAGTGATCTGCGGTATTGTCCGCTATATTGCTACTTTTGTGAAAGCTCAGGGCATCATCATGGCAACCATTGCTACGATTGCGGCGTTTGTATTGGGAGCTGCGGGAATCCGGCACGGAATCCTGTGGGGAATTCTGGCGGGAATCCTCGATGCGCTGCCTTTTATCGGAACAGGAGTGGTACTGGTGCCGTTGGGTATCTTGCAGCTGTTGGCGGGCAACTGGGGCAGGGCACTGGTCTGTGGAGTGCTGTATGTGAGCTGTATTTTCCTGAGGGAGATCATGGAACCGCGTCTGATCGGCAGAAAGATCGGTGTTTCGCCTATTGCGGTGCTGGTATCTCTGTATGCGGGGATCCGGCTGTTCGGTGTCTGGGGGATCATTAAGGGACCACTGGGTTTTGTACTGATCTATGAGACTTATCGCAGTCTGAGCCGTATGTATGACCGCCGGAAGGGGCAGGAGCGTCAGGTGTGAGAAAAGATTGACGAAAGAAGAAGGGAAAGCTATCATAGGAATTACAGAATAAAAGAGGCTTTGGAGAGATCATCTATGGCGAAAAATACAAAAGGAAAAAAAGCTGTGGAATCGGTGGCAGAGACACTTTGCGATTTCAGCCGGTTCCTGTGTGATATTGTGATCAGTGTGTATCTGTGTGTGATATTGGCAGTGCTGCCGTTGTATAACAGAGGCTATGCGCAGATCGGCACGGACAAGGAGAATTTTTTTATTAAGACCATGACATATGCGGGGGAATTCCTGCTTCCGATATTTGTGCTGTGGCTGATCCTCAGAGTGATCGTGGCAAAACAGAAAAAGGAGCTTCCGGGGCTTTGGAAAATTCCGGAAAGTATCCGGAGAACTTGGAACATCACGGATAAATTTGCCGCTCTTTACGGGATTTCCGTGGTGCTGTCTTATGCGTTTACGCGGTATCGCGGGGAAGCTCTGTGGGGAACAGCATCCTGGCGGATGGGTATGTGGACGCAGCTGGGAGCAGTCATTGTTTATTTTATGGTATCAAGGATGTGGCACGGGAAAGACTGGATACCGGCATTGATCCTGCCGGTGTCGGTGGTGGTTTTTTCCCTTGGGTATCTGAACAAGTTTGAACTGTGCCCTGTGGATAAAGAAATCATCAATTCTTCATTTATTTCCACTATAGGGAACATTAACTGGTATTGTGGTTATCTGGTGACGGTGCTGTTCGGTGGGGTCTATCTGTTATGGAAAATGGGACCCGGGTTCAACCGGAAGAAACTGATCCTGATGGGGTATGTGACCATAGGATTTGCCTCCCTGGCGACCCAGGGCAGTACCAGCGGTATCGTGACTTTTGCGGTAGTAATGTTTGTGCTGCTTGGAATGTCGGTGGGAGATGCCGGGAAAATGGAATGCTTCTGGCAGGAAATGACGCTGTTTTCCGCGGCGTGTCTGGCCACTTATGTGCTACGTTCCCTCAATGTGTTTTCGCAGGAACTGGTGTTGGAAGAAATTACGAATGTCCTGACGTTTTCTGCGGTAAGTGTGATTATGACGATTGTGTCAGTGTTAATGCTGTGCCTGATACACGGTATGCGGAGTACGCAGCGCTATTCTGTGAAGGTGTGGAGCACAATTTACCGGTGTGTTGCCATTGTGTTATCCGTAGTTATAGTGCTGATCTTTGTGCTGATTGGGATCAATACATTATCAGGGGGAGCATTGTCGGGAAATGTGGCAGATCCGGATGTGGCAAAATGGATGACCTTCAGCGGCGACTGGGGCAGTAACAGAGGAGCCACCTGGTCGGCCGGAGCCAGATGCTTCCGGGAGACTGATCTGTTACATAAGCTCTTTGGCGTGGGACCTGATTGCATGTATGCGTTCCTGTCGAATGAGGGCAGCCCGGAGCTGCAAAATATGGTGTACGAGCGATTTTACGGAAACCGTCTGACCAACGCCCATAATGAGTGGCTGACGATCCTGGTGGATATGGGAATATTGGGGCTGGTCAGCTATGCGGGAATGATGATCTCCGCAGTCCGTAATTTCCTCCGGGAGGGGGAGAAGTCAGCCCTGGTAGGCGCCTGTGGGTTCTGCGTGCTGGCTTATACCGTGAATAATATGTTCAGTTTCCAGCAGGTGATGAATATTTCGACAATGTTCGTAATAATGGGAATTGGAGCGAATAGCAACAAAAAAGAGTCCTCACAAAAGTGAGAACTCTTTTTTAGTCGTCGCGACAAGATTCGAACTTGCGACCTCTGCGTCCCGAACGCAGCGCTCTACCAAACTGAGCCACGCGACGATGATGAATTGCGTCAACATTAAGATAATAAATAAAAAAGCATTGATTGTCAAGTAAAAAA
>JBNMHS010000077.1:0-12509 GCA_050872885.1 Acetatifactor sp.
GACACTACAAAATAGTCAATTCTCCATCCGGCATTCTTTGCTCTCGCCTGGAACCGGTAAGACCACCAGGAATAGATTCCGGTCGCTTCCGGATAAAAATAACGGAACGTATCAATAAAACCGTTGTTCAGTACCTCGGAAAAGCAGGCTCGCTCCTCATCCGTGAATCCGGCATTGCCGCGGTTGGTCTTCGGATTCTTCAGGTCGATCTCCTGATGTGCCACGTTCAGATCTCCGGCATAGATCACCGGCTTGCTCTCCTCCAGTTTCTTCAGATAAACGAGGAAATCTGCCTCCCACTGCATGCGGTATTCCAGACGCTTCAATTCCTGCTGCGCATTCGGCACATAGACCGTCACAAAATAAAAATCCTCATATTCCGCAGTAATCACGCGTCCCTCATGGTCATGTTCCTCGATGCCGATTCCGTAAGTCACACGAACCGGTTCTTTTTTCGTAAAAAGAGCCGTACCGGAATATCCCTTTTTCTCCGCATAATTCCAGTACTGATAATATCCGGGCAGATCCAGTGCGATCTGCCCCTCCTGTAATTTCGTCTCCTGCAGGCAGAAAATATCTGCGTCCGTTTCCTTAAAAAAATCCAAAAAGCCCTTCTGCATACAGGCTCTCAGTCCGTTCACATTCCATGAGATCAATTTCATGCGGTTGTTCCTCTCCCTTTCCGGCTCTGCTATTCCTATTATCTATATTTGTTGTCCTATTTTCCGGACTTGATACATCTGCAATTTTGTTTTCACGGTTAGAATTCTGAGCATATCCTAATATTTCTCAATTACAGACAACCAGAATTTGGTATTGTTTATGTATTATAATCACAGCAATTTGCTGTAATGTAACTGTACCTTACTCTTGAACTAAATTATGGTACATCACATGAATATCCTCATATGCGCCGTCCTTATTGCGGAAACCTCCGGGAATGATACCCAGATCCACAAATCCGAGACGCTTGTACAGATGCAATGCATGAATATTGGAAGCTACCACCGCATTGAACTGCAGCACACGATAGCCGTTTACTTTTGCCTGCTCCAGGCAGTCTTTTACCAGCAGTTCCCCGATGTGCTCTCCGCGGCAATTTCTGTCTACCGCATAACTGGCATTGGCGATATGTCCGACTCTGCCGATATTGTTCGGATGCAAAATATATAATCCTTTCACATTTCCCTGTTCGTCCTCTGCCACGGCACTTACTGTCTGCGCTGCGAAAAATTCTGCGGCTCCCTTTTCGTCAAGATATTCCTCCTGCGGAAATGCCACGCCGTCCTCTACGACCTGATTCCAGATCTCCGTCATTTTTATGATGTCCTTTTGTTCAAATTTTCTGATAGTAATCATGATTTCTGCCTTTCGTATTATTCAATTCTACATTTCTGTCTCTATGTTTCTATTTCTCTACTTTTATTCTGTCAGCCTACTTACTTTATCTGTTTTCTTTTCACATTTTCTCGTGATGTTATCGTCTGCCGTTTCACTTTCTCGTTGCTTTCAGCCGTCCGCATTGTTCTCAGCATTCCCATGCTCCTGCACCCACTTCTGTTCCTTCCTTGCAGCCTCCAAAGACTTTTCATACCCCTCCAGAATCTCCTGTAGTCTTCGCACCTCAGTGATATCCTTTGCTTTGTTCTCCGGGTGATCCATCCACGCATGCTGTTTCTGTGTCGGATAAATGTTCGCTATCGTATTTGCGCCAATCTTCAGCCATTTTCCGCCGTAGAAAATACTGTTTTCCTCCGGATGCAAAAACTGCGGCAGTTCTGACAGCTCATGGCTTTCTATCATTATTTCGGCAGTGCTGTTCCCATTTTCCGCCTGACCGATCTTAACTTCTGTTCCAACCGGCTCCACCCACAGTTTCATCGGCTCCCCGGGCTTTTTCCAAAGCCTGTCCAACAACAGATTGAGTGGCCCCAGCAGGCAGATCGTCATCACGATTGCCAGACCTCCCGTCAGTTCCGGGATCCAGGCACTCTGTACCAGAATCTGAAACCAGATGTGATCGTTTTCTCTCACACCCCAGACTTTTATCACGACCAGAACAGCCGCGGCGATATAGATCAAAACCGTAGCGATTGCGAAAGGAAACAATGTTTTTTCTTTTTTCATGCCCCATGCGGCATATTCCCGACGTTCTTCCTCTGTAAAAAGAACCGGAAGTTCATATTTTTCTGCCATATAAATCCTCATTTCTGCACTTGCGCATTTACTCCCCTAAAATAATGCGGATCAGGTGCTTATCCAGCATCAATGTCCTGTTCCAGGGATTCAAGATCACGCCCTCGATGCCGTCTGCTGTCAGCGTCATACGGAACAATTGCTCGATATCCGTGAGGAATGTGGACATCACGCTTCCGCTGCCCTTCAGTTCTTCCTCAAAACCTGTGAAAGCCGACCACCATTTTTTCCCGTCTGAGGTCTGCACTGCCTGCAGCCGCATGGCTGTTCCGGCAGCCTGTGTCACAGCTTCCTTCACATCTGCGGAAGGCGGCTCGACCGCTACGATCAGTTGCCCCTGTTCCCGCATGCGCCTGCGTACCTGCGTCAGGGCATGCGCTAAAAGTTCCTCCGTCGGTTCCTGCTGCAACGCAGCGATTGCTTCCTCTATCTTCTCATTCCCCTGCAGACCTTTGTCTTTCTTTTCTTCCATCGTCGTCTCTCCGTTTTATATAGTATAAAATACTTTTATATTGTGATATTTTCGTAAAAACACTTCCATACTATTTATATCATTTCACTATTTCATTTACAATCAAAGTTTTCAAATTGAAGTTTTTAAATTGACCGCCCTTTTCCTTGACACGCCGGGGATTGATTGCTAACATGAGTCTGAGCGTCATGCTCAGAAATGAGGAGATTATGAACACATTTGACCCGAAAAATATTTTCAGTGACAGAGAGAAATTATCCCGTTTGAAAAATAAGAAGCTTTTTCTGTTTGATATCGACGGTACGATTGCCGTCGGTGATACTTTATATGATGGCAGCGCCGATCTGATCCGCTATATCAACGATATCGGCGGCAAAGCTTATTACATCACCAACAATTCTACCAAAAGCGGATTGGACTATGTGAAAAAATTTAAAGAGGCTTTTCATTTAGACAGCACCGAGGATCAATTCATCACCTCCGGCTATATGACGCTGCGTTTTCTGAAAGAGCACTATGCGGATAAAAAGATTTTTGTACTGGGAACCGCTTCCTTCGTTGCGGAACTCAGAAAAAACGGGCTCCACGTTACGGAAGTCTGTGAAGATAGCATCGACTGTGTGGTCGTTGCTTATGACAGTGAATTAAATTATGCAAAGCTGACAGAGGTCTGCAAGGTTTTATTCACGCAGGATGTCCCTTTTTACGGCACCAATCCGGATCTGCGGTGTCCCATTGATTTCGGCTTTATTCCCGATTGCGGCGCCATCTGTGACATGATCACCGCCACCACCGACAAAAAGCCTGTCTACCTGGGCAAACCCAGCAAGGAAGTAGTGAACCTCTGCCTGAACGTCTCCGGCTTTACCCCGGAAGAAACCCTCGTCGTAGGCGACCGCCTGTATACCGACATTGCCTGTGGCATCAATGGAGGCGTGGACACCTGCGTCCTCTTCACCGGCGAAGCGCAAAAAGAGGATATTCTGACCCCCGAAGGCGATCCGAATACCCCCTACCTGCCGGACTATGCATTTGAAAATGTGCAGGAACTGCTAAAGGCCTGCTTAAGATAACTTGAAAGTTACAACAGTTCCTTCAGCATCTGATTAACGCTGGCGGGATCTGCCTTGCCTTTCATGGCTTTCATAGTCTGTCCTACAAGGAAGCCGATGGCTTTTTCTTTGCCGCTGTGGTAGTCTTCCACAGACTGGGGATTGGCCGCAATGACTTCCTCCACGACCTTCCGCAGAGCACCTTCATCATTGACTGTCTTTAATCCCTTCTCTTCCACATATTGCTCGGGATCGACATCATCCTCGAACATCACCTGGAATACCTCTTTTGCCACAGAAGAATTGATCACTTTGCCGTCCACCAGAGCAATCAGCTTGCTTAAGTGTTCCGGGGAAAACCGAATATCTTCCGGCTCCATATCCTTTTCTTTCAACAGGCGCATGGTCTCCACCATCAGCCAGTTGGACACTTTCTTGGGCTGGCTTCCCAGTGCTACGGAAGCCTCGAAGATATCTGCCAGATGCTTGGATCCGGTGATGATCTCGATATCGTACTCCGGAATATCATATTCTTCCTTGTAACGCTTCATCTTCTCGGTGCGGAACTCCGGCTGCTTTGCACGAATGCTTTCCAGCCACTCGTCACTGATGTAGACAGGTACCAGATCGGGATCCGGGAAATAACGATAGTCCTGCGCATCTTCCTTGGAACGCATCGCATAGGAATATTCCTTATTGTCATCCCAGCGTCTGGTCTCCTGAATGACCTCTTTACCTGCCTCCAGCAGATCGATCTGTCTCTCACGTTCGCCCTGAATCGCACGGGCAATTGCCTTGAAGGAATTCAGGTTCTTCATCTCGGTACGGGTTCCGAACTTTTCCACACCCACTTCCCGTACAGACAGGTTCACGTCCGCACGCATGGATCCCTCCTGGAGTTTACAATCGGAGGCTCCCAGATACTGAATGATCAGGCGAAGTTTTTCCAGATAAGCGATTACTTCGTCCGCACTGCGCATATCCGGCTCAGACACGATCTCGATCAGCGGTACGCCGGAACGGTTGTAATCTACCAGTGTGCAGTCCTCCCAGTCATCATGCACCAGTTTTCCGGCATCTTCCTCCATGTGGATCTCGTGGATGCCCACCTGCTTTGTATAGGAACTGCCGTCCTCGCCGTTTACCTCGATCTCTACCGAACCGTTTCGGCAGATTGGCAGATACAGCTGGGATATCTGATAGTTCTGAGGGTTATCCGGGTAGAAATAGTTCTTTCTGTCAAATTTACAATACTGTGTAATATCACAGTTGGTCGCAAGTCCCACTGCCACCGCATATTCCACGACCTGTTTGTTCAACACCGGAAGCGATCCCGGCATACCGGTACATACCGGACAAGTGTGGGTATTGGGTCTGCCGCCGAACGCGGTGGAACAGCCGCAGAATATTTTTGTCTTTGTGGCAAGCTCTACATGTACTTCCAGACCGATCACTGTTTCATATTGTTTTGCCATGTTGCTTACCTCCTCTGCTCATAGGTGTACGCTGCGCGGATCAGCTTTTTCTCCTGGAAACAGTCCCCGATCAGCTGCATACCGATCGGCAGTCCGTTAGAATCCGTGCCACAAGGGACGCTGATGCCCGGCAATCCGGCCAGATTGATGGAGATGGTATAGATATCTCCCAGATACATCTTGATGGGATCCGACAGGCTGCTGCCAAGCTTCGGTGCCGTGGTAGGTGCCACCGGTCCTAAAATAACATCATATTTGGCAAAAGCTTCGTCAAACGCCTTCTTGATCAGGGCTTTCACGCGAAGTGCTTTCAGATAATATGCATCATAATATCCGGAGCTTAACACGAAGGATCCCAGCATGATACGACGTTTTACCTCGGGTCCGAATCCCCGGGAACGGCTTCTCTTGTACATGGTATGCAGATCCTCCGCATCCCCGGCACGGTAGCCGTATTTTACGCCATCGAAACGTTCCAGGTTGGAACTTGCTTCCGCTGCCGCAATGGTATAGTAAGTGGGAATCGCATAATCTACCAGACTTAAATCAAATTCTTCCACCTCTGCGCCCTGCGCTTTCAATACTTCCGCTGCTGCCAATACAGCATTTTTTACCTCCGGATCCAGTCCCTCTCCGAAATAATCTCTGGGGATTCCGATCTTCATTCCTTTGACGTCTGCTACCAGTGCAGCGGTAAAATCCGTATCCTTACGATCCATGGAAGTGGAATCCTTCAGATCATGGGAAGCAATCGCCTCCAATACGGTCGCACAGTCCGTTACATCCTTCGTCAAGGGACCAATCTGATCCAGGGAAGATCCGTATGCGATCAATCCGTATCGGGATACCGTTCCGTAGGTGGGTTTCATTCCTACTACACCGCAATAGGAGGCCGGCTGTCTGATGGATCCGCCGGTATCGGAACCAAGGGCTGCGAAACATTCCTCCGCTGCTACAGCTGCTGCAGACCCACCGGAAGAACCGCCGGGAACATGCTCCGGATTCCTTGGATTCTTCGTTACGCCATAGTAGGAAGTCTCTGTGGTACTTCCCATGGCGAACTCGTCCATATTTGTCTTGCCTAAGATGACAGCGCCCGCTTTTTCCAAATTCAGCACTGCTTCCGCACTGAACGTAGGAACAAAGTTTTCCAATATTTTGGAAGAGCAGGTCGTCAGCGTCCCTTTCGTGCACATATTGTCTTTGATGGCAAACGGAACACCCGCCAGAGGTCCGGTGAGTTCTCCGGCCTCGATCTTCTTCTGTACTTCTTCCGCCTGCTTTAACGCCTTTTCCCGTTCTATTGTCACATAGCAGTGAAACCCATCTTCCACCGCCTCTATTTTGTCCAGGACGGCCTGTGTGGCCTCCACCGCTGTGGTCTTGCCTTCCCGGATCGCTTTTGCCAGCTCTACGGCTGTCAGGGATAAAATATCCATATTCATTCTCCTCAATCAAATGTCTGAAGACTTTTGACTTTAATCAAAAGTCTTTGGTACCACGAACATGTTATCCTTCTCGCCGGGGGCATTGGCCAGGGTCTGTTCGCTCTCGTCTCCGTTGGTCACCACATCTTCACGGAAGACATTCTGTACCGGGACTACATGGGACATGGGTTCGACTCCCGTCGTGTCCAGTTCACTCAATTTGTCGATATAGTCCAGCATTCTGCCCATATCTTTTTTCGCGGCTTCCTTCTCCTCGTCGGAGAGTTCCAGCTTCGCCAGAATGCCGACATATTCTATGGTTTCGTCACTAATTACATTTGCCATATTAATCCTCATGCCTTTCCATAACCTACAGGCTTTGAGCCTTAAGGCACAAAGCCCGGTGCGAAATTTAGAACTTCTTCACGAAAGAGCTCCTGCTCTGAGTGACTAGAAGTTCTTTTCGCGCTATTCTCTCACCTTAATATGCACCTCACGCAGCTGCTGCTCCGTCACCTCTCCGGGGGCGCCGCACATCAGATCCTGCGCATTGCCGTTCATCGGAAAAGCAATGACTTCACGGATGTTCTCCTCGTTTCTAAGCAGCATGATCATACGGTCTACGCCGGGAGCCATTCCTGCATGAGGGGGTGCTCCGAACTGGAATGCCTGATACAGTGCTCCGAACTTGGTCTTCAGCGTCTCTTCATCGTAACCGACAATCGCAAAAGCTTTCTTCATGATCTCGATATCATGGTTACGTACCGCACCGGAGGACAGCTCCACACCGTTGCAGACGATGTCATACTGGTAAGCCAGAATATCCAGCGGATCCATGGTGTTCAATGCTTCCAGACCGCCCTGCGGCATGGAGAACGGGTTGTGCGTGAAGCCGATCTGCTTCGTCTCGGGATCCAGTTCAAACATCGGGAAATCGTTTACATAGCAGAAACGATAAGCATCTTTTTCGATCAGATCCAGCTTTTCGCCCAACTCAGTGCGGATATGACCTGCATAGTAATTTGCCTTATCCTCTTTGTCCGCAATGAAGAAAATCGTATCTCCTGCAGTCAGACCGGCAAGTTCAGCCAGCTCTCCCTTTATCTCTTCGGGGATAAATTTATCAATGGGTCCCTTATAGCTCATATCCTCTGCCACTTCCAGATAACCAAGTCCGCCCATTCCGAGGGAAGTTGCGAAGCTTAACAGCTTTTCATGGAAGCCCTTGGACATCTCTGCGTGTACCTTGATGGCACGGACGGTTCTGCCCAGGAACGGTTTGAACGTACATCTCTGGAAGAACTCCGTCACATCCATGATACGTAAAGGGTTTCTGAGATCCGGTTTATCACAGCCGAACTCCAACATTGCCTGTTTGTAGCTGATGATGGGGAACGGTGTCTCGGTGATCTTGCTGCCTTCGGGAGCAAATTTCACGAAAGTATCATGAAGCACTTCCTCGCCTACCTTGAAGACATCTTCCTGCGTCACGAAGCTCATCTCGAAATCCAGCTGATAGAACTCTCCGGGAGATCTGTCGGCTCTGGCATCCTCATCACGGAAGCAGGGCGCGATCTGGAAATATTTATCAAATCCGGAAGCCATGAGCAGCTGCTTATACTGCTGCGGTGCCTGGGGCAGCGCATAGAATTTTCCTTTAAATTTTCTGGAGGGAACGATATAGTCTCTGGCGCCTTCGGGAGAAGAAGCACACAGAATCGGGGTCTGGATCTCCAAAAATCCCATGTCTGTCATCTTCTGGCGCAGATAACTGATGACCTTGGAACGAAATACAATGTTGTCTTTTACTTTTGCATTTCTGAGGTCAAGATAACGATATTTTAATCTCACATCTTCCCGGATCTCTTTGGATGTCTGGATCTCGAAAGGAAGCTGCTTATATACTCTTCCGAGCACATCGATTTTCTGGGCTTCCAGTTCG
The DNA here is from genome assembly GCA_050872885.1 of Acetatifactor sp. Taxonomy (GTDB): domain Bacteria; phylum Bacillota; class Clostridia; order Lachnospirales; family Lachnospiraceae; genus Acetatifactor. The sequence continues at coordinate 8,565 of JBNMHS010000077.1, forward strand.
ATGGTGCCGGAAGGAATCTTCGGGTTGTAGGTCTCTTCGTCTCTGTGTTCCATGAGACCGGTAATGGACAGGCACATTTCCTTGGTGATACCCTTTAAAAGCTCGGGCTTACGGATGACCACCTGTAATACACCGTACATGTCTCTCAAATCGATAAAGGATACTCCGCCATGGTCACGGATGTTCTCCACCCAGCCTGCTACCTGCAGGGTCTGTCCGATCTGCTGTTCGCTTACATCTTTCATTGTCAAATCTCTGTACATATTGCACCTCCTACTGTGAATCGTCCCGGTAGTCGCTCTGTTCAGTTTTTGACAAAAAAAGCCCCGGGACATGTAAAACATATCCCGGGACGAATCATCTAATCCGTGGTACCACCCGAATTGACAGGCGCCTTTGCCTATCCTCTCTTGTCACTTAACGCGTGCAACGTGCTGTCCTAGCTGTCAATCTTATACACAGTTCAGACAACCTGCTCCGGAGTGTTCCCTTCGCCAGCTTCCGCAAACAGCGCTCTCAGTCGGTGACGCTGTATTCCTGTCGTTTCCCTTGGCAAGAGTCTCTTTCATCGCATTTACAAAAACAGTTTTTCAACTTAGGTTTATAATATGCGCGTCGGAAAAAAATGTCAAGAAAAAATTTTCCTTTCTTTACACCTTTATTTGATCCAGCCCCAGCTCAAGCCCAAATATTCCACCAGGAAGTACATACCGCGCAGCCATATAAGTACCGCACAGCCATAATACATCCAGCCATTCTCCTTCTGTCTCTCTACGCACTTCCCCACCATCTGCAGTATCGCACAGATCAGCAGTACCATTGTACCGAAGGCTGCTCTGTCCGGATAGTGCGGGGACAGGATCATGGCTCCCCAGGATAACAGTGCCCCAAACAGGAGCAAAAGGGTCTCTCTGCCAAGCTTTTCCTTAAAAATACCCTTGCACAAAAACAATAAAAATACGGTCAAAAGCAATGTCGGGAACAAATATTCCATTGCGCCTTTTGCTTCCGCATAACAGCGCAGGTAGGTTTTCCACAGCAGGCTGTAAGCCTCCTCCCCGGTCTCTTCACTGCGGACATAGTTGCCGGGTGCCGCGATCATCAGGATACTTCCCACGAGACAGCTGATATTCCCCAGATACATCCATACCGGAATCTTTTTATGCTCCCTGCGGCGCATGAGCATCACCAGTAGGCTCAGGATCCAGACAGCAGGTCCCATGTTCTCATTACTCCAGCCGGCGATCAGCCCCAGCGGAAGGATCCAGATTGCGATCCCCGGAAGATTTTTCTCATCATATCTTAAATAGCAGAATAAAAACAGCAGAAGGAATCCCGCCATATACAGATAATTGGCTGCTCCCGCCTCCCAGAACATACTCATCTTCCAGTTAGCATTGAGCCCCAGAATCATCCCCAGCGATGCAAAATAATACGGTGTTTTACGCTTGCCGGACACCATACAGATCAGCCATGCCAGCAAAAATGTCATTGCCGTATTCAGGACATCCGCCCATTTTTCCCCGGCCAGCAGGATCAGCTGCAACAGACCGTGAGCCATGCTTCTGCCGCCCCAGTTAAAATAGTGCCAGATCTGCGCACTGATGATATCACTGAGATTCCGAATCGGCGTATCCGCGTACAGAAGCGTCGAATACCACTCATCATCCATCATAAAATCAATTTCATAATTGACGCGCCAGACGATGACTCCCGTCAATACGATCAGTGCAAGGCTGAGCCAGCCGATGATCTTTTTTTGCTTTTCCTGCTGCATAACATTGCTCCATTCTCATCAAGGCAAAGAACGGCAGACTATAGCTGAATCTTCTTCAGGCGGTCCACTGCCTCTACTGTGTTCTCGTAGCTTCCGAAAGCAGTCAGACGGAAATAATGTTCTCCGCTGGGACCGAAACCGGATCCCGGCGTACCTACTACGTTGACATTCTCCAGCAGATAATCGAAGAACTCCCAGCTGGTCATACCATTCGGCGCTTTCAGCCAGATATAGGGAGCATTCACACCGCCGGATACCGTGAAGCCTGCTTCTTTTAAGCCCTTCAGGATATACTGTGCGTTGTTCATATAATAAGCAACCTGCTCCTTCAGCTGTGCCTTACCGGCTGCGGAATATACTGCCTCACCGGCACGCTGAACGATATAAGGTGCTCCGTTGTATTTGGTACCATGTCTTCTCGCCCACAGTGCATGAAGGCTGACATCACCGCTCTTTAAATCCTTCGGGATCACGGTAAAGCCCAGACGCACTCCGGTAAAACCGGCATTCTTAGAGAAGGAACGGAACTCAATGGCACAGGTTCTGGCTCCTTCACATTCATAAATACTGTGGGGTACATCCGGCTCGGAAATATATGCTTCGTACGCTGCATCATAGAGGATGACAGCGCCTACCTTATTGGCATAATCCACCCACTCCTGCAACTGTGCTTTGGTAATGGTAGCACCGGTAGGATTGTTGGGGAAACATAAATAAATCAGATCCGGTGTCTCCTTCGGCAGTTCCGGTGCAAAACCGTTCTCTGCCAGACAGGGCATATAGATCACATCACTCCAGGTCTCGGTCTTCGGATCGTAGATACCGGTTCTGCCTGCCATGACATTAGAATCCACATATACAGGATAAACGGGATCGCATACCGCGATCTTATTATCCAGGCTGAAGATCTCCTGAATATTGCCACAGTCACATTTTGCTCCGTCCGATACGAAGATTTCATCCGGTGCGATGTCGCATCCTCTTGCTTTATAATCGTTCTCAGCGATCGCATTGCGCAGGAATTCATAACCGAGATCCGGTGCGTACCCATGAAAAGTCTCCGCTTTTCCCATTTCATCCACCGCGCCGTGCAGTGCATCAATGATGGCAGGAGCCAGCGGCTGTGTCACATCACCGATTCCCAGACGGATGATCTTCTTGTCCGGGTGTGCGGCGGAGTAGGCATTTACCTTTTTGCCGATGGTGGAAAATAAATAGCTTCCGGGAAGTTTTAAATAGTTGTCGTTTACTTTAAACATAGTACGTTCTCCTCTCTATTATCCTTGGTGCAATATTGCTGCAACCTTGCTGTCGATTATAAAAAAGCCAAAACTAGACGCCGGAGTACGGGTCAACTTCACCTTCAAATACGATCTTCGCAGGACCGGTCATGTAAACCAGATTCTCCTTACGATCCCATTCGATGTGCAATTCACCGCCTAATAGTTTAACAGTTATTTCCTCGTCCGTCAAACCATTTAGCACACATGCCACCGCCGTTGCGCAGCATCCGGTGCCACAGGCAAGGGTCTCCCCTGTGCCTCTCTCCCAGACACGCATAAATACATTTTTACGATCCAGTATCTCCACGAATTCCGTGTTCGTCCGATTCGGAAAGCAGGAATGATGTTCGAACTTCGGACCGATTTTCTCGATATCGAGATCCTTTACCCCTTTCATAAATACAATGGCGTGGGGATTGCCCATCAGCCCCACATACCCCCGGGCAAAGTCGGTGTTGTGGGTCATGGTCCACAGGCTGGTGCCATCACCATGGATGAGAACGGGTTTGCCCTCCATCATCCGCTTGAGCACCTGGAAACTGCCGTTCTTCCCATGCACGCCCAGGGGAACCTTGCGGTTGTCATAGGTGTGGCTGGGGCGAATGACGGTTACCGGGAAGCCGGACTCCCGGTAGGCGTTCATCAGCACGGCCTCGCAGGCAATCTTGTCCTGGGAATACTGCCAGTAGGGATTTGCCAGAGCCGTCCCCTCATTCACGCGGTAGTCCGCCATGGGCTTGTGATAGGCAGAGGCAGAGCTGGTGAACAAATACTGCTTCGTCTTTCCTGTAAACAGCCGGATGTCCTGCTCCACCTGCTCCGGCTTAAAGCCGATGAACTGGCACACGCAGTCAAAGGTCAGCCCTTCTATGGCTGCCTCTACGC
>JBNMHS010000078.1:0-12504 GCA_050872885.1 Acetatifactor sp.
CCCTTAAAATGAGTAAAATTTATTGCGAAATATTTTTACCTGTCAATACTGGACGGAACAGCAAGAGCCGCTGTTCATAAAATTTTTACAGTCTTTTCACGGCGATGGTATCATTGAAAGGTTGAAACATAGAGGAAAATCTGCTACAATATGCTTTGAATTATGCGAAGACCCATGGACATTCTAATGTCGTAAGGGTGCGGAAACGAGGAAAAAATGAACGTTATTGAGAAGATATTTGGCACGCACAGCTCCAGAGAGCTGAAGCGTATTGAACCTCTGGTGGACAAGATCGAAGCGCTCCGTCCGACAATGCAGGCACTTTCCGATGAGGAACTGCGTGGGAAGACTGAGGAGTACAAGAAGCGTCTGACCGACGGAGAGACTCTGGATGACCTGCTTCCGGAGGCTTATGCAACCGTAAGAGAGGCAGCAAAACGTGTTCTGAACATGGAACACTACAGAGTACAGCTGATCGGTGGTATCATCCTGCATCAGGGACGTATCGCAGAGATGCGTACCGGTGAAGGTAAGACTCTGGTATCCACCCTGCCTGCATATCTGAATGCCCTGGAAGGCAAGGGTGTCCATGTTGTTACTGTCAATGACTATCTGGCAAAGCGTGACGCCGAGTGGATGGGACAGGTACATGAATTCCTGGGACTGAAGGTCGGCGTGGTACTCAACAGCATGACTTCCGAGGAGAGACAGGCGGCATATAACTGTGATATCACTTATGTGACGAATAATGAACTGGGATTCGATTATCTGCGTGATAACATGGTCATCTACAAGGAACAGCTGGTTCTGCGCGGACTGCACTATGCCATCATCGATGAGGTCGACTCCGTATTGATCGATGAAGCGAGAACCCCTTTGATCATTTCCGGACAGAGCGGAAAGTCCACAGCGCTGTATGAAATGTGCGATTTGCTGGCGCGTCAGATGAAGCGCGGAGACGATGTACAGGAACTGACCAAGATGGATGCCATCATGGGCGTGGTACAGGAAGAGACCGGTGACTTCGTAGTCAACGAGAAGGATAAGATCATCAACCTGACCGCAGCAGGTATGGAAAAAGTAGAGAGATTCTTCCATATTGATAACTTTGCGGATCCCGAGAATCTGGAGATCCAGCACAATATTATTCTGGCGCTGCGTGCACACAATCTGATGTTCCGTGATAAGGATTACGTGGTAAAAGATGACCAGGTACTGATCGTCGATGAGTTTACCGGACGTATCATGCCGGGACGCCGTTATTCCGACGGACTGCATCAGGCTATCGAAGCAAAAGAGCATGTAAAGGTAAAGAGAGAGAGTAAGACCCTGGCATCCATTACGTTCCAGAACTTCTTTAACCTGTTCGATAAAAAGTCCGGCATGACCGGTACGGCACTGACTGAGGAGACCGAGTTCCGTGAAATCTACGGAATGGATGTTGTCGTGATCCCCACCAACCGTCCCGTCATCCGTAAGGATTTACAGGATGCTGTATACAAGACGAAAAAAGAAAAACTGAATGCTATCGTGAATGCGGTAGAGGAAGCACATGCTACCGGACAGCCCGTACTGGTAGGTACGATCACTATCGAAGCCAGTGAGGAGCTGAGCAGGATGTTAACCAAGCGCGGCATCCAGCACAAAGTCCTGAATGCGAAATTCCATGAACTGGAAGCAGAAATCGTAGCAGATGCCGGTGTACACGGTGCAGTGACCATTGCTACCAACATGGCAGGCCGTGGTACGGATATCAAACTGGATGATGAGGCAAGAGCTGCCGGCGGTCTGAAGATCATCGGTACCGAGCGTCATGAGTCCAGACGTATCGATAACCAGCTGCGTGGACGTTCCGGACGTCAGGGAGATCCCGGTGAATCCAAGTTCTATATCTCTCTGGAAGACGATCTGATGAGACTGTTCGGTTCCGAGCGTCTGATCAGCATGTTCAATACTCTTGGTATTCCGGAAGGACAGGAGATCGAGCATAAGGCACTGACCAATGCCATCGAGTCCGCCCAGAAGAAGATCGAGAGCAACAACTACGGTATCCGTAAGAATCTGCTGGAATATGACCGTGTCATGAGCGAGCAGAGAGAGATCATCTACGAAGAGCGTCTGAAGGTACTGAACGGCGAAAGCATGCGTGATGTCATCTACAAGATGATTACCGATATTACCGAGAACTGCGTGGATATCTGTATCAATGATGATGCGGATATGTCCGAGTGGGATTTCAATGAACTGAATACCCTGCTCATTCCTACGATTCCTTTACAGCCTCTGACACCGGAGCGCGTGAAGAAACCTAAGAAGAACAGCCTGAAACAGCAGTTGAAGGAAGAAGCTGTGAAGCTGTATGAAGCAAAAGAAGCCGAGTTCCCCGAACCCGAAGCAATCCGTGAGCTGGAGCGTGTGGTTCTGCTGAAAGTCATCGACCGTAAGTGGATGGATCACATTGACGACATGGAACAGCTGCGTCAGGGCGTAGGCTTACAGGCATACGGACAGAGAGATCCGCTGGTAGAGTACAAGATGAGCGGCTATGAGATGTTCGATGAGATGACCCAGAACATCCGCGAAGAGACCGTAAGACTTCTGTTCCATATTAAGATCGAGCAAAAGGTAGAGCGTGAGCAGCAGGCACAGATCACCGGAACCAATAAGGATGATTCCTTACAGAAGGGACCGGTAAAGCGCGAAAATGCGAAGGTATATCCCAATGATCCCTGCCCTTGCGGAAGCGGTAAGAAGTACAAGAACTGCTGCGGACGGAAAGCGTGACGTTGAATCCGGCAAACTTAAAAGTCCGGCTAATTATCGATAGTTGTATCAACCGCAGCAGAATAAAATTAAAATCAGAAATAAAATCAGAAAGTGGGTGACGTTAAGTGGTTGAATTAGATCAGATGAAGACAGAAATTCTGTCCTACGAAACACCTTTAGCGGAAGTGAGGGATTCACTTTGACCTCGCTAATAAGGTCAAGCGAATCGAAGAAATGGAACGTGAGATGGAGGCTCCCGGATTCTGGGATGACCCGGAGCGTTCCAACCAGAAAATGAAAGAACTGAAAAACATGAAAGATACTGTGGGAGAGTGTGATAAGCTTTCCACACAGTATGACGATATCCTGACCCTGATCGATATGGGATATGAGGAGAATGATGAATCTTTGATCCCGGAGATTCGGGGAGAACTGGATGAGTTTATCAAAGAATTTGATGAACTGCGTATCAGTACGCTGTTGTCCGGAGAATATGATAAGAACAATGCGATTTTGAAGCTCAATGCCGGTGCCGGCGGTACCGAGAGCTGCGACTGGTGCGGTATGCTGTATCGTATGTATACCCGTTGGGCAGAACGCAAGGGATTTACCGTGGAAGTGCTGGACTATCTGGACGGTGATGAAGCCGGAATCAAGTCGGTGACTTTCCAGGTCAACGGTGTGAATGCTTACGGTTATCTGAAGTCGGAGAAGGGGGTGCATCGTCTGGTGCGTATTTCCCCGTTCAATGCACAGGGCAAACGTCAGACTTCTTTCGTATCCCTGGATGTTATGCCGGATATTGAAGAAGACCTGGATGTAGAGATCGATGAAAAAGATCTGCGTATCGACACCTACCGAAGCAGCGGTGCCGGTGGTCAGCATATCAACAAGACATCTTCCGCTATCCGTATCACCCATATCCCGACAGGAACCGTGGTACAGTGTCAGAACGAACGAAGCCAGTTCCAGAACAAGGACAAGGCAATGCAGATGCTGAAAGCGAAGCTGTATCTGCTGAAGCAGGAAGCCAATGTAGAGAAGTTGTCAGACATCCGCGGCGAAGTCAAGGAGATCGGCTGGGGCAACCAGATCCGTTCTTATGTACTACAACCGTACACATTGGTCAAGGATCACCGTACCGATGTAGAGACCGGTAACGTGGACGCAGTACTGGACGGCGGCCTCGATATCTTCATCAACGGCTATCTGAAATGGATCAGCGTACAAGGGGATAAGAAAACAGAAGCGTAGTCGAATATAGACACAAAAATAAGACAGTGCAGAGAGATTGAAATTCACCTCGGTTTCCTCTCAAAGCACTGTCTTTTTTATTGTCCGTTTTCAATTATCAATTATCAATGCTCCCCTTGCATCAGATCCAGAAAGTACAGCGAGCAGGTCATGCTCTGGTAAGCTTTTACCCAGAGGTTACCGATACCGAAGCTCAACAACCCCAGCAGATACATAGGAATAAAGCTCAGGCGCAGGCAGAACAGCTCCCATTTATGCCCCTTCATGATACGGAAGCTCAGCTTCATGATCTCCGATGCACTGTACTGGGGGAAATCCAGTAACAGGTAGAAGGACTGGGATAATCCGAAAGCAATCGGCAGGTACACGCACATGCCGATAATAATGAAAGCAATACACAGCAGTGCCACCGGAACCTTATCTGTGCTTTTTCCCATGAGAAAATAACAGATCTCATAAGGGAGAGAACATACGGCATTCAGCAGGATGACCACTGCGGAAATGGTCAGGGACTTCTTGAACATATATTTATATCCGTAGAACAGATTGGATACCGTAGCAGGTCTTCCACAGGACAGATTCAGGTAGAACAGTGTGGTACCGGTACGGAAGATCCCCGTGAATACGGAACAGATCGTGGTGCACAGTGTAAGCAACAGGAATTCTGCAAGACTTGATTCGCCGCTGCCACCCATCAGAATCTGAATCGTAGAGATCATGGTGAAAATCATACTGACTGCAAAGGTCAATGAAAAAGTAATCAATCCTTCACAGATGGACATTAAAATGGCATTGCCGTATTGCCCGGCCATTTTGTCACGGGCGTGATTTTTTAGCTGAGATCTGGATGTATATTGTACCATGGAAACTCCTCATTTCTGCACACAATCATAAAAATGAAACCGTCAGATCCAGACAGGTTCTGCATTCGGCTGAATTCCTCCTGTGTGCTGTGAGGAACTCTGCTGTATTCCGTAAAATGAAAATAGAATATGTTAAATACCGTATTTGAGCAGTACGATAAATAAACTACACAAATAAGAAAAGGCGGCTCCTTACATATAAGACTGCCAGAATTCGTCGATACCGACACCGTACATCTGCTGATACATCTGATCCAGCATATTAAAATAAGTAGGATCGGTGAATACGGTGATAATGCTGCTGACAGTGATGAAAATACCAAGGGCAAGTCCTACACAGGACAGCCAGATGCCGGCGACACACATATTATTCATGCGCTGGCCCTTTTTTCTGGTCAACAGCGCAAAAAGTATGCCGAGAGCGCCTGCGGGAATAGACAATACACCGGTGCAGCACATGACCAGGGAGCAGATTCCGCATACCATGGAAGCAATGGACAATCCCTTGTACTTTGGATCAGTCTGCGGCATATTCTGGTTCATTTCGTTATTCTGATTCTGATAATAATCCATAAGAATCCTCATTTCCGAGTGAAATAGACATTCTTTTGATACGTTTCACTCATAATAAGTACTGTAACATTTTTTGTGTAATTAAGCAATGAAATAAAAATGAAAAACAGATGAAACAATTTTAAACATTGAGAAATCTTCCGGATTCCAGTATAATAGTTTTGCTAAGCAAGAAGGCGGAAGCCGAATGGAGGAACTATGGATATTATACAGAAAATCAAAGAAGAACTTCAGGTAGAAAAATGGCAGGTGGAAGCTGCGGTCAAGCTGATCGATGAGGGGAATACCATTCCCTTTATCTCCCGTTATCGTAAGGAAGTCACCGGATCGCTGAACGATGAGCAGCTGCGTAATCTTGATGAAAGACTTACCTACTTAAGAAATCTGGAAGATAAAAAAGAGCAGGTATTAAAAAGTATTGAGGAACAAGGGAAACTTACAGAGGAATTAAAAGAGAAAATTCTGGCAGCGCAGACTATGGTAGTGGTAGAGGATCTGTATCGCCCTTACCGCCCTAAGAGAAAGACCCGTGCCGGCATTGCAAAAGAAAAAGGCCTGGAGCCCCTGGCAGAATATATTCTTCGCCAGGATGCCACAGAGCCGGTGCTTACCGAGGCGGCAAAATATGTATCCGAGGAAAAAGAAGTAAAGACCCCGGAGGAAGCCTTGCAGGGAGCACAGGATATCATTGCCGAGATGATCTCCGATGATGCGGATCACAGACGCTATATCCGTGATATTACCGTAGAGGAAGGCATTGTCACAAGTACTGCCAAGGACGAAAAAGCCCAGAGCGTATATGAGATGTACTATAACTTTGAAGAACCGGTGAAAAAGATTGCCGGTCACAGAGTACTGGCATTGAACCGCGGAGAAGCGGAGAAGATACTGACTGTAAAAGTAAATGCGCCGGAAGAGAGAATCCTCCGTTACCTTGAGAAGAAGCTGATCACGAAGGAAAACGAATATACGACTCCGGTGATCCGTGCTGCAGTAGAAGACAGCTATGACCGTTTAATAGCACCTGCTATTGAAAGAGAAATCCGTAATGACCTGACGGAAAAAGCAGAGGACGGCGCTATCAATGTCTTCGGCAAGAATCTGGAACAGCTGCTGTTACAGCCGCCCATCGCCGGTAAAGTGGTACTGGGCTGGGATCCGGCGTTCCGTACCGGCTGTAAGCTGGCGGTAGTCGATGCGACCGGAAAAGTACTGGATACCAAGGTGATCTATCCTACCGCACCCCAGAATAAAGTGGAAGAATCCAAAGCAGAACTGAAGAAACTGATCGAAAAATATAATGTAGACTTAATTTCCGTAGGAAACGGTACGGCATCCAGAGAATCCGAGCAGGTGATCGTAGAATTGCTGAAAGAGCTGGACCGCCCGGTACAGTACGTGATCGTCAACGAAGCCGGTGCTTCCGTATATTCCGCAAGTAAGCTGGCAACGGAAGAGTTCCCGAATTTTGATGTGGGACAGCGAAGTGCTGCATCCATCGCCAGAAGACTGCAGGATCCGCTGGCAGAACTTGTAAAGATCGATCCGAAGTCCATCGGTGTCGGCCAGTACCAGCACGATATGAATCAGAAGAAATTGAGTGATGCCCTGAACGGTGTCGTAGAGGACAGCGTAAATAAGGTTGGTGTGGATCTGAATACCGCATCCGCATCTCTGCTGGAATATGTCTCCGGTATTAACAAAACGATTGCCAAAAATATTGTCGATTACAGAGAAAATAACGGGCGTTTTGCAAACAGAAAGCAGCTGCTGAAGGTGCCGAAGTTAGGTCCCAAAGCGTACGAGCAGTGTGCAGGTTTCCTGAAAATCCTGGATGGAACGAATCCTCTGGATGCCACCAGCGTACATCCCGAGTCTTACGAAGCGGCAGAACAGCTCATGACAAAGCTTGGGCTGACCATGGAAGACATCAAGGAAGCCCAGAAGCAGGCAGCCTTGAAAAAAGCTTCCGGCAAGAGCAGTGCAGGACAGGCATCCGGACAGACCGGTGCAAATACTGCGCCGAAGAAACGTGAGGAGCAGAAGAACAAGAGCGTACGTGTGCATAACACGAATACTGCAATGGGAAAAGCCCTGGCGGCGGCAATGGGCGGTGTGACGTTTGCGGCAGACGCAGAGAACTCTGCAAAGAAGAATCCTGTCAATGCAGCAAATGCAGTAAATGATGCAAAAGATATTTCCGGACTGGAAAAACGTATTAAAAATAAGAAACTTCTGGCAGAAGAACTTGGTATCGGTGAGATCACGCTGACGGATATACTGAAAGAGCTGGAGAAGCCCGGCAGAGATCCCAGAGACGATATGCCGAAGCCGATACTGCGCAGTGATGTACTGGATATGAAGGACTTAAAGCCCGGCATGATCCTAAAGGGAACGGTGCGCAATGTCATTGACTTTGGTGTATTTGTAGATATCGGAGTACATCAGGACGGACTGGTACACATCTCCCAGATCACAGACCGTTATATCAAGCATCCTCTGGAGGCAGTCAGCGTGGGTGACATCGTGGACGTGCAGGTATTGACCGTGGATGTGGCGAAAAAGCGTATCGGACTGACCATGAAGATCCAGAAGCAGTAACAATAGATATTTGAATTATATTTATAATACTTATCCCCTGTGCCCGGTCTTAATGATCGGGCTTAAAGGTTTGTAAATCAGCAGTGTGACAACGGATACCAAGCTTCCTTTGATCAGATTCATGGGAGCAACACATGCAACCACAAAGCTTATAATGCTGCCTTCCTTTGCTAACGGATTTACCTCGGTACCCATTGCCAGGATGGCATCCATGGGCATTCCGTAGAATTTTGAGAAGGCGGGAAGCAGATATACGGCATTGAACGCAGTACCGAATACGGTCATGACCAGAGTACCTGCGATACATGCGATAACGGCATTTTTCTTCGTCTTTTTAAAGGAATAGACGGCGGAAGCGGGGAGAATCAGGCTGCATCCCACAACGAAGTTTGCCAGATCTCCGATGAAAGCGGTGGATGTACCTTTCACACACAGTTTCAGCAGGATCTTTACGAATTCCATCATGACACCGGCTACCGGACCGAAGGCAAAGGAGCCGACTAAGATGGGCAGTTCACTGAAATCCATCTTATAGAAGCCCGGAGCGAAGAAGATAGGGAAATCCAACACATGCAGGATCATGGCAATGGCGGAGAACATACCGATCATGGCCAGTTTCCTTGTAGTGAAGATAGGCTCGGAAATCCCGTTTTTCTTTTGTGCGCCCTTTTCCAGCGCCACGGCTGCCAGGAAGCATCCTACGATAACAGCCAGGAAGATCACGACATAGACTACATTTTCAGTTACGGTTTGCATTAAATTGTTCATTTCAGAACTCCTTTCTTATGAAAAAATGAAAGGAAAGTCTTCAAAAAAAGCCCCGGAATCCAAAGACTCCGGGGCATAGGTATCACAAAAAACATAAGTGACACTTCTTCTTTCATCCAGACTGTACTGTTGGTCCCGGATTTACACCGGATCAGCCGCAGATCAGAGAACTGCGGGTCGCGGACTGTAAGCTTACGCTTTCACCGCCAGTAGGGAATCGCACCCAACCCTGAAGAACTTTACCTTATGGATGGAATATAACACCTCGTGAATGAATTGTCAATATAGAAAATCTTTAGAATTTTCCCAACTATTTTTTTCATTTTCTCTGCTATAGTAGATTTCATCAGAATAATAATAAAAATGTGTTGACACTCAAAAGATATTATTGTATTATGCGAGTAGTACAGTAACACAAAGGACAATACATAACAAATGTATCATGAAATGGGAGTATATGAGGAATGAGCGCATTAGTGGAGATCAAAGATGTGTGTAAGGTCTACAATCCGGGAGAGAATGAAGTGCGGGCTCTGGATCATGTCAGCCTGACCATCGATGAGCAGGAATTTGTAGCGATCATCGGACATTCCGGAAGCGGTAAATCTACTCTGATGAATATGTTGGGGTGTCTGGATGTGCCCACCAGCGGAGAGTATTGGCTGCATGGGCAGGATGTATCAGCATTGACGGATGATGAACTGTCTGATATCCGGAACCGTGAGATCGGGTTTATCTTTCAGGGATTTAATCTGATCCCTAATCTGACGGCAGTCGAAAATGTAGAACTGCCGCTGATCTATCGGGGAGTAGCGAAAAGCGTACGACAGGAGCTTTCCAGAGAAGCTCTGAAAAAAGTCGGCCTGGAACCCCGTATGAATCACAAACCGTCCGAGATGTCCGGAGGACAGCAGCAGAGAGTGGCAATTGCCAGAGCAATAGCCCAGGCGCCGCCTGTGATCCTGGCGGATGAACCTACCGGTAATCTGGATTCCAATTCCACGAAGGAGATCATGGATATCCTGAAAGGATTACACAGCGAGGGAAGAACGGTCATCCTGATCACTCATGACAATGATATTGCGGCACAGGCAAAGCGGGTGATCAAGATCAAGGACGGTAAAGTAGAATCCGATTCAGGACAGAGTGTTCCTACGGAAGAATTGCCCACAGGGGCGTAAAAGGAAGTTGCAGAACAGAATAGCAGAAAGGATCATGAGGGATGATGGAACAGCAGGAAAAAACAGAACAGACACTGAGTGCCAAAGAAATAAAAAGAGAAGAAAAAAAGAAATTGAAAGAAGAAAAGAAACAGCAGAGACAACAAAAAGCAAAGAAATCAGGCAAAAAACGTAAAAAAGCACCTGTTATTATTGCAATCATTGTGATCTTACTGATCGTGATCCGCATGGTAAGCTGTGCATTTTCCGGCAATACCGGGGTGATGGTAACCACTACCAATGCATTCCGCGGAGATATTGAAGAGAATGTCAGCACCAGCGGAAAGGTAGCAAGTGAAGAGAAGGTCGTTCTCTTTGCTCCGGTCAGCGGCAGACTGAACGAAGTCCGTGTGGCAGCCGGGGATGCTGTCGAGGCCGGAGAGGTACTGATGACCTATGACATGGACCAAATGGAAGAACGCCTGCAGGAAGCAACATTACAGCAGAACAAGAGCAACGCATCTTACAACAGTACCATGTCAGAGAACAGTAAAAGCAATGCGAAGCTGAACGAGGCTAACACGAATCTGGCTGTGCTGGATCAGCAGCTGGCGGATTATAAATCTTATCTGAAGGATCTGCAGGATAAACTGAGCACAAGTCAGAGAGAGACCCAGAGACAGCTGTCTGAGGAAAGCTATAATCTGAGCAGAAGAGCGGCGGATCTGAATAAGGAATTGCAGGATGGCACGACGCAGGAGCGGGCAGCGGAGATCAATAAGGAATTGCAGGATATCAGCAGCGACCAGGCGAGAAACACTTATGTGCAGTCCATTGCCAATTCCAGTGATTATGTAGTAAACATGCAGAATGAAATTGCAACGGTACAGGAGCATATTACCGAATGTGAGAATTACAAGGCAGAAATGAAGAGCCAGAAGGGAAGCAGCGAAAGCACGATCCTGAACGGTTACCAGTCCCAGGCTTATGCGGCAGACAAGGATCTGGCACAGCTGACTTACAAGGAAGCACAGGAACAGTACGACAAAGCGCAGAAAGGAATTGTTGCGGATTTCGACGGTATTGTAACGGAATGTACCGGAGTCTCCGGAGCCAGTGTGGCAGAGGGAGCACAGTTGATCACGCTGGAGAGCAGCCGGAATGTAAAAGTTACCTTTGATGCTTCCAAGTCCGATGTGGCAAAACTTGCTATCGGCCAGAAAGTAGATGTTACGATCTCCGGCAATAAATACGAAGGAGAGATCGCTAAGATCAACCGTATGGCAACCCTGAATGCTTCCAATACTCCGATGGTAGGAGTAGAAGTACATCTGACGAATCCGGATGACAAGATTATTCTGGGACTGGATGCAAAACTGACAGTACATACCAACAGTGCAAAAGATACCCTGATGATTCCGGTAGAAGCGATCAATGCGGATAAAGACGGCGACTTTCTGTATGTTGTGGAGAACGGAACGGTCGCAAGACGCGCTGTGACCTGCGGTATTTCCTCCGATGAATATACGGAGATCCTGGACGGCATTACACAAGAGGATGAGATCATTGTAAGCAGCATTACCGGTGAAAGTCTGGAGGAAGGCATGACAGTTGCTGTCGTGTCACAGGAGTAGGGGGCGGATTATGGCACAGGTATGGGAATACATCAAAATTGCATTGATGAATATCCGAAGCAATAAAGGCCGTTCCGTTCTGACGATGCTGGGAATTATCATCGGTATCTCCTCCGTGATCATGATCATTTCTATCGGTGATGGTGTCAAGGGCGGCATCAACGGAGAACTGAACGCCATGGCCGGAGGACAGATATATATTTATTCGAAGGATAACGATGATGGATCTGCCGTTGAGTTTTCGGAAGAAGATATTGATGCTATTATGGAAAAAGTTCCGAATGTCAAGGCGGTAACACCTTCCTGGAGTTTTGGAGGATCTGCCACGGGAAGAAAAGGAACATTTGCCGCATCGGCATCTTTCGGAATGCCGGGGCTGGAGTATTCCAGCAACGATCCTATTATCAAGGGCAGATATTTTACGGACACGGATTACTATTCTGCCAATAGAGTCTGCGTTATCACAGAGAGCAGCGCAAGAACTCTGTTCGGCAATACAAATGTAGTGGGAATGACATTTGATTTCAGTCTGTACGGCGTGACACAGGAATTTACGATTGTCGGCATCCGTAAGGATAATGCGTCCAAACTCATGAGCATGGTGGGGAATACCACGATCTCTCTGGAGGCTCCCATTTCTGTTGTCTCTGAGGATTATGGTTTTTATGTGACCTATAATGATCTTCTGATCATCAGTGACGGTGGGGAAAATGCATCTCAGGTAGCTTCGGATGTAGTAAGACTTATGGAAAACCGGCATGGTGTACGCGGTAAAAATCTGATCGGTGTTGAGAACTTTAATGACTATATGAGTCAGATGAACCAGATCTTAAGTTATATTACAATATTTGTGGTATTTGTGGCAGCCATTTCCCTTCTGGTAGG
>JBNMHS010000079.1:0-12319 GCA_050872885.1 Acetatifactor sp.
ATCCTGTACCACGACTTCATAGGCATCTTCCAGTTCTCTGGTAGTGATCCACACGGTACCGGACTGTTTGATGCCGTGTTTGATTGCATTCTCCACCAGCGGCTGTACCGTCAGGATCGGTATCTCGAAGTCATCCTCTTCGATATCATATTCTATCTGCAACTTATCTCCAAAGCGGATCTGCTCCAGCACCAGATAATTTTGAATATTTTCCAGTTCCTGTGAGAACAGGATCGGTTCCGGATTTTTCAGCACATTCACGTTGGCCCTTAGGAACTCTGCAAAAGAAATCGTGGCATATCGGGCCATCTTCGGATCCTTCTCACATAGCTGTGCAATGGCTGTCAGGGAATTAAACAGGAAATGTGGCTGGATCTGACTCATCATAATCTCCTGCTGCTGCCTGTTCATTTTCCGTTCCTGCTCCAGAATCTGTTCTGCCATTTTCACGCTTGCCCTGGAACGATCCATCTGCCATGAAAAAAAAATCATCAGCATTGAGATTGCAATCGCAATATTTAACAAGGCAACTCCGTATACGAACAACTGTACCAGTAATGCCAGAAGCGGCAGTGCCATATAGGATAACAGTGCCACAAACATCTCATCGCTAAAACATTTTCTATGATAAATCATCATATACACTGCCAGCACCATTCCCACGATGGCAATCACCTGCGAAATATAAAAATTATCCGTGCGATGGTAAAAATTGTTCTCGTCAAAGTAGTAAAAGAAATTCGTAAACTGGCTGACTTCCACCATCACTGCACCTACGGCGCTGATTGCGTAGATAGCATAGCTCCATAAGCGTATGGGAAAGTCTGTCTTGCCATTAATCACGTACAGTTGATAAGTTGTAAATTCTGCCAGAATTCCATAACTGATCAGATACACAGCCAGATTACTCATGCGTACCATGACCGCTCCCAGTTCTCCCGGATATCCGCGGAACCCCCAGGCCAATGCATCCATGATCATAAGTGCTGCCACCGTCAATTCCATAAATACGATCATGTGGTCTGCTTTATTACCTTTTCGTCTTCCAAGGGATACCGAAAGCGCTGCGATCAGGCAGAAAACACCACCCCAGATTTCCAGTGATATATGTATAAATGCTATTGCCGACATCTGTGCTCCTCTTTATGATACTGCTTATCCTTACTTTAGAGTCATCTTAGCACGTAAAAGGAGACAACAAGGGGACAAAAACCGGGCGGCTTTCCATTTATCATGAAAAGCCGCCCGGTTTTATCCATTCTTTATAAAGCTGTGCTGTATTTTAATATTGCTTTACCTGCTCCTCGCCGTTCATGACACGAAGTGCGCCCTGTGCCAGAGCTAACAGCTCGTCTTCGCCGGGATATACGGTCACGGGAGCGATCCAGCCGCATCTCTCTTTTAATTTAGCAACAACATCTTCGCCGTATGCGATACCGCCGGTGATGATGATCTGGTCTACCTTACCGTTCAGGACACAGGCCATAGCACCGATATCCTTGGCTACCTGCAGCAGGAATGCCTGTTTTACTTCCGCAGCCTTGGCATCTCCCTCATTAGCACGCTTGGTCACCTCACGCATATCGTTGGTACCCAGATAAGAATTCAGGCCGCCCTTACCGATCAGCTTCGCACTGATCTCTTTCTCGGTATATTCACCGGAGAAGCACATCTTTACCAGTGCTGCACAGGGAACACCTCCGGCACGTTCGGGAGAGAATGCACCGTCACCATCGAAAGCACTGAAGACATCTACGACCTTGCCGTCTTCATGAGCACCTACGGATACGCCGCCGCCCATATGTACCACTACCAGTCTCAGGGACTCGTAAGGCTTGCCTGCCTCTTTGGCATATCTCTTGGCTACTGCCTTCTGGTTCAGTGCATGGAAGATGCTGCCTCTGGGGATCTCTTCCAGACCGGAATATCTTGCGATGGGCATCAGCTCATCTACAACAACGGGATCTACGATGTAAGAAGGAACGCCGATCTCGTCACCGATCTCTCTTGCCAGAATACCGCCTAAGTTGGAAGCATGCTGACCCTGTACACCGATCTTCAGATCTTCCAGCAGATCATCGGTCACAGCATAAGTACCGCTGGGGATGGGCTTTAACAGACCGCCACGTCCTACGATCACGTTGAAGCTCTTCAGATCACAGTTCTTCTCTGCCAGAAGGTCGGTAATGATCTTCTTACGGAAATCCTTCTGTTCGAAAATAGTATCGTATTTGGAGATTTCCTCGGTGGAATGTCTTAAGGTCTCTTCAAATAGTAAGTTCTCATCCTCAAATACACCGATCTTGGTGGAGGTGGAACCGGGGTTGATTACCAGACTCTTGATTGCCATTGTATGTTTCCTCCTGTATTTTAAAAACTACTGCTGATTCTTCTTCATTTCTTCTGCAACGACTGCTGCCAGTGCCAGAGAGTATACCCTGGTCTCGCAGGTATCGGAGCGGCTGGTCAGGACTACGGGTACCTTGGTGCCGGTCAGGATGCATCCGTTCTTTACCTTTACCATATGTACGCTTGCCTTGTATACCAGGTTGCCCGCATGAATATCCGGGAACAACAGTACATCTGCATCACCCTGGATCTTACGGTCGGTTGCTCCCTTATGCTTGGCAGCTTCAGGATCGATTGCCAGATCCAGAGACAGCGGTCCATCAACGATACATCCGGGAATCTGGCCTTCTTCACACATCTTGGTCAGTTCGGCAGCATCTACGGTGACGGGCATCTTGGGATTTACAACTTCTACGGCTGCCAGGGGTGCTACCTTGGGTACTTCAACGCCACAGGCATTACATACGGGAATGGTATTTTTGATGATCTGTACCTTTTCCTCTAAGGTAGGATAGGTCATAAACGCAACATCTGTCAGGAACAGCAGTCTGTCAATGCCGGGAATCTCGAATACACATACATGGGACAGTGTACCGCCGGTACGAAGACCTACTTCTTTATTCAAAACACTCTTTAAGAAATTCTTGGAATCGATCAGTCCCTTCATATACATATCGGCACGACCGTCATGCGCCAGCTTTACAGCCTTCAGAGAAGCTTCGATCATATCCGGTTCATTGATGATCTCATAATCGGACAGATCCATGTTCATACCTGCTGCGATCTCACGGATCTTTGCTTCATCGCCTACCAGAATTGCATCTGCAATACCCAGTCTCTTGGCTTCATGTACAGCTTCCAGCACGGCACTGTCCTGTGCAACAGATACTGCTACGGTCTTTTTCCCACATTCTTTTACCTTTGCTACGATGTCATCAAAATTCATTTTCTTCCATTCCTTTCCGCCCCTCGGGCTCCCTGTTGGAATAATTCTAATATTGCACTTACGGAAACACTGCGCAGATATTTGCGACTCTGTTCGGTCACTTCTCCTCGTATGTTTCGTATAAACGCTCTAATCGTTAAAATAATAACACACTGTAATATAAAAATCAAGGCATCTGAACCACTATTCCCATTTTTACAGCCTGTATTTGAGTGATTCACGCAGCAAAACAGCCCGGCAGAACGCCAAATCCGCAGATTCGTCTCCTACCGGGCTGTTTCCGTTATCGGCCATCAACCGGATACATTATTTTACAAAGAATACAATTTCAGCGAAATAATTTTTACGAATAGGCACTGACTGATTCGTATTTTACATCTGATCCACGAGATCACAGATATCCGCCAGTGTCGGTACACAGGCAGATAAGCATCTGCGCAGCGTCTCGTCAGGTGCGGTCTGATCCGGCACCATGATGACTTTACAGCCGGCGCGGTAAGCGCTCAGTACACCGTTGGGGGAATCCTCCACAGCTATGCACTTTTCAGGAGACAATCCCAGCTGTTCGCAGGCATATAAATAAATGTCCGGTGAAGGTTTTCCCTCTTTTACCATCGTTGCTGAGATCAGCTTGTCAAAGTACGAACGTAAACCTGTCATTGCAAGATATTTTTCCGTCCGCTCCAGATCCGTTGCTGTGGCAATCGCCGTGGTAATATGACGCTTCTTCAGATATTCCAGAAGTTCGACGGCTCCCGGTTTTACCCGGATGCCGTCCCGGTCCAGTGCTTCTTCCATCAGTTCTTTCCGCTTATCGCGCACCGCATAATAGTCAAAATCCTCCCCGTACCAGTCCTTCAACTGTCTGGGGGCAAACGGCCTGCCGAGGCTGCGCATGGAAAGTGCCTGTTCATCCGTCATGACATATCCACAGGCTGCCAGTGCCTTCGGCCAGAAAATCCGGTAATATTTTTCGGTATCGATCAAAGTACCGTCCATGTCGAATAAAACTGCCTGCATCATGCGTTATCCTCTCCGGTGCTTTCTTCCGGTTCCGCCGGATTCGTATTCTCCGGTGGATTTATGTTTTCCGGTGTGTTCTGCTTTTTCGCATGCTTACGGTTTTTTCTGCGCTTTGCCGCCTTTTTCCAAAGCAATACGATCAACAGGATCACCGCAGCACCGCCGACGATACCAAGAACGATCAATAAGGTATGACCGCCCTCTGCCTCTACCGTGCGGAAGGTGCCGGGTACTTCCATGGTAAACTGTCTGTAGCTTCCGATCACCGTGGACTCGACCTCACGGTACTCTCCATCCTGTTCTACCTGTACAACGGTGTTATCCGCATCCTCACAGAAGACACGCAGTGTCACTTCACCCGTGTAATCCGGAGCATCATCCTCCATGGAATTTGTCAGAGACACGGTATAGGTATCCCCCTCGGCCTGCAGATGCAATGCTGCGTTCGGATAGAAATTGCCCACTGCCATGACCAAAGGCTTGTTGTCATCATTTTTCTCTGCGGAAGCAATAGACGCTGTCCATTCCTGATACTCTGCCTCCAATACCTTATTGCCGGTAATATAGCTGAAATCATAGTCCGGCCATACACCGTAATAACCATCTTTCGCCGGTACTTCCGGGATCTGGTCTGCGGATAAATAATCTCCGTAACTACATTTATAAGAAGCCACTTCTACGCCATCCGCCTGGAAGGTAATGGTAAACTGTGAAAATGCATCCGGGACGCCGTCCTTGCTGCAGAATTCCTGATAGGACAACGGGGTAGCTCCCCCCTGGTATCCGATACCGTCCACACCACCGGCACCGCCTTCTACGTAATAGTTGCCGTACAAAGTACCGTCATCGCTGACTTTTCCGGCAATGCTGCCCCGGCTCTCACCGGACATATCCAGATCATTATACGCATAACTGTAGAAAATATCGCAGCCTTCTCCGGCAATACCGCCGATATTATTTTTGCCGGTGATCTTACCCATACTGTAACAGCTGCGGATCGCATAACTGGCCGAGCCGGCTACACCGCCCACATAGCTGCCTCCGGTACTCTCTATCGGAGCATAGGATTCACAGGAAATGATGGCACCGTATTCCGCCTTACCGACAACACCGCCGACATAGTCTTTTTTGCCTGTGACGTCTCCAAGGTTACGACTGTCTCTGACGACCGCCTTGATAGTCTGCTCCACATCAAAACTTTCCGAACCGGTCAAGGTAATGTCATCTTCCGGGTCAAAATCGTATTCTGTTGCCACCTGACCGACGATTCCGCCGACATTGGTATCCGCTTCCACCGTACCGCGGTTCACACACAGGGTAACCTTTCCTTTCTGGAAGCTGGATGTATCATAGCGCGCTTCTTCCGTTCCTTCCGGTTCTGCGGCTCCGTCCTCCGCATTGGGATCTCCGGGGTTCACTTCTCCGCTGCTTGCAGATTCATCCGAAGTATCCTCCACGGAAATTCCCTCATAGCGGAACAGGTCGTCTCTGATCTCGCTGACAAGTCTGCGCAATACTCTTGCCTGGTCCATCAATTCGTCCACATGGGCGCTTGTGCTGTCTGTACCTGCCTGTAACACATCTCCCAATTGACCGAGCTGATCAAACGTCTTATCCAGGCGGTCATTCAATGTATCAAGATTATCCCTGATGCCGCCGCTGCGGTCACTGGATGCATTCGTCATGTTATCCAGATGCTTCGTGGCATTTTCACCGAATTTCTTCAATGCCGCCTTATAGCTTTCTGTATCATCCGGCACAGTGATCGTAATATTGCCGCCGCTGACGCCGCCGTTGCCATTATCACTGTTATTGTTTCCGTTATTGCCCCAGTCGACACCATTCCAGAAATTATTTCCGCTCAATGTAATGTCATGACTGTTACCATTATTCTTGTCATTATCCGCCTGTTTGTTCAGTTCATCATTCAGTACTTTCAGGTCGTTGCTGACACCGTTTAATTCCTGATTGTAAATATACCACAGATCCGCAGCGGTTCCGGTCAGTGAACTTCCCGCACCGTTGGCGTCCTTCAGGTTATTGCTGATATTTTTCGCAATAGCCGATATCTGTTTGCTGTAGCCGCTCACGTCCTTCTGGGTTGCATCCAGCAGATCCAGGAATTTGTCGGTCTCTGTATCCAGTTCTTTTAGTTTATCACTAAGATACTGGATCTCCAGAAAAGGTTCCATCTGTCCCACAATACCGCCGACATCTTTTCTGCCTTGCACATATCCGGTATTGGTACAGTTCTGCAGATAGCCCTGATGCAGTCTGCCTACAATACCACCGGTATTATAGCCTACGTGCTGATAGCCGATGGCTCCGGAGTTGGAACAATAGTAGATCTTGCCGTCTGAGATACCCGCAATACCGCCGGTATCCGTATGGGCTGCCACATTGGAGGTGCTGTTGATCTGTTCCAGATTATCCATGGTGATGTCATCCAGATCATATGTCACTTCCGTACTGTAAGTATTGACATTGCCGCTGTTGCTGCAGTTATTCAGAATACCGTGATTGCTGCCTGTGATGCCGCCTGCCGAATGATTGCCGATCACATTTCCTGTGGATTCGCACCGACGGATCTCTCCGCTTTCAGCGTTGACCCCGGCGATGCCTCCTACCTCTGTATCACCGATCACATTTCCGGCAAATTTACAGTTTTCAATACTGCCGTAATTCACGCCGACGATGCCACCGACCTGATCCTGGCTTCCGGAAGGGGATATTTCTCCTGTCACCGTGAGGTTACGGACTTTTGCTCCCTCCTGTACATAACGGAACAGGCCTACCGCCGAACCGCTTCCGGTCAGCTTCACATTGGAGATCGTAAATCCGCCGCCGTCAAAGATTCCCGCAAACGTAGGAATACTGAACTCACTTGCCATGCTCAGAACAATGTCATTCTGAAGCACTACTTTTTTGTCTCTGGACCAACTGTCCAGCACGCAGTTCTCCGCTAGATTCCGCAGGTCTTCCTCCGTGCTGATCTCTATCACCGCATAATCCTGCTCTTTTAGAGTACTGCTGTAACTGCTGCCTCCCTTATACTGCTCATAAGTCAGGGTATCTGCCGCATATGCGGTGGCCGGTGTCTGCAGGATCAATGCCGCTCCCAGCAGGAAACATAATAATCTCTTACTGTTCATCTTCCGTTCCCTCGCTTTCTGCTGTTTTCTCTGTGTTTTCGTTTTCTTCGTCTTCCGGCAGTTCCTGTGCTTCCAGTCTGGGATAATTTTCTTCCGGAGCATCATCCCTCTCCATTGTCACAGTATCCTTGGGACGTACCACAGCACCCATCTCACCGTCGATGACACCGATGAAATCACCCTCCAGAACACCATTGACATAGCCCTTGATGTGTCCGTTCATACGGATTCTTCCGGCAGAAGGCAAAGGTTTCGCCAGATCCCGTTTCAATGTAAATGCTGTCTTCTGAATAATAATATCTCCGATCAACAGCGTCTGGGGCAATGCCAGCAGTACCAGTAAAATAGAAGTCAGCGTACCGCGGCCCAATGCCAGTCCGATAGCTGCCACCGCCGCATTGGTGGATACATAGCTGATGATAAATCCCGCGGATACCAGCATGGAACCACTGGTAACGATGGTCGGGAATGCCTGGTTTAATGCTTCGATTGCTGCTTCCTTGATAGGCATATAAGTCTTCAGGTCCATATAACGGCTGGTGATAACGATAGCATAGTCGATCGTCGCACCCATCTGAATCGCAGATACCACCAGATATCCCAGGAAGTATACCGATTCATTCAGCAGGTAAGGCAATGAGAAGTTCATCCAGATACTGCCCTGGATCGTTACAACCAGCAATACCGGCAGACCGGCGGACTGGAAGGTGAACAGCAAAATGATCATAACGAACAATGCAGTCAGTACTGTGATAATGGTGTTATCCGTTGCAAAGGAATCGCCAAGATCCTTATCACTGGTAGCGTTGCCGACTAACAGGATGTCTTCTGTATCATAGAACTTTGCTACCGTATTACGGATCTGATCCAATGCTGCGGTGGTCTCTTCTCCTTCATAAGGAACATTCAGTTCCAGAACGAATCGGGAATTGTCCTCTCCCAACAACTGATCCTTTGCAATACAGATCTGGGAATAAGCATCTGTCAGAGTCTCTTCCAGATCATCATCCAATGTTATATTGCCGCTTTCCTTTTGATCATAAATGAACAGGAACATATCTATAAAAGGGACCTCATATTCGCTGACACCGCTGACCAGTGCGCCATAATCACTCTGGTCCAGTGCATATGCCGAATACAGCATATCCGCCACTTCCACATCCAGATCGATCAGCTCCGCAAACTCTCTGGGATTCAGCTTATCCGTCAGCATATAGCCGTCCATTGCCTCGATATTGCCAAGACCCTGAACAGATTTTACCACATCCAGCTTTTCCAGAGCCTTCAGTGTCTGGGCTTCCTTTTCATAATCTCCGTTGGGAACAATGACCGCCAGCTGATTTACTACGCCGAACTCTTTGTTGACCATGCTGACAGAGAACTTATTCTCACTCATGCTGCTGGATTCCAGAGTGTTGGTGTCATATACATAGTTTGCCTTGTTAGAAAGGAAGAATGCTGCGATAACACCTACGATCAGGATCGGCGGTACAATGTAGCGGGTAGCCACGCAGAACTTACCGACCGCAGTGATCTTCGGCACGAAGCTCTTATGGTGCGTATTGTCGATCGCTTTTGAAAAAGTAAGCAGCAGACCGGGCATCAGGAAAAACACGGCAACCATACTGAAAATAATGGATTTTGCCAGAATGATACCCATATCATAACCGATTCTAAACTGCATAAACATCATGGCTACCATACCGGATATGGTAGTCAGGGAGCTGGATGAGATCTCCGGGATTGCTTTACTCAGTGCCACGATCACGGCCTCTCTGGCATCCTTATCCTCATGCTCTTCCATAAAACGATGTGCCAGAATGATGGCATAGTCTACCGCCAGGCCTAACTGCAGCACCACCGCGATCGAGTTGGTAACGAAACTGATGGTCCCGAACCAATAGTTGGTTCCTTTATTCAAAATAGCCGCAACGATAAACGTTGTCAGATAAACCGGGATCTCCGCGTATGTCGTGGAGGTAAACAGCAGTACGGCTACGATAACCACCGCCGCCAGCAGCAGAATGACGATCATATCATTATTCAGGTCATCCGCATCACGTTCCTCCTGACCGATATCAGAAGAATAATAGACATCATAATCGGACAATGCATCCAATACTTCATTCAGATGCTGCTGTGTGGCTTCCGTGTCCGCTTCCTCATTAAAAGTGACAGACAATAAAGCTTCCATGTCATGATAATGATCCTCGGTGTCATCAAAAGTCAGCATACTGACACCATCCATTTTCTCCACCTGATCTGCCAGTTTCTGTGCTTCATCGAATGTCACGTTACAGATCAGTATCCGGGCGGATCCATATGTTGTAAACTCCGAATCCATCAGATCCAGTCCTCTTCTGGTCTCCGTGGTATCCGGCAGATACGTGGTCAGATCATTATTGACCTTGACCTTATTCATGGATAATACGCAAAAAATACATAAAACAATGAAGATCAGATAAAATCCTTTTCGTTTGTCTACAATGAGCGTGGCAAGCTTCATCATAAAGGAATCGTCTTTTTTCTCTTTTTCAGCGTTGTCTGCCATGTTTTCCTCCCACTTTTCTCTCTTTGTACCCTTATTTTTCAACTTCTTCTTTAGTTTAAAAGGTTTTCTGCCATCTGTAAAGACTTACTACAAAGTTGAGAAATTGTATTATTGTCATTTAATGAACTTTTGTTGATTTTCTGCCACATGCAAAATATAATAATGAGGAAGAAAAAGCAAGCTACAGATTCTTTTGAAATGTCTTTTTATGGACATTTTGCATAAATTTGTCCATTGTTTTAGAAAAAATTCAGATTTAGATTAGATATTATATATAGGTAAAATTTATTTGCTGATTTTATAAAACTGTTTCAGTAATATGAAAGGTGTAATATTGTATGGAAAAAATGGATCGCCGCGTGCGCAAAACGCGCGCACTTTTACTTCAGGGTCTGGTAAAAATGATGGAAACACATGATATTCAGGATATCTCCGTAAAAGAACTGACGGAACTGGTGGATATCAATCGCGGTACCTTCTACCTGCATTACGATGATATCTACGATATGCTGCATAAAGTAGAGGATGAATTATTTGCGGAATTCAATGAAATCGTGGATCATGAGCCCGCAACGGAAGAGTCACTGTCCTCTCACGAGACACTGTTGGAATTTTTCCGTTTTCTCGACAGGCACAGAGATCTGGCAAAGGTCATGATCGGTCCGCACGGAGATCTGACGTTCGTCAATCGCCTGAAAGAGCAGATTGAAAAACGCACTCTCCAGTTTCTGAAGAGTGCGCAATCGGATGCTAATTATGAATACCTCTGTTCTTTCATCATCACCGGCTGTGTCGGTGTCGTGGAGACCTGGCTCAGAGAATCCCACCCGCAATCTCCCGAAGAGATGGCAGAGATTCTGGGAACCATGCTCTTACGTCAGCTTACTTTTGTTCCGGTGCCTGCATAGATTCTGCCGGCATAGGTTCTGTTTTCTCCGGCATACCTACACTCAGAGATGTCACAGCCTCGCCATCCAGGAAGAAGGACACCGTATCTCCTAGCCGGAGATCATCCAACGTGGCATCTTTTCCGTCGATTGTGATGATCGTATCATCGTTGACTGTGATAGTCATTGTGTCACCGCTTAAGGTTAATGTCATATCATCCAGCATATCTTTCTCCGGTTTCTGCTCAGTAGGAGCTTCACCGGCAGGCTGGCTGCCATCGCCAGAAGGTTTCTCGCCGTTTGGTGCCTCGCCGTTTGGCTTCTCTCCACCGGGTGCTTCGCCGTTAGGTTTTTCACCAGCCGGTGCTTCCGGCTTCTCTGCCAGCGCAACAGAAATCACATTGCCATCAATTGCCGTGATCTGGCCAAGATATGTCTCAACTTTTTCTTCATTTCCATTGGCAGCTTCCGTCGGCTGTTCTGCAGTGCTCTGTTCCGTTGTACTCTCCGGAGCAATTGTCTCCTTTTCCTCCGCCACACTTTCTGAGCCAGCCGTACTTGCGCTTGACGTCCCTCCGCAAGCCGTAAAACCTGTCATCACCATTGCAGCCGTCAATACCGCACACATTACTTTTGTATTCACCTGGGGTAAATTCCATCTTCTCATACTCTCAATCCTCCTTGTTCAAATCTCTTCCCCTTATCTGCTTCTTATCATAGAGGATGTCTGCGAAGGAATTGTGAGAAAAATGTGGTGATTCTGTGAACTTTCCTCATGTGACACAGATGTCAAGCCACGTATGTTACGCTTGTCAGATCAGGTGTCGATTTCTCCGTTTTCCTGCAAATACTTAAGGAATCCGTCACATCCTTCCACCACATCACGATAGGTTTCGTCAAAGTCACCGGTGTACCAGGGATCCGCAATGTCCCGGTTCGATCCGGCGAAAGTAAGAAATTTATATATCTTGCCATCCGGATCATTTCGCAACATCCGGTTAAGATTTCGGATGTTTGCCGTATCCATACCGATAATGTAATCAAACTTATCATAGTCGGATAATGTGATCTGCTTTGCCCGGTGCGGAACCAGCGGAATCCCTACCTCTCTCAATTTGTTGACCGTGCCTCTGTGCGGAGGATTACCTATCTCCTCTGTGCTGGTGGCAGCACTGTCTATCAGAAATTGGTCTGATAAACCCAGTTTGGAGACCTTATAAGTGAATACACTTTCCGCAAGCGTGGAACGGCAAATATTGCCGTGGCAAATAAATAAAATCTTGATTTTTCTCATATTTCCAGTATTTTCGGGCTTTTCAAGCCTTTTTACCTTTCTTCATTTTTCACTTATTCTGGCATATTTTGGCATATCTTTGCATATTTTTGTCATCAATTTTGGTAAAAACTTTGG
>JBNMHS010000080.1:0-12163 GCA_050872885.1 Acetatifactor sp.
GGTAATGTCCATGGCACTTCCGATGGTGCTGTCTACGGCGTTCAATTCCCTCTACAATATTGTAGACAGTTATTTCGTGGCAAAGCTCAGTGAAGATGCCATGACGGCACTGTCTTTAGTCTATCCGGCGCAGAATCTGCTGACCGCCGTTGCGGTGGGCTTCGGCGTGGGTGTTAATGCAATGATCTCCTTCTATCTGGGAGCACAGAATCAGGAAAAAGCCGACAAGACGGCGACACAGGGAATGGTATTGGGAGTACTGCACGGTGTCCTTCTCATGATCCTGTTCCTCTGCGGAATGAATGCATTTCTGGGAATGTTTACGAAAAGTGATGCCGTGAGAGCTCTGGGCATGGAGTATTCTAACGTGGTATTCCTGTTCTCTACCGTGGTTACCGGCGGAATTACTTTGGAAAAGATCTTCCAGTCCGTCGGACGGATGAGAGCCACTATGATCAGCATGGTTGCCGGATTTGTGGCAAATATCGTGCTGGATCCGCTCCTGATCTTCGGTATCGGACCGTTCCCCCGGATGGAGATCGCAGGGGCGGCACTGGCAACCGGAATCGGACAGGTCATCACACTGCTTGTGTACATCATCTATTACGTTGCAGATCCTCTGCCGGTAAAGCTGCGCAGAAACTACCTGCGCCCGGAAGCGGAGATCTGTGGGAAGACTTACGGTATCGGCATTCCGGCCAGTCTGAATATGGCGCTGCCGTCCCTGCTGATTTCAGCGTTGAATGGGATTCTGGCAACATTTTCCCAGAGCTATGTGCTCGTACTGGGAGTCTATTATAAATTGCAGACATTCATCTACCTGCCTTCCAACGGCATCATCCAGGGCATCCGGCCGTTGATCGGATACAATTACGGTGCCGGAGAACGGAAAAGGGTGGAGCAGATCTATCGTCTGACAATGGAACTGACCGCAGGGATCATGGTCATCGGTACGGCACTGTGCTGGTTGATCCCGGGAGAACTGATCGGACTTTTCACTGAGAATCCGGAGACGGTAACGATAGGTATTACGGCTCTGCATATCATCAGTCTGGGATTTATCATGTCGGCAGTCTCTGTTACCTGCTCCGGAGCTTTGGAAGCATTGGGACAGGGTATGGCGTCTCTTGTCATCTCTGTGATGAGATATGTGGCTGTGATCATTCCCGCGGCGTTTGTGTTTAGCCGCTTTTTGGAAGCTGCCGGTGTATGGTGGGCATTCGTGTGCACAGAGGGCGTGACAGCTGTGGTGGCGTATGTGCTGTATCACAGAGTGTGGAAGAGAGCGTAAAGCAGTGGTCTCGCAAATGGTGGGTGAACTGATGTATACACAATATCTAGTACTCTTTAATTGACTTCCCCCACAATGTGTTGTAGAATAGACCGTGATAGGTTTTGACGACGTTTTCCCTGGAATCCGGGAAAACGGTCTATGGGGACACGAGTTAAGGGGGTACACAAGATGTTTCAGGTAATCAAACGAGACGGATCCAAAGCGGATTTTACACTGACGAAGATCAATGATGCCATTATGAAGGCTTTTACTGCAACGCAGATGAGCTACAACAATGACATCATTGATCTTCTTGCGTTACGGGTGACGGCTGATTTCCAGAAGAAGGTGGAGAACGGTGAGATTCATGTCGAGGACATTCAGGACAGTGTGGAGCGCGTCTTAGGGCAGGCAGGATATGAAGAGGTGGCGAAAGCCTATATTCTGTACCGCAAGCAGCGGGAGAAGATGCGTACGATGAAATCCACGATCTTAGACTATAAGGACGTGGTCAACAGCTACGTAAAAGTAGAAGACTGGCGCGTGAAGGAGAATTCCACGGTGACGTATTCCGTCGGTGGTCTGATCTTAAGCAATTCCGGTGCTGTAACGGCGAATTACTGGCTGTCCGAGATCTATGATGAAGAGATCGCGGAAGCCCACAGAAATGCAGATATCCATATTCACGATCTGTCGATGTTAACCGGTTATTGCGCAGGATGGTCTTTAAAACAGCTCATCAAAGAAGGATTGGGCGGTATCACCGGCAAGATCACTTCCGCACCGGCAAAGCACCTATCCGTATTGTGTAACCAGATGGTAAACTTCCTGGGAATCATGCAGAATGAATGGGCGGGAGCACAGGCATTCTCTTCCTTTGATACTTATCTGGCCCCTTTTGTAAAAGTAGATAATTTAAGCTACCCCGAAGTGAAAAAATGCATCGAAGCATTTATTTACGGCGTGAACACTCCCAGCCGCTGGGGCACACAGGCTCCTTTTTCCAATATTACACTGGACTGGACGGTACCGGATGATCTGGCAGAGCTTCCGGCACTGGTGGGCGGCGAAGAGATGGACTTCAAATACAAGGATTGTAAAAAGGAAATGGACATGGTCAACAAGGCATTTATCGCGACCATGATCGAAGGCGACTCCAACGGCCGCGGTTTCCAGTATCCGATTCCGACCTACTCCATCACGAAAGATTTTGACTGGTCCGATACCGAGAATAATAGACTGTTATTCGAAATGACCGCGAAATACGGCACTCCGTATTTTTCCAACTATATCAATTCCGATATGCAGCCCAGTGACGTCCGCAGTATGTGCTGCCGACTGCGTCTGGACTTAAGAGAACTGCGCAAGAAGACCGGCGGATTCTTCGGCTCCGGCGAGAGCACCGGAAGCGTGGGTGTAGTTACGATCAATATGCCCAGAATCGCTTATCTGTCTGCGAACAAGGACGAATTCTATACCAGACTGAATCATATGATGGACATTGCGGCGAGATCTCTGAAAATCAAGCGCGGTGTTATTACCAAGCTTTTGAATGAGGGGCTGTATCCCTATACCAAGCGTTATCTGGGAACCTTTGAGAACCACTTCTCGACGATCGGTCTGATCGGCATGAACGAGGTAGGATTGAACGCCAACTGGCTCAGAGCGGATATGAGTGATCCCAGAACCCAGGAATTCACCAAAGAAGTATTGAACCATATGAGAGAGCGCCTGTCGGATTATCAGGAGCAGTACGGTGACCTCTATAATCTGGAGGCAACTCCGGCGGAGAGTACCACATACCGCCTGGCAAAGCATGACAGAAAGCGCTGGCCGGGCATCAAGACCGCAGGCAAACCGGGCGATACGCCTTACTATACGAACTCATCCCATTTGCCGGTAGATTATACGGTGGATATTTTCGATGCACTGGATATTCAGGATGAGCTGCAGACGTTGTATACTTCCGGTACTGTGTTCCATGCATTCTTAGGA
The DNA here is from genome assembly GCA_050872885.1 of Acetatifactor sp. GTDB lineage: Bacteria > Bacillota > Clostridia > Lachnospirales > Lachnospiraceae > Acetatifactor. Next base: position 3,269 of record JBNMHS010000080.1, read on the forward strand.
GAGAAGCTTCCGGACTGGAAGGCTGCGGCATCTTTGGTGAAAACGATTGCTTCCAATTACAAGCTGCCTTACTATACCTTGTCACCTACCTATTCGATCTGTAAGGAACACGGCTATCTGGCAGGTGAAGTGAAAATCTGCCCTCATTGCGGCGCGAAGACGGAAGTCTACAGCCGTATCACAGGTTACTATCGTCCGGTACAGAACTGGAATGACGGCAAGCTGCAGGAATATGCGAACAGAACCGAATATGACATTGCCCATTCTTCTTTGAAACGTCCCACAAGAAGTGTCGTGACACTTTCCAATTTTGCGGAAGATGTGGATGTAAAAGTGGAACAGCCGGCAAATATAAAGTATTTGTTTACCACCAAGACTTGTCCCAACTGCAAACTGGTCAAGGAATATCTGAAAAATGTAAACTACGTGACCATCGATGCGGAAGAAAACATGGAGCTGGCAAGACGCTATGGCGTAATGCAGGCACCGACACTGGTCGTGGTAAACGGTGAGGACCATAAAAAGTATGTAAATGCTTCAAATATCAAGAAGTACGTTGACCAACTGACATTAGTTGGGGTAGAATAGTAACAGTCAGGAGGCATCGCCCGAAGGCGGTGCCTTTTCTACGCATCGGATACGATGCCGGATACGAAATGAAAATGAATGCAGTGCGGAAACACATGCAGAACGGAGGAGATATGATCAATAAACTGATCGCGCGAATCAAAGAGACCAACGCACCTATCGTCGTAGGACTGGATCCTATGATGAAATTCGTGCCCGAATATATTAAGAAAGCAGCTTTTGCCGAGTACGGTGAGACCTTAGAAGGTGCAGCAGAGGCAATCTGGCAGTATAATAAGGGAATCGTGGATGCCATCTACGATCTGGTACCGGCGGTAAAGCCTCAGGTGGCAATGTATGAACAGTTCGGTATTCCCGGAATGGTGGCATTTAAGAAGACCGTGGACTATTGTAAGGAGAAGGGACTGATTGTCATTGGAGACATTAAGCGCGGAGACATCGGATCCACTTCCGAAGCATACGCAGTGGGACATCTGGGAAAAGTACAGGTAGGCAGCAGGAGTTATTACGGTTTTGACGAGGATTTTGTAACGGTGAACCCTTATCTGGGATCCGACGGTGTAAATCCTTTCGTGAAGATCTGTAAAGAAGAAAAGAAAGGTATTTTCGTACTGGTAAAGACTTCCAATCCCAGCAGCGGCGAGTTCCAGGATCAGTTGATTAACGGAAGACCTCTGTATGAACTGGTCGGAGAAAAGGTGGCAACCTGGGGAGCAGACTGCATGGGCGATGATTACAGCTATGTCGGTGCCGTAGTGGGAGCTACTTATCCCGAACAGGGCAAAGTGCTTCGTAAAGTAATGCCGAAGGCATTTATCCTGGTACCCGGTTACGGTGCACAGGGCGGTAAGGGTGCAGACCTGGTACACTTCTTCAATGAGGATGGACTGGGTGCAATCATCAACTCTTCCCGCGGCATTATCGCAGCTTATCAGCAGGAGAAATATGCACAGTTCGGCGAGCAGAATTATGCCGGTGCATCCCGTGCGGCAGTTCTGGATATGCGTGAGGACATCGCACAGGCACTGGCAAACCGTTAACAGGACGGTCTGTAAACGGGATAATCGAGAGAGAAGAGATACATAATATACGATGTAAGGGGTGTCCGGAAACGGACAGATGGGAGAACAGATGACAAAGGAAACTTTATATGTTACCTTCCATTCGGAGGATGACATCAGACATTTTGTAGATACCTGTAATGAGTTCGATGATGCGATCGATATTCGGGTGCATAAGATGAGCATGGATGCCAAATCGATTCTCGGCATGCTCCTGATGAAGACGGAAGAACCGCTGGAGATCGAATATGGCTGCTATGATGACGAGGACAATTACGAAGAATTCAAACAGGCAATTCTGGAAAAATATGATGTAAAAGTCGTGCAGACGATGGAAAAACAGGCAGAAAACAAAATTGTTTGAAAAAATTAAAAAATTCTATTGACATTTTTGCCTGCAACAGTTACAATACATACTGTTGCAGGCGAGAACCTGTGAATGTACGTGTAGCTCAGCTGGATAGAGCGTCTGGCTACGGACCAGAAGGTCGTGGGTTCGAATCCTGTCACGTGCATCAGAAGCCCCGGAGATGCGGTCTCCGGGGTTTTTACGTTAAAATTTCTTAACATCTATTGCCAATACTTGTATATCCGTGTATAAAAATAAATAAAGGCAACGATAGGAAGGTTTTGGAAGTATTCGCTGCAATCGTTGCGTATTTATTGGTTATGAAAAGGGAGTAGCCACCATATTTTATGGATCCAGGCGTCAATACGGCACATCGTGCCCGCTGAAGATTGAAATGGCGAGACTTTCATCACCGAAAACGTAAAGTTTTCGTGGTGGAAGTCTCTTTTTTATTCTCTTTTCGCCTGTAATTGTAACTCCATGATAACTGAAAACACAAAAAGCAAAACAAGGGGGTAGTTATGACTTTTTTTCTGGAAGGAATTTTATCGGTTACCTGGCAGCAGCTTGTGATGTATGCGGTGGGTGGCATATTGATCCGGCTGGCCATAGTGAAGCAGTATGAGCCTGCTCTCCTGCTGCCCATGGGATTTGGGGCAATTCTGGTCAATCTGCCGGGAAGCAACGCATTGAACCAGACCTTGCAGGGGGTCGGAGAAGTGAACGGCATTGTGTCATGGCTGTATCAGACAGGCATTGAAGCTTCGGAGGCGCTGCCACTGTTACTTTTTGTCGGAATCGGCGCAATGATCGATTTCGGCCCGCTCTTATCCAAACCGGTCCTGTTTTTATTCGGCGCGGCGGCGCAATTCGGTATCTTTGCTGCCCTTCTGCTTGCGACGGCTATGGGTTTCCCTCTGCAGGATGCGGCATCTGTTGCCATCATTGGTGCAGCCGACGGACCTACGGCACTGCTGGTATCTCAGGTGTTACATTCTGATTACATAGGTGCGATTGCTGTCGCGGCGTATTCCTATATGGCACTGGTACCGATCGTACAGCCGGCAGCAATCAAAATGGTGACGACGAAGAAAGAGCGCAGGATCTCTATGGAGTATCAGGGCAGTTCTGTGTCACAGCGGACCCGGATCCTTTTCCCGGTGCTTACGACAATGATTGTGGGGGTCATTGCACCTTCGTCAGCGTCACTTGTGGGATTCTTGATGTTTGGCAATCTGATCAGGGAATGCGGCGTACTGAAGACTTTGAGTGAAACAGCGCAGACGACGTTGACCAATCTGATCACGCTGCTCCTGGGAATTACCATATCTTTCAGCATGCAGGCGGAATTTTTCGTAAGATGGGATACTCTTCTGATCATGGTCATCGGACTGGCGGCTTTCATATTTGATACGGCAGGCGGCGTATTGTTTGCAAAGCTGTTAAATCTGTTTTTGAAAAATAAGATCAATCCAATGGTCGGGGCGGCCGGTATTTCTGCGTTCCCTATGTCTTCCAGAGTGGTACAAAAGCTTGCGCAGGAGGAAAAACCGGGGAATATCGTGATCATGCATGCAGCCGGTGCCAATGTAGCCGGACAGATTGCCTCTGCGGTTGCGGGAGGACTGCTGATACGGCTGGTGACACAGTTCTTATAGAAAAATTACAGAAAACCGGTCAGGTAATGTTATAGAGACATCAGATCAGTTTGTTCAGCGGATTTTGAACAGTACGACAGAAAGTAAGCTAAAAAATAAGAAAGGAAGGGAAAACACAGATTTATATTATGGAGATGGGAATGACCGGGATCTTTGCGGTCATGCTGTTACTCATGTTAATGGTTATTTTGCTGAAATTTTTTACAGATCGCAGAGTTACCGATAAAGAAAAAACAAAAAATTAATTGCCGACATTTTAGAAAAGTTTTAGAAATACTTCCGAAACCGTATATTTACGTAGTACTTATGTCATGCTAAAATGGTCATGTAAACGGAGGAATCGTGATTACATGAACAAACAGGAATTTATTGACAGACTGCGGATGGCATTGAACGGAAGAGTTTCTCCGAGTCTGGTCATGGATAATGTGAATTATTATGAGGATTATATAAATACGGAGATCCGCAAGGGCAGGACGGAAGAGGAAGTCCTGGAGAGCCTGGGAGATCCGAGGCTGATTGCACGTACGATCATTCAGACGAATGGTGGCGATAACCGTTCCGGATATCGTAACACTGTCTATGGCAACGGAGAGTACAGGGAGGCCGGCGGACAGAATACGCATCACACTTACAATAAAGATACCGGGGGAGAATACGGTACGCATCAGGGAAAAGCGGCAAATGTACTGGCAAAGCTTCCGGCCTGGGTATGGCTGATCCTTGGGATCCTGGTAGTAGTGCTGATCTTCAGTGCGGTATTTTCAGTGCTGTCTTTTCTGGCACCGGTGCTGATTCCGATTCTGGTAGTGTTGTTTTTGGTGAAACTATTTAGAGACTGGCTTAATTAGAAAATATTTAGAAAATATATAGAGATAACGTAAAGAGCCACCAGGGGGAAGCTGGTGGCTCTCATGAGGGGAGTATAAATAATACATAAGGGTGCAAATAGAATCATGAAGGGGTTTCTATTTACAATATTGATTATAGTACTAATGACACAAAAATGCAAGAAGAAATTTAGTTCTAAAGTACCATAAAAATTGAGCATATTTTTGTGCAAAACAGACATACTACTCCTGTAACTAAAAAAGATATTTCCTATCAGGAGGTCACAAATATGTCTAACAATTATGAACAGAACAACGAGAACAAGTATAACAACTCTTATGATGAGAGCCAGAACAGCAAGAACAGTCAGAACTCCCAGAATAAGCAGAACAACCAGAATCAGAATAAGAACCAGAACAATAACAAAGAGCAGAACAAGAACTGCTAATCTGGTGCATAATTTTTCAGGGGCTGCCGTAAGGCAGCCCTATTTACATATTTTCGGAATCCATATATAATATTTGGTGACTATTAACGACAGAGATCCGGAGGAACGAATGAGACGTTTTGAATTGATTGCTCCCTGCCATTTCGGTATGGAATCGGTATTAAAAAGAGAGATTACAGATCTGGGATATGATATTACGGAAGTAGCGGACGGCCGTGTTACCTTTTTCGGGGATGAGGAGGCTTTGTGCAGGGCGAATATTTTTCTGCGCACGGCAGAGAGAATCCTGATCAAGGTAGGAAGCTTCCATGCGGAGACTTTTGAAGAATTATTCCAGGGGACGAAAGAGCTGCCGTGGGAAGAGTATATTCCCAAAGACGGAAAATTCTGGGTGGCTAAGGCAGCCAGTGTAAAGTCCAAATTATTCAGTCCCTCGGATATTCAGTCTATTATGAAAAAGGCAATGGTGGAGCGTCTGAAGGCACAGTATGACATCAGCTGGTTCCCGGAGGATGGTGCCGGTTTTCCTGTCCGTGTATTCCTGATGAAGGACGAAGTGACTGTGGGACTGGACAGTACCGGAGAATCCCTGCATAAGCGAGGCTACCGGAAGCTGACGGCGAAGGCTCCCATTGCGGAGAATCTGGCAGCGGCACTGATCGAGCTGACCCCATGGAATGCCGGCAGGATCCTGGTGGATCCTTTTTGCGGAAGCGGCACTTTTCCCATCGAGGCAGCCATGATGGCAGCCAATATGGCACCCGGCAGGAACCGCAGCTTTACGGCGGAGGAGTGGCCGCATATCGTAGGGAAAAAAGTGTGGTACGATGCCTGTGATGAAGCGGAAGAGATGATCGATCTGTCGGTGGAGACGGATATTCAGGGATATGATATCGACGAGGATATGGTGAAGATCGCCAGGGAAAATGCGCGGATGGCAGGCGTGGATAAGCTGATCCATTTTCAGCGTCGCAGTGTGGAGGATCTCCATCATCCGAAAAAATATGGTTTTATCATTACAAATCCTCCCTACGGAGAGCGTTTGCAGGATAAGAGCCAGATGCCGCAATTGTACCGTACCATTGGAGAGCGATTCAGGGAGCTGGATTCCTGGAGCATGTATCTGATCACTGCCTACGAGCAGGCGGAGAAGGATATCGGCAGAAAAGCGGACAAAAACCGCAAGATCTATAACGGAATGATGAAGACTTATTATTATCAGTTCCTGGGACCGAAGCCTCCGAAGAGAAGAGACGTTTAGAATTAATGAAAAAAATACTACAGATCAGGGATCAACAACAGAATAGGCGTATTACACTTGTCCTCTGGATCCTGTTAGGAAGCTTTTCTCTGGGTATTCTGCTCTGGACTGCAGCACATAAGACGGTAGAGATCTCTGCCCTGAGTCAGGAACAGGGAGGGCTGGTCACGGAGAATCAGACAGAACGGTCCCATGAAATGCAGCTGACCATGACAGAAGACAGGGCGGCAGACCGGGAAATATGCATACCGCTGGAGACCGGTACAAAAGCAGAAAATGTAGTGGTGGAAAACCATTACATGGAAAAAGAACTCTGGATCTATGTGCAGAACGGCAGGAAAGCATTTTACCGGGAACATCAGCTGACCGGAGATTTCAGTCTGGTGGGAGAAGGTATCTGTGAAGCACAGAATGAAGGTGTATTGCTCAGGCTGTCCATGAAGGAGATACTGGAGTATCACAGTACGCTGGAAGAGGGAATGCTGAAGATCGATTTTGTCAATCCCGGGGATAACTATGATTGCATTGTAGTGCTGGATCCTGTGGGAGGCGGCAGAGAGAAAGGCATTACCGCCGCCGGATGCGAGGAGAAGACGATCGCGCTGGAGGTGGCCAGGCAGACAGCACAGCTGTTAGAGGGCGGTAAGGTAAAAGTATATCTTACCCGCACGGAGGACACAGAGATCACCCAGGAGGCAAGGCGCAGTTTCGCGGACTGGGTAAATGCCGATCTGTATCTGGAGATCGGGTTGTCGGCAGATGATGCGGATGAGAGTACCTATGGGATCCGGGCGGAGTACAATGATGAATATTATCTGCCGGACTTCGGGAATGTACAGTGGGCAGACTGTGTGACCAGGCAGGTGACAGTCGCTTCCAGCAACCGGGCAATCGGCTTGTTCCCGGCAGCGGAAGATGATATTTTATGGCAGCTGAAAATCCCGTCAGCCCGGATTTCTCTCGGATATGTGACCAACAGCAGTGAAAGACAGCTGCTGGAACAGGAAAGCTATCAAAAAAAGCTGGCGGAAGGTATTGCAGAAGCCATTTCCGAGGTTTATACTAATACGCAATGATGAATATATAAGAACATAAATGCGGCAAAGAATCCGGCGTGAAAATACGCGGGTCCGCAGGTTACTGAAAGACATGAGGATTAAGATGCAGGGAAGAATCGTATTTGCGACCGGTAATGCCGGCAAGATCAAAGAGATCCGCATGATCATGGAAGACACAGGTCTGGAAGTCGTATCCATGAAAGATGCGGGAATCAAAGCAGAGATTGAAGAGAATGGTAAAAGTTATGAGGAGAACGCACTGATCAAAGCCCGGGCGGTGGCTGCTTTTACGAAAGACATTGTAATGGCGGACGACTCCGGACTGGAGATCGATGCACTGAATCGGGAACCGGGGATCTATTCCGCCAGATATCTGGGAGAAGATACTTCCTATTCCATCAAAAATGCAGATCTGATCCGGAGACTGGAAGGCGTACCGGATGAAGCGCGCACGGCACGGTTTGTCTGTGCAATCGCGGCAGTATTGCCGGATGGCAGAGAACTTACCACCAGAGCGACGATCGAAGGCCGGATCGGATATGAAGAGAAGGGAGCCAACGGTTTCGGCTATGACCCCATTTTCTATGTACCGGAATTCGGCAAGACCACAGCAGAGTTGACAGAAGAAGAGAAGAATCAGGTCAGCCACAGAGGTAAGGCACTGGAGCTGATGAAAGAGGAACTGAAGAAATATGAAGATACTGATCGTAAGTGATACCCATAAAAAGAATGAGAATTACTTCAAGGTACTGGAAATGCATCACCCGGATATGATCATCCACTGTGGGGATGCGGAAGGGGCTGAGTATGCGCTTTCCGCAGCGGCAGAGTGCCCGGTATATATTGTTCTGGGAAATAATGATTTCTTTTCGGATCTTCCCAGAGAGATCACATTGGATATCGGATCTTACAAAGTATGGGTGACCCACGGACATAATTATTATGTGTCCATGGGCAATGAAACGATTAAAAGAGAAGCGATTGACAGGGGCGTGGATATCGTATTGTACGGACATACGCATCGTCCGGTAATAGATATCAACGATGATATTATAGCAGTAAATCCGGGAAGCCTGTCTTATCCCAGACAGGAGGGAAGGAAGCCTTCCTATGCGATCATGGAGATTGACAGGAATGAGAAAGTGCATTTTACGATCGCATATCTGGAGTGATGGCCGGAGCTGAAAATTCCCTTGACAGATTTAAAAAGAACGGGTTATAATAACTCCTGCATTGCTGAAAATGCGATAGCAGTGCAGTTCCGGGGTGTGGCTCAGCTTGGCTAGAGCACCTGGTTTGGGACCAGGGGGTCGCAGGTTCGAATCCTGTCACCCCGACTAGTAACTTTGTTTTGTATTTATTTTTCAAAAAATTAGTACAAAACTGTTGACAAATGATGTCGGATAAGTTACAATATGCTTCGTCGGTTCGCTGATGAAGGCAACTGATAAATATGTGTTCGTAGCTCAGCTGGATAGAGCAACGGCCTTCTAAGCCGTGGGTCGGGGGTTCGAATCCCTTCGAGCACATTTGAGATAAGGAAGGACTTAATTGACCATCACTGTCTCGCATGGTGGGTATAGCGCAGTTGGTTAGCGCGCCAGATTGTGGCTCTGGAGGCCAAGGGTTCGAATCCCTTTA
>JBNMHS010000081.1:0-12108 GCA_050872885.1 Acetatifactor sp.
ACTTTTTTCTGATTCGTTCCTGTTCTCTGCTCATTTTTCTTCCTTTGCGACAAAGTTTTTCTTTATTGTACCTTATCGCAAAGGATTTTCCCTTAAAATGAGTAAAATTTATTGCGAAATATTTTTACCTGTCAATACTGATTTTGGGCGTATATTACATACTTTTTGATTTATCTATGCATGCTTCCATTGCATCCATAACTGCCGCCCTCATCCCCTTTTCCTCCAGGACTTTGACTGCCTGGATCGTGGTTCCTCCGGGAGAGCATACCATATCCTTCAATTCTCCGGGATGTTTTCCGGTCTCCAGGACCATTTTGGCACTTCCCAGGACAGACTGGGCAGCAAATTCATAAGCCTGTTTTCTGGGCATTCCGGCTGCTACCGCTTCATCTGCCATGGCTTCAATGAACATAAACACATAAGCGGGAGAGCTTCCGCTGACTCCGACGACCACATCCATCAGCCGTTCCGGCACTACGCTGGCAATACCAAAGGAACGAAGCAGGGTCAGCACTTTCTCCAGCTCCTCTTCCGTCACGTTTTCACCCGCGCATACACCGGTACAGCCCTCCAGTACCAGCGCCGGTGTATTCGGCATACAGCGGATCAGCTTCAGTTCCGGTCTTCCGAAAGCTGATCTCAGATAATCCAGATTACGTCCGGCAGCAATGCTGACGACCAGCGTATGAGCATCCACGATATCCTTGATCTGTGCGATAACTTCCGGGAAAAAGATTGGCTTTACCGCCAGGAACAAAATATCTGCCTGCGCCGCCACCATTTTATTATCTGTCGATGTATTAATGTTAAATTTTGCTTTAACTTTTTCTGCTGTTGTTTCCGTTTTGGCGGAACCGATGATGTCTCCGGGGGCTGCAATTTTCTTTTGCAGCATTCCACCGATCATTGCTGTCGCCATATTTCCCAATCCGATGAATCCAATCTTCATACTTTTTCATCCTCCTGCTTTTTCTGTTTCTTCTATATTAATAGTTCCTGGTCGTATCACATTCAGCTTTCTGATTATGCCTGTATCCCTCTCTGCCGATGGGCTTCATACATCAGTAACGCCGCAGCAATGGAAGCGTTCAGGGATTCTACCCTGCCCTCCATGGGGATCTTGAGATATTGTCCCGCCAGGTCCGAGATCTCCTTTGACAGCCCGTTTCCCTCGTTGCCGATCAGGAAAGCAGTCGGTTCCCGGAAAGAAAAAGAATCATAATACTTCTGTCCTTTTAAGTGCGCCGCGTAGGTATGAATCCCTTTCTCATGCATTTTGGTAAGTACCAAAGACAGATCCGGCACATAGACAAAAGGAACCCGGAAAATGGATCCCATCGTAGCTCTTATGGTCTTGGGATTGAAGATATCAACGGTCCGGTCGTTCATAATAACGCCCGTTATCCCTGCACCTTCCCCTGTTCGTATCATGGTTCCCAGATTTCCGGGATCCTGTAGGTTCTCCAGTATCAGGAATAAAGGATCCGGCTGCTCTAACAGCTGTTCCAGATCGTAGGAAGGCTGCTCTAATACTGTGAGAATCCCCTGCGGGGTCTGGGTATCTGCCATTTTCGCAAAGACTTCAGGCGACACAGTCTCATAACCGGTCTGCTGCAGCTTATCCCAGAATGCAGTGTCTTTGTTTTGCGCATTCTGTTTTATCTTCTGTTCCAGTTCTTCCGTCAGGTAGACTTCTCTCACACTTTTTACCGGAGCCTCTTCACACATCCTGACACCTTCCGCCAGAAATACGTGATCCTTACGGCGCTCCTTTGCTTTTGTCTGCCACTGGACGACCTGTTTCACTTTTGCGTTGTTATTGCTTGTGATCATATCCTTTTGCTCCCTGATAACTATATAACCGGAATACGGTCTTTCATGAATACGCTGTTTTATCACATTATAAACAACAAGGCGCTTCCACGCAATGGGGAAACGCCTTTATGTTCTGAACTGTTAAAAATTAAATGGACAACAGATGAGATACCTCGAACTGGTACTCGTTGATACCCTTCTCCATCTGCAGTGCATCTTCGATATCGAAATCGATGAACTCACCGTGCTGATAACCTACGACACGGTTTGTCTTGCCTTCCAGCATGATATCTACTGCGTAAGCACCCATGATAGATGCGTAGTAACGATCCTTCGCGGTAGGGCTGCCGCCACGCTGCATGTAACCCAGGATAGTTGCACGGGTCTCAATGCCGGTAGCTGCCTCGATACGACGTGCCATGGATGTGGAATGTCCGATGCCCTCTGCATTGATGATGATATGATGGGTCTTACCATGCTTACGGTTGGTAATGATATTATTGATAATATTCTGTTCGTTGTAATCGTACTTCTCAGGAAGCAGGATATCTTCCGCACCGTTGGCAATACCGCACCACAGAGCGATATATCCGGCATTTCTGCCCATTACCTCGATGATACTGCATCTCTCATGAGAGGAAGAGGTATCCTTAACCTTATCGATTGCCTGCATTGCTGTGTTGACTGCGGTATCGAAACCGATCGTATATTCAGTACATGCAATATCCAGATCAATGGTTCCGGGAAGACCGATCGTATTGATGCCCAGTCTGGAAAGTGCCTGTGCACCACGGTAGGAACCGTCACCACCAATGACAACGATACCGTCGATGCCATGCTTTCTGCAGATCTCAGCGCCCTTCTTCTGACCTTCTGCTTCCTTGAACTCAAGGCAACGGGCCGTTCCTAAGATCGTACCGCCGCGCTGGATGATATCGGATACATCCTTGGCCTGCATATCTATGATCTCTTCATTCAAAAGACCCTGATAACCCTTTTTGATTCCTTTAACCTTCAGTCCTCTTGCAATGGCTGTACGAACAACTGCACGAATTGCAGCATTCATTCCCGGTGCATCACCGCCGCTGGTCAATACGCCGATTGTCTTAATCTCTTTTGCCATGACTGTTACCTCCTAAGTAAACGAACGAATAGTTTTCTCTTCTCGATTCCTTATTTTAATCTATTTTTGAGCGGTTTTCAATAGGTTTCGTTATAAATTTAACATTTTCTTTTCCAAATTTTGTATACAATTTATCCCGAAGTTCTTCATCGGCATTCACACGGAGATTCGACGGCAGAACCTTGTAGTTTTTGGTGTCTCTCAGATAGATTACCACGTCGTCATTGCCGTCGGAATCTGCCATGGTCTCCAAAAGTCCCTGCTCTGTTGCTTTGTACTGTTCCATATTTTGGAACTGGATCCAGACACCGGCCGGCATGCCCTTTTTCTGCGGTGCGCCTGCTGTTGCATTCTGTCCGTTCTGTGTTCCGCCCATACTGCCCGGTGCACCGCCGTTTGTCGTTAAGCCGCCGCCCATGCCGGCAGGATAACCGGCATTACGGTATCCGCCGCCGTTTCCGCCTCTCCCGTAGCGATTGGGGAACAGGGGCTGTTTCGCAGCTCTGGCAGCCTGCGCCTCTTCAAAGCTGATGATCTGGTCACAGATCAGTTTGCCGTCCTTGTCCTCCTCCAGAGATACTCTGCCACGGATGAATACCTTGGCATCCTCTGTCAGCAACGTACTGTAACGCTCGTAGGACTGCGGAAAGACAACGACTTCCACATTGCCGATCAGATCCTCCAGATTCAGGAAAGCCATGATCTTATCATTCTTCGTATATTTCACTGTCTTATCGGCGATCAGTCCTCCGATGACTGCATAAGCCTGATCCTGAACCGCAAGTACCGCGCCGGTCTCTTCATCCAGCGCGAAATCACCGGCAGTATTGGTGATACAATCCTGCCACAATTCCCGGTATTCCTCCAGCGGATGTCCGCTGACATAGACTCCAAGCACTTCCTTTTCAAAGCCCAGCATCATTTCCTTGCTGTATTCTCCCACATCCGGCATACGGATATCGAATTCTTCCTTGTCTTCTTCGCCCGCGATATCGAACAGAGAAATCTGACCCGCCAGATTATTTTTCTTGTCATGGGCAATATGATCCGCGATCTGCACATAGACGCTCATGAACTGCTTTCTGGTACCGCCCAGTCCGTCCAGTGCACCTGCTTTGATCAGGTTCTCGATTGCACGCTTGTTCATCTCTTTTTTATCGGACATGCGGGTAATGAAATCCTTCAGATTCGTGAAAGGACCTCTCTCCTTACGTTCCTGTACCAGGCTGTCGATGACAGGACGACCCACACCTTTAATGGCGGTCAGTGCATACCTGACCTGCCCGTCTGCTACGGAAAATCCGGCTTCTCCGGCGTTCACATCCGGCGGCAGGATCGCTATATCCATGTTCCGGCAGTTCAATATATACTCCGATACCTTTTTCGGATTATCGATGACAGAGGTCATTAACGCTGCCATGAATTCCACCGGATAATAATATTTTAAATACGCTGTCTGATAAGCCACCACCGCATAGCATGCCGCATGGGACTTGTTAAACGCATACTTGGCAAAATCCATCATGGTATCGTAGATCTGTCCGGCTGTCTGTTCATCGATGCCATTGGCAATACATCCGGGAACGTTCTCCTCCGGATTGCCGTAGATAAAGTTGGCACGCTCTTTTTCCATGACGGACTGTTTCTTCTTACTCATGGCACGGCGCACCAGATCGCTTCGTCCCAGTGTATAGCCCGCCAGGTCACGCACGATCTGCATTACCTGCTCCTGATACACGATACATCCGTAGGTCGGCTTCAGGATCGGCTCCAGCTGCGGGCAGGCATAGGTTACGTCCTCAGGATGATTCTTGCCCTGAATATACTTCGGGATAAAATCCATAGGACCCGGCCGGTACAGGGAGATACCGGCTACGACATCCTCCAGATTCTGCGGACGAAGTTCTTTCATGAAGTTCTTCATTCCCGCACTTTCCAGCTGGAACACGCCTTCCGTCCTGCCGGTACCGATGGATGCCAGCACTTTCGGATCATTGTAATCGATCGTATCCACATTGATGTGTTTTCCGGTGGTATTCTCAATGAATTTCACCGCATCGTGGATCACTGTCAATGTACGCAGCCCCAGGAAATCCATTTTCAACAGTCCCAGTTCTTCCAGTGTCGTCATGGTAAACTGGGTGACGATAGAGCCGTCGGAACCTCTGGACAGCGGCACGAATTCATCCGCGGATTTCTGACAGATCACGACGCCGGCCGCATGCATGGAGGTATGTCTCGGCAGACCTTCCAGACGCTTACACATATCGATCAGGTGATGCACCTGCTCATCTTCCTGATACAGTTTGCGGAATTCCGGATTCATCTCCAAAGCTTTGCTCAGAGTAATATTCAATTCATTCGGCACCATTTTCGCAATGGAATCCACAAAGGCATAGGGCAGATCCATCACCCGGCCCACATCCCGGATAACACCCTTTGCCGCCAGCGTACCGAAAGTAACGATCTGAACGACCTTATCGGCACCGTATTTTCTGCCGACGTAATCAATGACCTCCTGACGTCGTTCGAAGCAGAAGTCCACGTCAATATCGGGCATGGAGACACGTTCCGGATTCAGGAAACGTTCAAACAGCAGGTTATAATGGATCGGATCGATATTCGTGATCTTCAGGCAGTATGCCACGATACTGCCGGCTGCGGATCCACGTCCCGGTCCCACAGGGATCCCGTTTTCCTTGGCATAGTTGATAAAGTCCCATACGATTAGGAAATAGTCTACATAGCCCATTCTCCGGATGACACCCAGCTCATAATCCAGACGCTCTCTCAGGGTCTGTCCGGTCTCTCCGGCCGGCCGGTTGCCGTCGCCGTAGCGCTCTGCCAGTCCGTCATCACAAAGCTTGTTCAGGTAACTCCAGGAATCATAGCCTTCCGGCACATCGTATTTCGGCAGCTTCGTCACGCCGAATTCGATCTCGACATTACAACGGTCCGCGATTCTCTGCGTATTCTCCACTGCCTCCCATGCATAAGGGAACAGCCCCTTCATTTCCTCTTCGCTTTTGACATAATACTGGCCGCCCTCGTAACGCATACGGTCTTCATCCGCCAGCTTTTTACCCGTCTGCAGGCACAGCAGAATATCATGCGGAATAGCATCCTCCGCATAAGTATAATGCACATCGTTAGTCGTAACCAACGGAATATCCAGTTCCCTGCTCATCTGGATCAGTTCCATATTCACGATACGCTGTTCCGGAATGCCGTGATCCTGCAGTTCCAGGAAATAATTACCTTTGCCGAAACAGGCTTCATACTTTCTGGCAGCCTTCCTCGCCTCATCTTTCATCCCCTTCTGGATGAATCTCGGTACTTCTCCGGCCAGACATGCGGACAGCGCAATGATACCCTCGTGGAACTGCTGTAATACTTCCATGTCTACACGCGGTTTATAATAGTACCCTTCCGTAAAACCGCGGCTCACGATTTTCATCAGGTTGGCATAGCCGGTATTGTTCTCCGCCAGGAGTACCAGGTGGTGATAACGGTCTTCTCCGCCGGTCAGCTCCTTGTCAAAGCGGGAATTCGGCGCCACATAGACCTCACAGCCGAGGATCGGCTTGATGCCTGCTTCCCTCGCGGCACGGTAAAAATCGATCACACCGTACATGACGCCATGGTCAGTGATTGCCGCACTGTTCATGCCCAGTTCCTTTACTCTGGCTACGTATTCTTTGATCTTATTGGATCCGTCCAACAGTGAATATTCCGTATGGACATGAAGATGTGCAAATGCCATTGTGCCGCTCCTTTTCCCGAATGTACGTTCTGTAATATATTCTCTATCTTATCAGAATTACAGGGCTTTGTAAATATTACCGATTACCGTTTTCCTTTGCTTTCCTTACACATTCTTCATACCCCGGTCCGACCTGCTCCCTGTGGTATCCGGGGGCAAGCATTGCCGCAAAATACAGCGTCTCCAAGGTCTCTTCCTGCGCCTCGGTCGGGTGTGACGGTGTGATCACACGTGTACTCCACACGAGCATACAGCAGGTGTATTCCGCCATGAAAAAGATCGGTTCCATGTTCTTTTCCATCCTGCTGTTCAGGGTCAGTTTGTCTTCCCCGGAGATTTCCTCCAGTTTTTTGATATGAGAAGGCTGCGGTTCCTCCACACTGCCATCGGGCAGGATCACACATTCACAGGGATCTTCGTCTTCTCTGTGTGCATTGATATATTCCATGACAGTCATGCTGATACCGCCTCCTTTCGTAATGCTAAGTCATCATCTGTATCGTATCTTCGCTAGTTGCAATATCATGATTTGCATCTTCGATGCTCATCGTTGCTTATGCCCGAATTGCCCAGCGCATCTTGGTAGATCTGGCTCTGCCGTTCTGCACGCACTCTTCCGCAGACGGTCTGATGACATCCTTGGCATAGTCTGTGTAGATGCCGTCGCGATAACCTTCCTTGAGCGCCCGCTTGACCAATTTATCCTCACCGGAGTGAAAGGTCAGGATTGCCACTCTTCCGCCGGGTTTCAAAGCTCCCGGAAGTTTTTCCATGAATTCGTATAGTACTTCAAATTCACGGTTCACGTCAATACGCAATGCCTGAAAAACTCTCTGGCAAGTCTTTTTGATCGTGTCTTTTTTCTCTTTCTCCGGGAGAAAATCCAGTGTCTTCTCTATAACTTCCCGCAGTTTCGTCGTGGTATCGATCCGGTGTCCGCGGCGGATCTCATCCGTGATCGCTTTCGCCAGTTCTTCGCAATAGGGTTCGTCGGAATTCTCCATAAGCATTCCCGCAAGCTCTTCTCTGGAAATCGTATCCAGACGCTCGGCCGCGCTGATTCCCTGTTGCTGATTCAACCGAAGATCCAGAGGTCCGTCTGCTTTAAATGAAAATCCTCTCTCCGGATTGTCGATCTGCATGGAAGACACACCCAGATCCGCCAGAATAAAGTCAAAGCCGCCGACTTCTTTTGCGAGCTCGTCTATAGTACAGAAATTCTGCAATTTTATGGTTAAGATCTCTTCTCCGTAACCGGCATCTGCCAGACGCTTTTTCGTCTTGGCGGATTCTTCGGGATCCACATCAGTTGCGTAAATATGTCCTTGTCCCTGTAGCTGCTCCAGCATGGCTTTCGTATGTCCGCCGTAGCCCAGTGTTGCATCGAATCCCGTTTCTCCCGGCTGAATCTTCAGGAAATCCAGAATTTCTTTTACCATAATAGAAATATGCATTCCGGCGGGTGTGTTGCCTTTTTGAATGACATGGGCGATGGTGTCCCCGTATTTTTCCGGCTGCAGTTCCTTATATTTTTCTTCGAATTTTCTCGGATATTTTCCTTTATAACGCACCCGGCGTTTGTGGGGTGTCTGTTCTTTATCTGTTCCCATGATTACCTCATTTCGCTCTCTGTGTCTGTACTTCTGTTTCCTGTAATTATATCCCATCTGCGGCAGACTTGTCCACTTCCTATCAAAAGAAAAAACGCAGACACCTTTGCCGATGCCTGCGTTTTCAACTATATTTATATTTTTCTCAATGTCTCCGTCGTTCTTATTCCTGCGGAAGAATGAACTTGCCGATCAGCTCATCCAACGAAATTGCCTGTGCAGACAATTCCTGACTGGTAGCGGAAGATTCTTCTGCGGTAGCGGAGTTGGACTGTACGACCTCGGAGATCTGGTTGACGCCCTGCTCTGCCTGATCCATAGCATTGACCTGATCCTTGGAGATCTCACTGATGTTGCGGGAGGACTCAGCGATCTTGCCGATACCGTCTACCACATTCTCCAGAGAAGCAGCCGCGCTGTCTGCTGCCTTGTTTCCTTCCTTGATCTCCTGCATGGAGCCTTCAATCAGATCTCTGGTATCTACAGCAGACTTAGTACTCTGCTCTGCCAGCTGACGAATCTGGTCAGCAACTACTGCGAATCCTCTTCCTGCCTCACCTGCTCTGGCTGCCTCAATGGAAGCATTCAGAGACAACAGATTGGTCTGGGATGCAATGTCTTCAATCTCGGAAATGATATTACCGATTTTGGTGGAAGTGTCGCTGATACGCGCCATAGCCTCCATCATTGCTTTCATCTCTTCACGGGTATTATCTGCTTCGTTTGCATACTTTCTGGCCTGCTGATAAGCTTCTTCTGCCTGTTCTGCGGACTGGTCGATATTGGATGTAATATTGGTAATGGTAGCCTGCAATTCTTCCACGGCACCTGCCTGTTCGGTAGCACCTTCTGCCAGATTCTGGGAAGCATCTGCCAGATTTGCCGCACCTGCGGATACCTGCTTGGAAGCTTCTTCGATAGAACGCAGTGTCTGAATCATCTGTGTCTTCATGTTACGAATAGACAGGAATAATTGCTCAAAGTCACCCTGATACATATCCGGATTGGAAGAAGTTACAACATAATTACCATTGGACATCTGGTTCATAACTTCGCCGGTATCGGAGATGACAAAGCTTAAGTTCGCAGCCATCTCTCTGGCGGTCTGTACCATCTCAGCCACTTCGTCCTTGGACTTCACTTCGGGGAAAGGTGTGCTCAAATCACCTTTTGCAAAGGTTTTCAGACGCGCTGCCAGTTCACCGACAGGTCCTGCAATTCCCTGGGAAATGGAATGTCCCATTCTGGTAGCTATGCTGATTGCCAGAATGACCACTACCACGATAATGATCAGAAATACAAATGCCATGATATTCAGACGAATTGCCAGAGCATCTCCCTCACGAACATTCTCGTTCATCAGTTCCTTCAGCAGCTCATAGGCTTCACTGTATACAGGTGCCACCTCATCCACCATCATCTGCTGTGCCTGCTTGCTGGTTGCGGAATCGGTAGTCTTACCCATTTCAATCACTCTAGCTTCCAGATCCCAGTAGTTATTCACCTTCTCAGTGATCTGCTGGTACAGATCCTTTTCCGTCTGGGATACGGTCGTCTCACCGACAGTCTCCCAATACTCTGTAAAAGCCTGCTTCTTCTCATCATGAGTCGTTATCAGGTCGTTGATCAGATTCTCATCCTCATAACCGATGATACCACGGGTCGCAGATCTGGCATCGGCAAATACCGTCATGGTCTTACCGATATCACCCTGCGAGAAACCATAATTAGCTAATGCACTCTTATATTGTGTCATGGTAATCAAGGTTGCGACCGCACCGAGTACACCCGCAATAGAGGATACTACTACAATAATGGTAAACGCTTTTTTCAGGCGTTCTCTGATTTTTAAATTTTCAAACATTTTCCTCTCCTATCTGGTTCTTTCTTCCTATATAAAGAACCCATGAATCTATTGTACCATTTTGTAAAAATATGTAAATGGATTTTTCAATTTTCGTAAATTACGTCAACTTTTAATCAATAATGGCATTAAAAAAGTGCAATATCCAATAAGATATCGCACCTTTCTCTTCTATATAATATAGTGTTTTGATATTTATAACGCTTTTTTGATTGCCGCCATCAGTTCCTCATAGGTCTCATAAGCAGGCAGCTCCGGATGATCTTTTTTGATCTGCTCAGTACTCTTGAACAGGAAACCTGCCTTGCTGGCCCGGATCATTCCCAGGTCGTTATGGCTGTCACCGCTGGCGATGGTCTGGAATCCGATGGACTGTAATGCTTTCACCGTCGTGTATTTGGAATTTTCCACACGCATCTTAAATCCTGTGATTTCTCCGTTATCCGCTACTTCCAGAGAGTTGCAGAAAATGGTGGGATATCCCAGTTTCTTCATCAAAGGACCCGCAAACTGAGAGAAAGTATCACTGATAATGATCACCTGGGTAATGGAACGCAGTTCATCCAGAAACTCCTTTGCACCGGGGATCGGGTCGATCTTCGCGATCGTATCCTGGATTTCCTTCAATCCCAGTCCGTGCTCCTTCAGGATTCCCAGTCTCCATTTCATGAGCTTATCATAATCCGGCTCATCTCTGGTGGTTCTCTTCAACTCCGGTATTCCGCTTGCCTCTGCAAATGCGATCCAGATCTCCGGTACCAATACGCCCTCCAGATCCAGGCATACAATATTCATATCCATCCTCATGTCCTCCCAGTAAATTCAAATGTATTTGTAGCAAGTATAACCTATTTGGGGCTGTTATGCAACAGTTTACTTTATTGTTGTAACGTTGTAACGTATACAGTTTTTCATACTCTTATCTTATTTTTCAGATTTTATAATGTTTTAATTATATTTTTATGACATTTTCACGTTTGTTTTGTTCTATATGTGCTATAATACCCACAGTGCAAAAAGAACTTCTCACAAGCTCTCGTCTACACGGAAGAATACGTAGATATCGAGGAGGCAATATTATGTTAACGTTGAAAGCTGAAAAAAGAAATCCTGACGAAAAGGCAAAGAAATTAAGAAGAGACGGTTTTATCACAGGTGTATTGTACGGAAAAGAAATGGCAGAAAATGTATCTCTGAAATTCACAGAGAAGGATGCCGCTGCTTTTATTAAAAATGCAAAAGAGGGCACTCAGGCTTATCTGGAACTGGATGGAAAGAATGTGGATGTCCTGGTGAAAAATATTGATTTTGATCCTCTTACAAAGAAATATATGGCTCTGGATTTTCAGGCTCTGGTAGCCGGTGAAGTCGTATCCGCCACTGTTCCTATTATATATGCAAACGAAGATAAGGTACAGGGTATCTTCGAAGCTGAGCTTGCCGAAGTCCACTACAAAGCAGATCCCGCTCATCTCCTGGATCCCATTGAGATTGATCTCGCCACTCTGCCTCAGACGACCAAGACCATGTATGTCAAAGACCTGAAACTGGAAGAGAAAGGTGTACATGTCACCACTTCCGGGGAGCAGCAGTTGTTCCATATCGGTGAGTATGGTCAGGAAGAGGCTGAGGATGCTGACGAGACAGCCGAGGCTAAGTAAGATTTCGAGTAAATAGCAAGTTAGTTAACTAACCGGACGAACTCCCAGGACGGACAGAAGGGCTCTCTTTCAGTTGTAAGGTCTACGAGTGTGAATTTTCTAAGAAAAGTGATTTAGCGGTTCTAAACCGGACGGGGCCGCCTACACGCGCCGTCCATGGCGCGAATCGGCTGACGCGGACATCGTGTCCGCTTTCCCCCTGTCTTTCTACACCTTTCAAGAAAATATCAACACTCTCCGACAAACAACTGAAAGAGAGCCCTTCTGTC
>JBNMHS010000082.1:0-12094 GCA_050872885.1 Acetatifactor sp.
AGACTTGAATATTCCTTACATTGCCGGTCTTGTGATCCGTGCCCAGCATAGCGACTCGGATGCCTTTGCGGAATTGTATGCTCTTACCTATAACAAAGTGTACAACTACACCAGGCATTATCTGCGGGATGACTTTCTCGCCCAGGACGCCATGCAGGAGGTTTACATACTGGCTCTGAAAAACATCGGAAAACTGAATGATCCTACGGTTTTTATCGCCTGGCTGAACCGCATCTGCTTTCACGTCTGCTATGACATGACCCAGAAAAACCGGCCGCAGAACGACTGTCAGGTGTTAAACCAGGAGATTCTGGACATTATTCAGGATCCTCACCCGGATGCCAATCCGGAACTGCACTACCAGCAGAAGGATGAGTATTCCCGTCTGACGGAAGCCTTAGAGCAGTTACCCTTTAACGAAAAACAGGTACTGATCATGCGTTACTATAACGATATGAAACTGGAAGAGATCGCTGCCGCCATGGAGATCAGCCGCAGTAGCGTAAAAAGATACATTGCCTCCGGACAGGAACATTTGAAAGAAAGTATGAAAGGATAACAGAATTATGTTTTTTCATAAAAAGAACCGCTATGAATTGGACATGACGACTGCCAACAACGCCCTGCAGAATATCCTGTCCACCTGCAACCAGCCGGTCAATACCATCCCTTTCGACAAGCTGGTGCTGCGTAAAAAAGTAAATGCCGCCTCCTACAACCGGCTGATCATAGCCACGGCGGTGATCTTCGTACTGACCTTTTTGTCACCGCTTGCGATCGTCCCTCTCTCTGAGATGAACGAGAAGCTGTTTGCCCCCGCACCGGCGGTGCTTGCACTGGATTATGTGGAGAATGATATTTTGAGTCTTAAATTCACCGGTGACAATATTCTCTACGAGGAAGCCTTTATGGAGACTATATCGGGAGAGATCATAGAACCGCTCTCCGTGGACGCCTCCAAGAGCGTGATCAATTTCCCGTTTCTTTCCGAGGAAGCCAATATTTATGTTCCCGTAAAGAACGGAGAAACTCTCCACCTGCTTTTTACTCCCGATAATGTAACGGGCATGGAACAATAACAACAGGATGTAACGATTTCTATGCGGATATCAAAATTATCTGCGCGGCTGCGCATTTTGCTAATTACATATTGTATGACTGCCGGTCTGTGTGCCTGCGGATCCGGCTCCGGCAGCACTGCCGTAACCGCGCCGGCTGCGGAGCCTGTGACGGAACAGCCCCCTGTGTCCCAGGCATCACCCGATGCGGATGTTGCCCGGTCTGACGTTTCCGAAGAGATGGAGACCCCCGCTGTTCCTCTGCGGGATGCTACTCCTGTCTGTCTTGTGCCTCAGGCTGACGGGACGGCAACAGCTTCCAATGATGTGGCTGTCATTGACTATTCCCATATGTCTGACGGTTATATCTGTGCCAATTATACCGGCACCTGCCCCAAAGTCAAACTGCGGATCACCGGTCCGGACACTGTTGTCTACACTTACGATCTGCACGGAGGCGGCTATGAGACCTTTCCCCTGTCCTCCGGGGACGGATATTATGACGTTACGATCTATGAAAATATTTCCGGTACAAATTATGCCACCTGTCTGTACGCTGACCTGGATGTAACGATCACAGATGAATTCGGTCCTTTTCTCTACCCCAACCAATACGTGAATTTTACGGCTGACAGCAAAGTAGTTGCCAAGGGACAGGAGCTTGCCGAGGGTGCATCCTCGGATCTGGATGTGATCACGCGGGTCTATGACTATATTACCCGGAATATTACCTATGACTATGACAAGGCTTCGGATCCTCCCACCGGATACACCTCCGATGTGGATGCCATTCTTGCTTCCGGCACCGGCATCTGTCTGGATTATGCCGCTGTAATGGCAAGTATGCTGCGAAGTCAGCGGATTCCGACCCGTCTGGAAGTCGGTTATGCCCAGGATGCCTATCATGCCTGGATCAGTGTTTACACCGCCGATACCGGGTGGTTAAACGGCATCATAGAATTCGACGGCAACGTATGGACCCTGGTGGATCCTACTTTCGGTGCCAACACGGATGACAAGACCCTGAAAAAGTTCATCGGTGACGGCAGCAATTATACTCTCCAGAAAATGTATTGATCAGCCAAGAAATGAAAGGGAACAAAACGACATGAAAACTACTGAGAAAAAACTACTTTCCAATGAAGAGATCGCTTCTTTTTGCAGTCAGGCTGCCATGCTGTTTCAGGCAGGTATCCCCCCTGTGGAAGGCATGGCGATCCTGCAGAGTGATGCGCAGTCTCCCGAAGGCAGGGCGATCTTTGACGAGATCCTTGCCGTATGCAGACAGGGAGAAAGTTTTCATAAGGCTCTGGAAGCTACGGAAGTTTTTCCCGATTACTGCCTGCATATGATCGCGCTGGGTGAAGAATCCGGTAATCTCGATGTGTGCATGAATTCTCTGGCGGATTATTATGAAAAAGAAGATGCTATCGCGGGAAGCATCCGGGATGCCGTGACTTATCCCTTTATCATGATCGCTATGATGGCCGCCGTCATTGTGGTACTGGTCAGCCGTGTCATGCCGATCTTTGAGCAGGTATATGTGGAGCTTGGCAGTGAGATGACCGGCTTCGCCGCATCCCTCTTACGTCTCGGCAACCATCTGAACCGCTATTCCTTTATCCTTGTAAGTATTTTGTGCGTAATATTATTACTGTACATTTTCGCTACCAGGACCCAGACCGGCAGACGTACGACTGCCCGTTTTCTGAACTGGTTCCCTCTCACCAGACGCTTCTCTGAAAGTGTGGCCTGCGAACGTTTTGCCAGCGGTATGGCGCTGACTTTAAGCAGCGGCATGGACACCTATTCCAGCCTGGACATGGTCGCCGATCTGGTAGGCAATGAGAAAATGAAGCAAAAGATCCTAAGCTGTAAAGAAGCCATTAATGCCGGTGCCAATTTTTCGGAAGCACTGAGCGGTGCGGGTATTTTCAATCATCTGTATTCCCAGATGGTATCCGTTGGTTTCCGCAGCGGTAACGTGGACGTGGTCCTGAAAAAAATAGCGGATCGCTATGAAGAGAATACCAACCGCAGATTACAGTCTATCATTGCCATCCTGGAGCCGACACTTGTCATCATTCTGTCAGTGATCGTCGGTCTGATCCTGTTATCTGTCATTCTGCCGCTTATGGGTATCATGACCAGCATCGGATAGGAGTGCGATACTATGAATCGTTTTGAGCAAAAGAAAATATCTTTCGGTCGCAGGCTGATCTATCTGCTTCCTGTTCTGGCTTTCCTGATATTGTTTGTTCTTTTTTTACAGGGAATCGGCTCTGTCAGTGAATCCACTCTGAGCAAGCAGCAGGAAAGTCTGGAGACTGCGTTGGAGCGCAGCATTTCCCAATGCTACGCTGTAGAGGGTTCTTATCCTCCCTCTCTGGAATATCTGGAACAACATTACGGACTGTTGTATGACGAAGACAGCTTCTTCGTTGACTATGAATACTATGGCAGCAACCTGCTTCCGGAAGTCACAGTACTTCGCAGGACCGGTGCCCACTAAAGGAGTTTCTGACAATATGAAACAGGAAAAACATTTTATTGTGGATATCTTGTTCGTTCTGGCGTTGTTCGGTGTATTCGCTGTCTCCGCACTGGCCCTGGTCACGATAGGGGCAGATGTATACCAACACACCGTGGAGGATATGAGTGTCAATTACGAAAGCCGGACTGCCGTGTCCTATATCATGGAAAAAGTCCGGCAGAATGATACTGCCGGCAGCATCTCCCTGACTACTCTTGACGATGTCCCGGCACTCTGTATGCTTTCGCAGATTGAGGAAGATACTTATTGCACTTACCTTTATCTCTATGACGGGCATTTAAAAGAATTATTTATGCGTGAAGGAACTTCCCTCGGCGGACAGGTATTGCCTGCGGGTACGGATATTATGGAACTACAGGATCTGGAATTATCCTATGCTGCGGACGATCTGATAAGAGTGTCCCTGCAGACTGCTTCCGGAGAAGTCCACACCTTTTACATCCATGTACATTGCAATACTGCAGAATAAAAACCAAACAGAAAGGATTCCGAATCTATTATGAAACATTCCAGATCCAGTTTATTTTTAATGGAAATGATCATAGCAATTCTGTTTTTCTCACTGGCCAGTGCCGTCTGTATCCAGTTATTTGCCAAGTCACACCTTCTGAGTACGCAGACGGTAAACCAAAATCAGGCCGTGATCCGGGTACAGAATCTGGCAGAGTCTTATCTGGCTCTGGATGGTGATGTAACTGCCATGCAGGCGTTATTTTCTCCTTCGCAGCTCAGTGATGATAACACCCTGTGTCTTGCCTTTGACAGCGACTGGAATCTGTGTGCCGATGGTGACAGCACCCGCTTTCTTGCAGAACTTCATCATACTCCGGCCGGAGAGAACGGTATTATGGAGGCCGTGATCACCGTATATGACATCTCCGCCCCGGAATCTCCTGTTTATACGCTTTCTGTCATGCACCACACAGCGGAAAGGAGGGATTCCCATGCGTAATTCTTCTAAGAAAAAGCAATTCGGTATGAATATCGGGTCCGCTTCCATCCTGCTGGTCTTCGTGATTCTCTGTCTGGTATCCTTTGCCGTGCTCTCTATTGTCAGCGCCAATGCCGACAGCAAACTCAGTACCCGTGTACTGGAACGTACCACTGCTTATTATACCGCCTGCAATCAGGCTGAGCAGTCTCTGGCCGGTATGGATCATACCTTACGCCGTATCTATGAGTCCTCTGACAGTGAGGAGGCTTATTTTGCTTCCGTCGGCCACGGAAAATCTTATGTGATTCCGATTTCCGATCTACAGTCTCTGCAGGTTACGATAGAAATTCTATATCCCGTGACCGCAGAAGATTCCTTTTATAAAATCACTGCCTGGCAGGTGTTGAATACTGACGAACTGCAATAGAGCATGCCTTAAGGCATGCTCTATTGTCTTACTTACTGCTTATTCATTTTTCTTAATAATATTATCCCTGATTCAATTCTTCCACAGTCTGGGAAAGTCTCCGGATATCCTCGTTCAGTTCCTTCAGATGATCCAGATTTCTCTGGTTCAGCTCTAATGTATTCTGCGCGTTCGCAGTTACTTCTTCCGTGGATGCGCTAATGGAACTTACGGAATCCACCAGTGCTTTTTTGGATTTTTGAATTTCGCTGATAGACTGTTCGATCTTCCGGTAATCAGAGTCCATTGCCTCGGAAGTCTCCGTAATTCTTGTAAACAATCTGCCGGTATCTTCCACCAGGCTGTTCTGTCTTGCAAAAACCTCTGTCAGCTGATTCATATTATCGGTCACTTTCTGTGAACCGTCATTGATTCCCTGAATCTCTTTGCGGATCTTCTCCAGAGAATCATTTGTCTGCTCGGAAAGATCCCTGATCTCTCCAGCCACTACCGCAAAGCCTCGTCCCGCCTCACCTGCACGGGCTGCTTCAATACTGGCATTCAGTGACAGCAGATTCGTCTGTCTGGAAATATTGTCAATCAATCCTACGATCTGATTCACATTATGAATCTTCTCCATAAGATCATCCATTGCCTCGGTGGTCGAGGAGGAAGTCTCCGCAGTTACTTTTGCGGAATCTCCTAATTGCTCTACATTCTTTGTACCGTTTTCAATTGCCTCCAGTGTCTCCCCGAGGCTGTTATGGAAACCGTCCACCGTCTCACGGATGGAATCAATATCCCGGCTCATGGTGTCAATGTATCCGATTTCTTCCTGAACAGCCTCTGCGGTGGCGCCTGTTCCCTCACATACCTGTTCCATGGCATCCGTGGAAGAAACGGACGCTGTACGAAGATTCTCCGTCTTCTCCAGAATCTTTTCCGAATTTTCTGCGGTATTCTCCGCCACCTTCTTAATCTGTTCCAGTACTGCCTTGCGGCGTTCCTGTGCGGTTTCGATCTCATCCATCTTCCGCTTCGTCATACCGGCATCTATGTAACTGATCAGACTGCCGTACAAAGCTACCAAAAATACTGCGGCAAGCTGGATCTCGATATCGATCATCGGCACTGCTTCCAAAGCTCCGGTTGCTTTTGCATATCCGAGATATACGATATTGCAGGCCATAACACCGATGCTGTAAAAGGTTGTATATTTCCATTTATGGAACAGGGGAAATATCATCAGGATCGGAATCATATATACGTATGTCATCGTAGTATTCCCGGTGAACAGAACAAAGATATACACTACAAAATAACTGATCGGCAAAAGGTATTTCACAGCTTCCGATTCCGGATCCTTTTTCTGTCAGATCAGATCCGCCGCCACAGGCAGTAACAGCAATAATAAAAATACCGCTGTATATCCTCCGGTACGGTTTCCCTTCACAAATTCCACCAGATAAGCTGCTGCCAGCACAAACGCGATAAACGAGTACGCGAGCAAAACACATCTGTTAACAGTTCTTTTCTCGGTGAGTTTTCCATGTCCGTCGATTATCATAAAATTCCACCCCTTGCTTATGTATTTTTTATATACTTTTGTATATTTTATATAATGTTATTATCTCTTTTCCTATTTCCCCTGTCAAGTTTTCACTGAAAATAACTAAAAAAAGAGGCTCCCACAATATGGTGAACCCCTTTTCTCACATTCTTTCAGACTCTGTGAATTTATTTATTCATTGTCGGAATCTGCTCCTACCGTTGCAGTCTCAGCATTTTCATTCAGTTCTGCATTTTCTGCATCGGAATCAGTTCCGTCGCTCAGATTCAGCTCCGCATCGTCACCATACATATCTCCACTGAAATCAATGGTCTCTACGGCGTCGGTGCTCAGTCTGGTGTTACGATATCTCTTCATACCGGTTCCTACAGGAATCAGCTTACCGATGATAACGTTCTCCTTCAGACCGATCAGGTTATCGACCTTACCCTTGATTGCAGCCTCTGTCAGGACCTTAGTGGTCTCCTGGAAGGATGCTGCTGACAGGAAGGACTCGGTTGCCAGAGCTGCCTTGGTAATACCCAGAATGATACGCTTGCCTTCTGCGGGCTCTTTGCCTTCTGCGGTCAGCTTCTCATTCATCTCTTCGAAGTCCAGAACATCTACCAGTGTTCCGGGCAGGAACTCTGTATCTCCGTTGTTCTCGATACGAACCTTCTTCAGCATCTGACGTACCAGGACTTCGATATGCTTATCGGCGATATCTACACCCTGTAAACGGTATACACGCTGTACTTCGCGAAGCATGTAATCCTGTACGGCACGGATACCCTTGATCTTCAGCAGATCGTGAGGGTTTACACTACCTTCGGTCAGTTCATCACCAGCCTCCAGTACCTGTCCGTCTACTACCTTGATACGGGAACCGTAAGGAATCAGATATGCCTTGGATTCACCGGTCTCTTCATTGGTAATTACCACTTCACGCTTCTTCTTGGTATCACGGATCTCAGCCTTACCGCCGAACTCAGCAATGATTGCAAGTCCCTTCGGCTTTCTGGCCTCAAACAACTCCTCGACACGGGGAAGACCCTGTGTGATATCGTCACCTGCGACACCACCACTATGGAAGGTTCTCATGGTCAGCTGGGTACCGGGCTCACCGATAGACTGTGCAGCGATAATACCGACTGCTTCACCTACCTGTACAGCTTCACCGGTTGCCATGTTGGCACCGTAACATTTTGCACAGATACCAACGTGAGAACGACAGGTCAGGATCGTACGGATCTTCACTTCCTCAATGGGCTCACCCTGTGCATTGACGCCGACGCTTAAGATCTTGGCTGCACGGCTGGGAGTGATCATGTGGTTGTGTTTTACGATCATGTTGCCGTCTTTATCATAAATATCCTCGCAGGAATATCTTCCTGTGATTCTGTCTTTCAGGCCTTCAATGGTCTCTTTGCCATCCATGAATGCCTTAACTACCATACCGGGGATCTCAGCCTGACCCTCACAGCAGTCTACTTCACGGATAGAAAGCTCCTGAGATACATCAACCATTCGTCTGGTCAGATAACCGGAGTCTGCGGTACGCAGAGCGGTATCGGACATACCTTTTCGTGCTCCGTGTGCGGACATGAAGTACTCCAGTACGTCCAGACCTTCACGGAAGTTTGACTTAATGGGCAGCTCGATGGTTCTACCTGTGGTATCTGCCATCAGTCCACGCATACCTGCCAGCTGCTTGATCTGCTGACTGGAACCACGCGCACCGGAGTCTGCCATCATGAAGATGTTATTGTATTTATCCAGACCGGACAGCAGTACGTCGGTCAGCTCTTTATCGGTCTCGTTCCAGGTCTCTACAACGGCACGATAACGCTCTTCCTCAGTGATCAGACCACGTCTGAAGTTGCTTGCGATCCTGTCTACGGTAGCCTGTGCAGCTGCCAGCATCTCGCCCTTCTTCTCAGGGACAGTCATATCGGAAATAGATACGGTCATGGCAGCTCTGGTAGAATACTTATAACCGATTGCCTTAACATCATCCAGTACCTCAGCGGTCTTGGATGCTCCGTGGGTATTGATTACCTTCTCCAGGATCTGCTTCAGCTGTTTCTTACCTACATGGAAGTCTACTTCCAGTTTTAAGAAGTTCTCGGGATCGCTTCTGTCTACAAATCCCAGATCCTGAGGAAGGATCTCATTGAAGATGAAACGACCCAGAGTAGACTCTACGGTACCGGTCACAGTCTCACCGTCTGCATTTACCTTGCTCATGCGGACATGAATACGGGAATGCAGTGTCAGTGCCTGGTTCTCATATGCCAGAATTGCTTCGTTTACACTCTTGAAGTACTTACCTTCACCGATTGCACCGGGTCTCTCCTGTGTCAGATAGTAAATACCAAGTACCATATCCTGGGAAGGAACGGCTACAGGGCCACCATCGGAAGGCTTCAGTAAGTTGTTGGGAGACAGCAGCAGGAAACGGCACTCTGCCTGTGCCTCCTGGGACAGAGGAAGATGTACAGCCATCTGGTCTCCGTCGAAGTCCGCATTGAATGCGGTACATACCAGGGGATGCAGCTTGATGGCCTTACCCTCTACCAGGATCGGCTCAAATGCCTGAATACCCAGTCTGTGCAGTGTCGGTGCACGGTTCAGCATAACAGGATGTTCTTTGATGACCTCTTCCAGCACATCCCATACCTGCGTATCCAGCTTCTCTACCAGTTTCTTGGCATTCTTGATATTCTGGCTGATTCCCTTGGCTACCAGTTCTTTCATTACAAAGGGCTTAAACAGTTCGATTGCCATTTCCTTCGGCAGACCACACTGGTAAATCTTCAGTTCCGGTCCAACGACGATAACGGAACGTCCGGAATAGTCTACACGCTTACCTAACAGGTTCTGACGGAAACGACCGGTCTTACCCTTTAACATATCGGACAGAGACTTCAGTGCTCTGTTACCGGGGCCGGTAACAGGACGTCCGCGTCTGCCGTTATCGATCAGAGCATCTACTGCTTCCTGCAGCATTCTCTTCTCGTTACGAACGATAATATCGGGCGCACCCAGTTCCAACAGTCTCTTCAGACGGTTATTACGGTTGATGATCCTTCTGTACAGATCATTCAGATCGGAGGTTGCGAAACGGCCACCGTCCAGCTGTACCATAGGACGCAGATCGGGGGGGATTACCGGGATCACATCCATGATCATCCACTCCGGCTTGTTACCGGACTCACGGAAAGCTTCCACAACTTCCAGTCTCTTGATGATACGGGCACGCTTCTGACCGGAAGATTCCTTCAGACCGGTCTTCAGCTCTACTGCTTCTTTTTCCAGATCAATGGCCTGCAGCAGCTCTTTGATAGCCTCTGCACCCATACCTACACGGAACTTATTGCCCCAGGTCTCTCTGGCATCCTGATATTCCTTCTCGGACAGCACTGCCTTGTACTCAAGGTTCGTAGTTCCCGGATCCAGAACGATATAGGAAGCAAAGTACAGAACCTTCTCCAGGATTCTGGGAGACAGATCCAGGATCAGACCCATACGGCTGGGGATACCTTCGAAATACCAGATATGGGATACCGGAGCAGCGAGCTCGATATGTCCCATACGCTCTCTACGTACGCTTGCTTTGGTAACTTCTACACCGCAACGATCGCAGACAACGCCCTTATATCTGATCTTTTTATATTTACCGCAATGACATTCCCAGTCCTTGCTGGGTCCAAAGATTCTCTCACAGAACAGTCCGTCTCTTTCGGGCTTCAGTGTTCTATAGTTGATTGTCTCCGGCTTTAATACCTCGCCATGGGACCACTCCCGGATCTTCTCCGGGGAAGCTAATCCAATCTTGATGGCATCAAATGTCATAGGCTGATAGGTTGTTTCATTTTTTGTTTCTGACATTAATGGCACTCCCTTCTATACAAAACTATACAAAGCATTAAAATTCATCATCACTGCCGTCAAAGCTATCATCGGTGTAATCATCATCGACATAATCGTCGTCCTCAGAGTTCACCAGCTCACCATTGTCATCAAATTCCTGTGACTGATAGCCCATCTCGCCAAGGGAGCCCTTGTCGTAATCGTCATCGTACTTACGATCACCTTCCATCTCATAACGGTAATCGGTATCACCGTAATCAACAGTCTCCATGATCTCTACCTCGGTCTGATCCTCACGCAGCACTCTGACATCCAGACCCAGAGCCTGCAGTTCCTTCAGCAGAACCTTGAAGGACTCGGGGATACCGGGCTCAGGGATATTGTCTCCCTTAATGATTGCTTCGTAAGTCTTCACACGTCCTACAACATCATCGGACTTCACAGTCAGAATCTCCTGCAGGGTGTAGGATGCACCATACGCCTCCAGAGCCCATACTTCCATCTCTCCGAAACGCTGACCGCCGAACTGGGCTTTACCACCCAGAGGCTGCTGTGTTACCAGGGAGTACGGTCCGGTAGAACGCGCATGGATCTTATCGTCTACCAGATGATGCAGTTTCAGGTAATGCATGTGTCCGATGGTTACAGGACCGTCGAAGTATTCACCGGTTCTTCCGTCACGAAGACGTACTTTACCGTCTCTGGAAATGGGCACGCCTTTCCATACTCCTCTGTGATCTCTGTTCTCAGACAGATACTGCATAACCTCGGGAAGAAGCTCTTCACCATGCTTGCCGGTAAAGGTCTCTCCATGCCAGGGCTTACCGTCTGCGGTAGTTTCCTGTCCTTTTTCCTTCCACTCCGCACATTCCGCATCGTCAAAAGGAAGGTTTACATAATCGTTGGCAAGATCCAACGTATCCATAATATCATTCTCGTTTGCACCATCGAAGACAGGGGTTGCCACATTGAATCCCAGCGCCTTGGCAGCCAGGGAAAGGTGGATCTCCAGGACCTGTCCGATATTCATACGGGAAGGCACGCCCAGAGGATTCAGCACGATATCCAGCGGACGTCCGTTGGGCAGATAAGGCATATCCTCTACAGGTAATACGCGGGAAACGACACCCTTGTTACTATGACGACCTGCCATCTTATCACCGACGGAGATCTCTCTCTTCTGTGCAATGTAAATGCGGACTGCCTGATTTACTCCGGGTGCCAGTTCATCGCTGTTCTCACGGGTAAATACCTTGGCATCCACTACAATACCATATTCACCATGAGGTACCTTTAAGGAGGTATCTCTTACTTCTCTGGCCTTCTCACCGAAGATCGCACGCAGCAGTCTCTCTTCTGCTGTCAGCTCAGTCTCTCCCTTGGGAGTAACTTTACCTACCAGAATATCACCGGCACGAACCTCTGCACCGATACGGATGATACCTCTGTCATCCAGATCCTTCAGTGCATCGTCACCGACACCGGGAACATCACGGGTGATCTCTTCCGGTCCCAGCTTGGTGTCACGGGCTTCTGCCTCATACTCCTCGATATGAACGGAAGTATAAACATCATCACGTACCAGTCTCTCACTTAACAGAACCGCATCCTCGTAGTTGTAACCTTCCCAGGTCATGAAACCGATCAGAGAGTTCTTACCCAGTGCCAGCTCACCCTGAGAGGTGGAAGGACCGTCTGCAATGACCTGACCTGCTTCTAC
>JBNMHS010000083.1:0-12009 GCA_050872885.1 Acetatifactor sp.
GACGCGGACATCGTGTCCGCTTTCCCCCTGTCTTTCTACACTTTTCAAGAAAATATCAACACTCTCCGACAAACAACTGAAGGAGAGCCCTTCTGTCCGTCCCGGGAGTTCTGTTTTCTTGAACATTCCTAAATTTTGCTTTTAAAATGCCTAAAATAAAGGAAAAAGTGATATAAACAAGCCGAATTTTATGGGTATTCCTGAAAAATATTGCTCTTGAGTTCTTAATAGTGGAAAATATTGAAATATAAGGGAAAAAATCCTTTATTCGACTTAATTATGGCATGTTTGAACGGAATTTATATTGACTGTGATTTTCAAATTTCAAGTAAACCAGTAGACCCGGTTGCATATAAGAATAAGCTGACCGTAAACAGACGCCGGTACTTAGCGGGCGTACTTTGGCCGCTTATGTACCGTTGCGCTCTGTTTCCGAGCGAAAGCGATGTCAGCGTTTCTTATATGCAGCCGGGGCTACGGCAGGCCAGCCAATTCCCTTTGCCAGCCAACTAACTTTCAAGTAAGCAATTTCTCAAAAATTCTACTATTTATACCAAAATCAGCCAAAATAGAAGAAAAATGCATCTATAAATAAGGCCATTCTTGAAAAACCATTGTTTTTGCGCTGAATGGTGGAATATAATTCTAAAAAAATGAAATTGTCCACCATTTTGTCCGATTATGCCTTAAATAGTGGAATTGAATATAGGCAACAAAAAGACAGTGCTTTGAGTGGAAAATGAGGTGAAGCCCCAGTGATGAATCCCCAACTCCCCGCACTGTCTTTTTGCCTATGCGCGGCTATGACACTTTCTTAACTTTCAATTTACTCGCAAAACTGAAGCAATTCCGCAGGCTTTGCGATAATGGCGTCAGCATGTCCGCCTTCGAGTTCGGCACGGTCACGGAAGCCCCACAGGACACCGACGGTGAAAGCGCCTGCCGCTTTGCCGGTCTTCATGTCGGTGGCAGTGTCGCCCATGTACAGCACCTGATCGGCGGTGCATCCGAACTTGTCCAGGATACGGAATACTCCGGCAGGATCCGGCTTGATGGGAACGCCGTCCACCTGTCCCTGTACCACGTCAAAATAGCCTTTGCCGAACAGGCTCTCGATGACGTCCACCGTCGCATGATGCGGTTTATTGGACAATACTGCAATCTTCATGCCACGCTTTTTCAGTGCTTCCAAAAGTTCGGGGATTCCCTCGTAGGGCTTCACCTGATACATACAGTTGGTCTGGAATATCTCCTTGTATCTGGCGTATGCCGCATCGAAATGCACGAGTTCGGTATCGCCGCCCTTGATCAGCGCTCGTTTTACCAGATTGGCAGCGCCGTCACCTACGAAATATTTATAATCCTGCACGGTAAACGGTCCATAGCCGAATTCCGCCATGGTCTTGTCTCCGCTGTATTTCATGCTCATAATGGAATCGGATAATGTTCCGTCCAGATCAAATATTGCTGCTTTTTTCATTTTTCATCTTATCCTTATTCTACAGAAGATTTAATTTGCGCAGTTCCTGATAAACTCTGCCCACCGGAAGCCCCACAACATTATTATAGTCTCCCTCGATTCCCTGAATATATCTCGCACAGAATCCCTGGATCCCGTACGCACCGGCCTTATCCATAGGATCCCCAGTGGCAACGTATTCGCGGATCTCATCTTCACTCATGGTGCAGAAATGAACAGTGGTCTTCTCATGGAAAGTGAGTTTGGACTGCTCTCCGTTCTCAGAATACAAGATGGTCACTCCCGTGTATACATCATGTGCTCTTCCCTGCAGCAGGTGCAGCATGGCAACGGCATTTCCCGCAGTTTTCGGCTTTCCGAGAATTTTTCCGTCACAGGACACTACCGTATCTGCGCCGATCACGATGTTATCCTGTGCGGCAGCCTTTTCTTCTCTACTGCCGGCTTTGGCATTATCATCATCGTCTGTCTGCAAATGCGTCCATCCCCACACCGCCTGTGCTTTCTGCGCGGACAGTTCTTCCACTACTTTTGCCGGCTCTGTGGATGTGATTTTTTCTTCCGTCTCGCTGACTACGACTTCGAAGTCGAGTCCGATCTGTGTCAAAAGCTCCCGTCTCCTCGGGGAGGCGGATGCCAGTATGATCTTCTTATTCATGATGTGTCTCCGGGATAAAGGTTCTGCTCTCTGTCACAGACTCTCCCGCAGCCTCCTTCGCTTTTTGAA
Organism: Acetatifactor sp.; assembly: GCA_050872885.1. Classification (GTDB taxonomy): domain Bacteria; phylum Bacillota; class Clostridia; order Lachnospirales; family Lachnospiraceae; genus Acetatifactor. Next base: position 2,208 of record JBNMHS010000083.1, read on the forward strand.
TTGCTTCCAGGCAGAACGCATCCTGTGAGTTAAACAACTGTTTTCCTCTCTTGTCCTGCTTCACATAACTGCCGTCCGGCTGCAAAATAGAAGCCTTCACATTATCCTTCAACTGGCTGTTCAGAATATGTAACAGCTCCTCCTTCAGTTCAGGCCGGTCTACCGGGAACAAAATCTCCACACGACGCTCCAGATTACGGGGCATCCAGTCGGCACTTCCGCAATAGATCTCGTAATGGTCGTCGTTTGCAAAATAGAAAATACGGCTGTGCTCCAGGAAGTTGCCTACAATGGATCTGACACTGATATTCTCGCTGACGCCGGGAATCCCCACTTTCAGACAGCAGATGCCTCTGACGATCAGCTCAATCTTCACACCTGCGGCGCTTGCTTCGTACAGGGCTCGGATAATATCCTTATCGCAGAGGGAGTTCATTTTGGCAATGATATGTGCCTGTTTTCCCTCCAGTGCATAATTTTTCTCGCGCTCGATCAGATGCAGGAATTTATCCTTCAGCCACAGCGGTGCCAGTGCCAGCTTATTCCAGAACAACGGCTCCGAATAACCGGACAGCATATTGAATACTGCCGTGGCATCCTCGCCGATACGTTCCGCACAGGTCAGCATGCCTACATCCGTATACAGCTTTGCGGTAGCATCGTTATAATTACCGGTACCAAGATGCACATATCTGCGGATACCGTCCTCTTCTCTGCGGACCACCAGTGTGATCTTCGAATGGGTCTTCAGTCCTACCAGACCATAGATGACATGACAGCCGGCCTTCTCCAGCATTCTCGCCCAGACGATATTGTTCTCTTCATCAAAACGTGCTTTCAGCTCCACCAGTACAGTGACCTGTTTACCGTTCTCGGCAGCCTGTGCCAGCGCTGCTATGATCGGAGAATTACCGCTGACACGATACAGTGTCTGCTTGATAGCCAGTACTTCCGGATCTCTCGCCGCCTGGCGGATAAAATCTACCACCGGCGTAAAACTCTGGAACGGATGATGCAGGAGAATGTCACCTTTGCGGATCTCCTCGAAGATATTACAGCCCGCGGGAAGTGCCGGAGACTGCTGGGGCTCATATTTCGGAGTCTTCAGATGTTCAAAGCCTTCCAGACCATAGACCTTCATCAGTACCGTCAGATCCAAGGGTCCGTCGATTTCATAAATGTTCTCTGCCTCGATATTGAGTTCCTTTTTAATAATCTTCAACAGCCGCTTATCCATGCCGTTCTCTACTTCCAGACGGATGGCCTCACCCCACTGACGCTTTTTCAGCTGCTTCTCGATCTCTTTCAACAGGTCTGCTGCCTCATCCTCATCAATGCTCAGGTCAGCATTACGCATGATACGGAACGGATGTGCACAGACAATATCATAATTCAGGAACAATTTTTCCATATTCCGCTCAATGATCTCTTCCAGCAGGATGATCTTACAGCTTTTCCCTTTGGACGGAATCCGCACAATACGGCTTAAAACGCTGGGAACCTGCACCGTAGCGAATTCGAGTTCCTCATCGCTGTTTTTCTTCCGCACCATGGCTCCGATATTCAAAGACTTATTACGGATCAACGGAAAAGGTCTGGAAGAATCCACTGCCATGGGGGTCAGCACGGGATACACGTTCTCCTGAAAATACTGATCCACGTACGCCGCTTCCTCCGCAGTCAGCTGTTCATGCTCTCTGATGATATGCAGCCCGTTTTTCTCAAGCAGCGGAAGCAGGGATCTGTTATAGGTAGAGTATTGCAGATCCACCAGTTCATGAATTGCCACATGCAATGCTTTCAACTGTTCTGTGGGTGTCATGCCCGCGATATCTTTTTTGGTGTAACCGGCATTTTCCATATCCTTTAAGGATGCCACACGGATCATGAAAAATTCATCCAGATTGGACGCTGTGATACTTAAAAACTTCAACCGTTCAAACAGAGGGATACTCTTATCTCTGGCTTCATTCAGCACTCTGTGGTCAAACAATACCCAGCTGAGTTCCCGGTTGGTATAATATTTCGGATCTTTAAAGTCGATTTCCATTGTTCCCTGCTGCCTCCCTTAAAATTTCTTTTTCTGCCGGATCACCGGGGTAATACTGTATACTTCTTTGAAAAAGTCTGCACTGGTCTGGAAAAATCCTTTTTCCAGAGTAATGTCTTCCTGGGTATCAATTTTCAGGATCAGCTCATTTTCCTGTAAGCCGGCCTTCACACCCTTCATCTTCTGTTTATGGCTGCGGTCCAGACTGTTTGCCAGACGCAAGATTGCGGTCAGTTTGGCAACCGTCAGATAGCTTTCTTTGTCCAGTCCGCCATAGCGGCTCTGCTGCTGTCCGTAGTATACAAAATTACTGTGATTAAAGCGTACTACATTTGCCACGATCTCACGTTCCATATGAGACAGTCCTATCATCTCCGTCGCCATAATAATATCATAAGAAGCTTCCCCGATATTGACCATGCTGATATACTTTCCGCAGTCGTGCAGGATCGCCGCCAGACGCAGGTACAGTCGTTCTCTTTGTCCCATGCCATGGACTTTTTTCATGCTGTCAAATATGGTTGTGGTGATATGCTCCAGCGTATCCGCTCTCTTCGTACTGCCATTGTAGCGCTTGCTGATATTCATTGCACAGGCTATGATGTCCTCTGTGAAGTCATGCTCTCCCCGGAACATTTTATTCTGCTCCGCATATTCATAGGCGATACCGTCGCACAATGTCACGCCCGGCGCCCAAATCTGCTTTGCTCCCATCAGTCTTGCGATTCTCTGGGTCAGAACGGCACTGATATATACTAACGGCACTTTCTCTTCGGTAATATCCATCCGCTTTGCCAGTTCCGTGATTCCCTTGGTACGAAGTGCTTCCATCAGCTGGCCAAATACTTTACTGTCTACCACTGCATTTTCTTCGCCGCGCTCATGTGCCCTGCGCACCGCCCAGGGAGACAGATAATCATCCACAATAATGATATTCTGGATTTCCCGTTCTTTCAGATACAGCTTTTTATAATCATCCAGCTGTGCCGTTGCAAGCTCATCCACCAGGCTTTCCATCTGTGTACTTCCCGCATTCAGATGATTCAGCAGTTCCTGCAGGCGCAGCACTCCCAGCCGCAGATTCTGCGTGGATACAAGCGTATCCTTTTCAAACAGGGAGATCTGGATACTGCCGCCGCCGATATCCAGAATGGCCGTTTTCTCCTCAATGATCCTGCGGAACATTTCGCCTTTGGAAGCAATGGATTTATAATCCAGAAAACGCTGTTCCGAATTGCTTAAGATCTCTACCCGGATGCCGGTGCGCTGTTCGATCTGATCCTGCAGGATCAGTGTATTTTCCGTCTCACGGATCGCACTGGTTCCGTAAGCCTTATAAGCGGTTACTTTGTAAGATTCCATGATCTGTGCAAATTCTTTCAGAGTATGGCACAGCTCATCTATTTTTTCATTGCTGATTTTGCCATGGGCATAGGTATCCGAACCAAGGTCGATTCTCTGCCGGATGCAGTCGATCTCCCGCATGGTATTTTTGCCGGAGAGATCAAATATTTTCATGGTAAGTTCAAAGCTGCCCACATCGATGGCGGCGAAAGTCTTCACACTCATGCTGTTCTCCTTTCGTAACTACCTTGGTTTTTATTCCTTCTGTCCCAACAGATAATCAATGAACTGCTGTGCACTTCTTCCGGACAGTCCGCCGTGAGACAGTTCCCACTTATTTGCTTCCAGTAAAAGTTCTTCTTCCGGAATATTTACATGATAACGATCTGCCAATGTCTTTACAATATTCTGGAATTCTTTCTTATTCGGTGCACCGAAGTAAATGGTGACACCGAAACGATATACCAGCGACAGCTTTTCCTGTACGGTATCGCTGGTGTGCATATCCTCACGGGTCTCTTCTTTATCGCTGTAGTTCTCGCGGATCAGGTGACGTCGGTTGGAAGTCGCATAGATCAGCACATTTTCCGGCTTTTTCTCCAGTCCGCCCTCAATGACTGCCTTGAGGTATTTGTACTCGATCTCAAATTCTTCAAAACTCAGGTCATCCATATAGATGATAAACTTATAGTTACGGTTCTTGATCTGGCTGATGACTGTATTCAGATCCTGGAACTGGTGCTTGTAGACTTCGATAATACGCAGTCCCCTGTCATAATATTCGTTGGCAATGGCTTTGATGCTGGAAGATTTACCGGTTCCCGCATCGCCGAACAGCAGGCAGTTGTTCGCCTTTTTCCCACTGACAAAAGCTTCGGTATTGTCTACCAGCTTTTTCTTAGGGATCTCGTAACCTACCAGATCATCCAGCTTTACATGGGCGATATTCAGAATCGGAACAATATGTACGCCTTCCTCATCATGGGCGATACGGAAAGACTTGTGCAGACCGAATTTACCGACACCGTATTCCTTGTAGAACTGGGTCAGGGTTGCCTTCATCTCTTCCGAAGTTCCATCCGAGCAGAATTTCTCCGCCAACTCACAGATGCGGGCACAAATGCGTTTGTTATACACTTTGCTCTCCTGCATGCTGCTGGCATAATTCTCGATCATGGCAAACTCGGGTACATGAAGCTGTTCCATCATGGGTGCAAAATCAAAATCATAGAATTCCTTGAAAATACGGATATCATGCAACGCCGCGTCATTGATGGAGCCTGCGATTTCTCCGCGGATCTCACAGCCGCAGCTATAGCTGTTCTCGTTATTTACGAGAAGATTTGCCAGATAACAGTGCCACAGATTGCCATGGAATCCGTAATTGCCTGCCAGGTCGATCAGTTCATGGATGCATTCGTAAAACAATGCCGCCATATCTTCTGTGTTATAGTATTCGTCCTCGTAATGAGACATGAGAAATGCCATATCATACAGCAATTCTCCGTCCTCAAAATCACGGTATACAATCAGTTCTTTTTCTCTCATTGGTCTATCCTTCTTAATTTCATTTTCATTATGTTAATATCAGTGCCAAGAAGTATTCCTAATTCGCTCGTTTTTCTACAAAACCGGCTGCCTGTTCATGTTAATAGTTGCCAAGTATCTTCATGCTGCGGGCTTCTTCTCGCAGTCCGCGCAATGCGTTTTTCACCGCGCTGTCCGCCAGATTACCCTCAAAATCGATGAAGAAACGGTACTCCCAGTTCCTGTCGGGAATCGGCCGGCTCTCGATCTTGGTCATGTTCAGGTTATTGTAAATAAAGTGAGACAGGATGTGATACAGCGATCCACTCTCATGAGGGATCTCCAGGCACAGACTGATCTTGTTGGCATTTTTGCGAAAAATCTTCTGATTCGTCGCAATGATGAGACGAGTGGAATTGCTGTCGGAATCATTGATTCCCTTTTCCAGGATTTCCAGTCCGTAAGTCTCACCGGCATACTCACTGGCAATGGCTGCCTGAGTCTTGTCCTGTTCCTTTGCCACCTTCAGTGCCGCAAAAGCATTGTTCTGCATACTGATCTGCTGCCAGTCGTGCTCTGCCAGATATCTTGCACTCTGCATCAGCGACTGGGGATGGGAATAGACTCTTTTGATTTCTTCCATCTTCGTACCGGGCAGAGCTAACAGGCAGTGCTCAATAGGGATCACCTGCTCACCCACAATATAATTTTCAAATTCCACCAATAGATCATAAATCTCATTGACAATGCCTGCCGTGGAATTTTCAATCGGAAGCACTGCAAAATCTGCGCTGCCTTCATCAATGGCACTCATGGCATCTCTGAAAGACTCCACATGAAAGGCATTCACATTTTCTCCGAAAAACTTGCGCATGGCTGCCTGGGAATAAGAGCCCTCCGCACCCTGGTATACCACTCTGGCGCACTCCGTCTCCAGTTCTTCCACACCGATGAACGGCAGTCTGCCCTCACTGCCGTGGGCTGCCAGCAGCTGATACTGCAGCTTTCTGCTCATAGACATGATCTGCTCAAACAATTCCTCCACGCCATGACTGTTGAATTCATTATGCGTCAGTGCCTTGACCCCTGCGATTTTCTCCTGTTCACGCTGTTTGTCGAATACCTTTTTTCCGGTCTCTATTTTATATTCCGCCACCTGTCTGCTGACATCCATACGCTGTTCATAGAGATCCACGATCTGTCTGTCAATGGTGTCGATCTGCTGTCTTAACTGTGATAAATCCATGCTGTTCTCCTTATGATTATTATTAGGTCTATTCTATCTCAATTTCACCTTGTTCGCAAGCCGCAAGGAGGGTATAATGTAATTATTACTTTATAAAGAAGGTTACCCTATGAAAGATAAAAAAGCCCTGCTGATCCTGATCCCTTTTATCCTGTTCATCATCGTCATCGGTGCATTTGCCATCGTTGGCGACCGTATTCCCGACAATCCCCCTGAGACCGTGGGCAATACCGCCGGAAATCTGAACAATTCCGGCTACTTCTGTGAATATGACGGGAAAGTGTATTTTGCAAATATCTATGACAGCAACACCCTGTATTCCATGGATCCTTCGGAACAGGACATCCAAAAATTAGGCAATGCTTCCGTGAAAAACATTCTGGCAGGAGGTAAATTCCTCTACTATTACCAGACCGGTGCTTCCGGAGATGCCGGGATCGGTGCTCTGCGGACGGTGCGCTCCTTCAACCGCTGCAAGTTAAACGGCAGCGATGTCACCGGTCTTACCAGAGATCCCATTTCCACCGCCCAGTTGGTGGGAAGTCAGCTCTATATTATGACCGTGGATGATAACGGACCTTTATTTTACCGTATGAAGATCGATAAATCCGACAGGGTGAATCTGGCAAATTACGAGATCAATCCCGCCAGCGTTGCCGGCGGCGCCATCTATTACAACGGTACTCAGGATAATCATTATCTCTATGCGATGGATACCGCGACGGACAGTGTCTCCACCGTATGGGACGGTAATCTGTGGTATCCTATTGTAGCAGGGGATTATGTCTATTACATGGATGTGGAAAATGATTACAGACTCTGCCGTTATTCCCTCTCCCGGAATGAGATTGAAGTCCTGACCAATGAACGGATCGACTGCTTCAATGTAGGTTACGGCTATGTATATTATCAGGTAAACGGCGAAGATGCCTGTCTGAAGTGTATGCGGGACGACGGAAGCGATTCCTGGGTCATTGCCGAGGGCAATTACACCGCCATCAATATGACTTCCCAGTATGTCTATTTCCAGATGTTCGGGGATGCCTCTTCCTGGTATCACTCTTCCCTGGGAAGTCAGGGCTACAGCGACTTTGACGGCGCCAGGCAGGCTGCTCTGGACGCCTTAAAGAAATAGATCAGCCCTCTTCAATATGGTTCAGACCCTGATTCAGGATCGTAATGATATGATTGTCCGCCAGCGCATAGAAGATGGTCTTACCGTCTCTGCGGTTTTTCACCAGATCCATCTGCTTCAATACGCGCAGCTGGTGGGAAATAGCGGACTGTGACATGCCAAGCATAGTGGCAATGTCATACACACACATTTCTGAACATAACAGCACTGACAAGATTTTCAGCCGTGTGGCATCTCCAAACACTTTAAAAAATTCTGCAAGATCCTGCAATTCCTCTTCCGGCGGCATCTTTTCATCGATCTGCCGGATAGTTTCCGGGTCTGCGGAAAGATAATTATTCTTCTCTTCCATTCTGTTTCTCCATCTTACTTTTCCTGCAGGTCTGCCCCTGCGGTTATCCACAATTAACTATATTTACTATACACTATTTCCCCGCATTCGACAAATGGAAATATTTCTGCATGCCTTCCGTCATGGTAATATTACCTTCATGATCTATAAAAAGACCTTCGGCATCATACTTTTCCAAAAGTTTCTGCCCTTTTTCCTGTCCCAGCACAAAGCAGGCGGTTGACAAAGCATCACTTAAAAAGCCATCCTTCGTCACAATTGTTACACCCGCCACATCACTGCGCGCCGGTGATCCTGTCCGGGGATCCAGGATGTGATGATATCTGATTCCGTCCACTTCCACATACCGTTCATAATCTCCCGAAGTAGACACACAGAATCCTCCATCCAGTGCAAGAATCCCCACACTGCCGGACGGATCCAGCGGATCTGTAACAGCAACCTGCCATGCTCCGCCCTCCGGTTTGCTCCCGTAGGTCAGAATACTCCCACCCACAGAGATCACGGCACCGCTTACTTCAGGATGTTCTTCCAGGATCTTATGAATCTCGTCCAGAGCCACACCTTTGCCTGCTGCACCGAGATCCAGCTGCATTCCTTCCGGGATTCTTACAGTCGCACTGCCGTCCGCTTCTGTCTCTAACCGGATCCGCTGCCAACCGGTACCGGCAAGCGCCTGTGTGATATCCTCCTGTACCGGAAGTTCATAATCCTGCGGATCGTCAGCAGCAGCCCAGGTATCTATGTCCCACAGTCGGCTCAGCTGTCCGATGCTGATATCAAAAGCTCCTTCACTCTCCGCGGAGATCTGTAGACATCTTGCAAGCAGTTCCGCCATCTGTGCAGAGACTGCCATCTCTCCTCCGGCTGATGCATTGATCTGTGCTGTTTCCGATCCTTCGACCCGCCAGGAGAGCTCCTTCTGCTCCAGATCGTTCAGTTTATCTAAAATATCATTCGTTATCTTATTATTTGTTTTCCCGTTTTGTGAATTTCCCGTTTTATCCGTCAGATAGACCGTCTGCGAAATTACAGTCCCCATAGCCGTATCTATGCTTTTTTCACATTCCGTCCTCTGTCCGCATCCGCTCATGGAAAATACAGGGATTGCTGCCAGCACCAATGCTCCCCACACCGTCCGGAGCATTTTCAAATACTTCTTCATTTTTTCCATTCCTTTTGCTATACTGTTCTCATCAGAAAGGAGTTACCGATTCCTATGAGCGACCGAAAAAAAGCCGTCTTCCTTGCGGCAGCATTGCTTACAATAGCTGTCCTTTGCTGTGTCCGGATCTATATCGTAGGACACGAAACCCCGTCCGGCGATCATGCTCTCTATGCCGACATTTACCGGAACGGTGAATTATTTCAGACCATACGTCTGGATACTGTGATCGGTGAATATACCTTTGAAGTCACCGGAGAAAACGGTGCAACCAACACCGTCTGTGTCCGTCAGGGCAGCATTGCTATTGTCGATGCCTCCTGTCCTGACCAGATCTGTGTGCATCAGGGATTTATCAGTACTTCCCTGCTCCCAATCACCTGTCTGCCCAACCGGCTCGTGATTCGGGTCAGAGAAGAAATTACCGCACCGGAAAATGCAACACTTGTTCCGGATGGCATAACCTACTGATACCGTAGATTTTCCGAGGAAGGGCCTTCATTATGAAAACACCTGTAAATACGCAAAAAATAACTATTCTTTCCCTGCTGGCAGCCATTGCCCTGGCTCTCTATGCGGTGGAAAGCACGCTGCCTCCCATTGTCCCGATCCCGGGCATTAAACTCGGTCTTGCCAATATCATAACGCTCGTTGTTTTATGGAAATACTCTGCACGGGATGCTTTTTTCGTACTTCTGGTACGGATCCTGCTGGCAACCATGTTCTTCGGACAGGCTGTCAGTCTCCTGTACAGTCTGTCCGGCGGTCTCCTTTGTCTGCTTGCCATGCTTATTGTAAAACGACTGCTGCATAGTCATTATCTGTTTCTCGCAAGCATGACAGGTGCTATTTTTCACAATCTGGGGCAGATCACGGTTGCTTTTCTGCTGACCGGCGTTCCTGCAGTTCTGGTCTATCTTCCTTTTTTACTTCTGAGCGGTCTGGTGACCGGGTTATTCATCGGTCTGTGTGCCCGTTTTACA
>JBNMHS010000084.1:0-11827 GCA_050872885.1 Acetatifactor sp.
CTATAATATCTGGGAATATATCCCAGTTTTGTTCCTTGCTGTGTTTCCACTAATACAGCATTTGGATCATAGGGGTTATCCGGCTCCAGATGAAGTGATAAGCCCATATTTAAAGTCAGGCTTCTCTTGGTAGTGCAGACTTTTCCTTCACAACCCGATGTATGTCTGATTCCAACCACGTAAAAATCGCGTTGAACGGTAATATCTTCCGGAAAAATGGGATCTATAAACTCATAAGTATCAATTGGCAGTCTACCGCCACTTTTTCTCAATAATTCATAACCATCATATTCTTGCAAACCATACTTTTTTAATACCGTTTGAATGTCTCTTCTCTTTCTATCCGGCAGACGACTCGAAAAAACAGGGAACAGTTCTTTACTATAGTATTCTCTTACCTCCGGAAATGCCTGAATTAGCTCCCAACCATCAGTAATTCCCCAAAATGTTTAGCAGTAATGATCTATGATTCTGCGAATAGACCTTGTTCATTATACCACACACAAGTCCCATATACAAGGAACCGCTGATTTTCAGCACTCAGTAAGTGCTTTTACATATTCTGTCACGATACATTTCAGGCTGTATTTTTCAAACGGTTCTTTTTTTCCTTCTATCTGTTGTGCTTCTTTAAGTTTTCGGTCCCATTCCTTGGGGTTAAAGGGGTCTTCGACATAGATAGCCTTGCCTTCCGTAACTTCTTTGAGGCAAGTCCGATCGGTCATTACCACGTTCTTCCCCTTGCGCATGGCTTCAATAGGGGGCATCCCGAAACCTTCGAAGATACTTGGAAACAGGAACACATCACAGTTCTCATACAGGCAGTCGCGTTCTTCATCCGATACAAATCCGGTGAGCACCAACATTTCTCTTATATCCAAGTTGTTTACCAATTCCTGTATCTTACTGTCATCGCCACCCACTCCGCTGAGGACGAGTCTTTCTTCCGTTTCACCTCTTTGTTTGCGCAGCTGCATCATTTTAAGAACCGTCGACAGATTTTTGTGAGGTAACGTGGAGCTTACACAGTAGAAATATTTCCCCTGTTTCAGGTCGAATTTTTCCGCCAGTTGGGAAAATGGTATCTCCGATTTTCTGCTCAGGATGGGATCATATATCGTTACCAGTTTATCTGTAGCAGAGGGATACTGTTTCGCAATATCTTCCTTCACGAAATCCGAGATTGCTATGATCTTTTCCGATGTGCGGCAGGTCTTTCTCCATGCGTATTTTAAAAACAGCCTTTTGGCGGTGGAAAAATACTGGGGATAATGGAGAGCCTGAAGATCATGAATCACACTTACATACGGAATTTTACTTTGCGTCGTAGGCTTGCTGTACACGGGAATCAGCATGACATCCACCCGTTCGCTTAACGCCGCTTTATCAAGATGTAGATTCTCCCACAGGATTCTTTTTGCCGGATTTGCACAGTCTATAGGGCACACATGCATTTTTATACAAGAGTGTTCTGTATAATGTTGAAAACTTTCCGCATTGTCTCTGGCAACAAACAGAACATATTCATATTGCGGTGCATATTGGGTAAAACCATCCAGCAGATTGCGGACAACGCTTTCCGTTCCACCGCAGATTCCCACGCGGACCCATAGCAGATCAATTCCTATTCTCATTGCTCTTTTCCTTCTCTGACTTTCATATGCCAGGTGCCTTCATTTTCTCCGCTACCACCCTGCACCTCTTCTTGCAGAATGTGATTCCATACAGCAGGATATCCTGTCTGTCATCGTTTTGCAGGTATTCCTGATACCTTCTGTCCCTGATCTGCTCCAAAGCTTTTCTGCAGGCCTGTTCCATCTCCCGGAATTCTTTCACATACTTCAGCTCCACCACAACACCGGCATCAGGATCATCCGTTTCCACAATAATATCCGCAAACCCTTCTCCCGCTTCCACGTTGGACTTTACCAGCCAACCGGCATTTCCTGTTAGAATACCTAGCAGCAGATTATGGTAAGAACTTTCTTTCTCTTCGTTTCGGGCTTTCGTATCAAATACGCTGACAGAATTGCTCAGTACCTTATTCAGATACTTTTCCATAATTTCCGTATTTCCTTCTTCAAAAGCTTTCCAGAAGGACTGCAGCTGTTCTGTATTCGAGAAGATAGACCGTTTAAACCATTCCTGTATCTGCAGTCTGAATACCTCTCTGACTTCTTTGTTGGGAATAAGCAGCCGGTAAGTACCGTCTTCGCCAATTCCGGTATAGGTCAGATATCCTGTGGTAAATAGTACACTCCACAGATTATCGATGCTGCTGTCGATCTCATCGTAGGTAAGGTCCAGGCGGATCTGTTTTTCGATGACCTCTCCTGCAATCAGCCTCTCGATTTCGTTTCTGGTCGTTTTACCGGCTTTATCTACAAATCTCTTTACCAGCTCATTTCCGCTGGTGTTGATCCAATAAGCTTCCGGTCTGGCACCCTGATCATCCTTGATCCGGTCCACGTGGTTGATCACATCCCACGGGCAATAGACATCCACGTTGCCAAAACGGTAACCGTCATACCATTCTTTTGTCTCGGAAAAGCGGTTTTCCACATGATAATAAGTCAGTAGTTTCTTCACTTCTTCATCTGTAAATCCAAACTGTTCCTCAAATCTGGTATCTGTAATCGATAAAATCTTAAAGTTATTCAGTCCTGTAAAAATGCTTTCTTTGGACACCCGAAGGCAGCCGGTCAAAACTGCAAATTGCAATGCATCGTTGGTTTTTAATGCTTTTCCGAACATAGTGCGCATCAGAGCAACCATTTCTCTATAGTATCCATGCTGGAAAGCCTTATCCAAAGGGACATCGTATTCGTCGATCAGAATGACCGTTTTCTTTCCATAATGCTTATATAAAAGCTTGGAAAGTATCTGCAGGGACGCATAGAGCATATGATCTTCCATTACATATTGTCCGTCATTCATTTTGCATAAGGAACAATAGATTTCTCTGTCATAGGCATCCAGCGCATCGCTGTTCTGCAAAAATGAGAATCTTCTTGCCTCTGTGCCTATCAACTCTGTCATCTGATATTTTGCAGCTGCAAAATCCAGCCCTTCTCCATTTTTTAATGACAAAAAGATCACCGGATACTTTCCCATATGTTCATCGCACAGCTGCTTATTACCTGAGATATACAACCCGTCAAATAATGCAGCATCTGCACCGATTTCAAAGAAGGACTTGAGCATACTCATATTGAGCGTTTTCCCAAAGCGGCGGGGACGTGTGAAAAGATTGACCTCCCCCCAATTAGAAAACAATTGTTCAATCAGTCTGGTCTTATCAATATAATAGAACCCATTTCTGCGAATTTTTTCAAAATTATCAATCCCAACCGGTAACTTCATGGATTCGCTCATGCTGCCCCCTCCTTTTTGCGGTTTCTTTTAATATACCACGCGTTATTTCCGCATACCAGAAGCCCTTGTGGTTCCTGCTTTATCCCAGCAGGAACTTCGCTGCTTCAATAGCCACACATTCAATCAGATACCACCTGCTGTACCCATTGATACGGTAGCAGTAGCGATAGCGATCCATAATCCGTTTCTTTGCGGCTTTAAAATCTTTGTGGTTGCTGGCTCCCCCCATATGGAAGTTGGCCAGAACTTTATCCACAGTGACAATCTTTTTCCCCAGTTGTCGCATCTGTAGGAAGAATCCGTAGTCATCATGAATGCCCAGTTGTCGAAAGGGATACTGTTTGTAGCATTCTGCTTCTACAAAAGTAGTCGGATGATTCCAGTCTCTGGAGGTCTGGAAACGTCGGGTTCTGGCTTTTTTAATAAATGTAGTCCCGTCCGCTTTATGCATACGGATATTGGCATACATGAGGTCGCAACCTGTTTCACGGAATGTTTCTACCGCAGTCTGTACTGCCTCCGGTTCATACCAGTCATCACTGTTAATAATACCAATGATTTCTCCGGTGGCATTACGGATACCTTTGTTCATACCGTCATAGATTCCTCCATCCGGTTCACTGAGTACATGATAACGGGCACCCTTCGCCTCTAGCTGAACCCGGTAGGATTCTGCGATCTCAACAGTACGATCCCTGCTGCCACCATCAATAATCCAATATTCGATATTATCATAGGTCTGGGTCAGTACAGATTCTATTGTGTGGCATATGGTTTTCTCACTGTTGAACGCCACTGTAATGATACTGACCAACGGACTGTTGCTCATGCTATTGTCCTCTTTTCCTGCTCAATCGTCAATGTACCAAATGCTTTTCTTGCAAGTTTTCCCACCTTTCCCGGGAAATAAAACGCCAAATAAACAAACGGATTCAGCCAAGCCGCCGGGGCTATATGCCGTCCGGCATTTTCCGCAAGTTCAAAGATCATGTCCGGTGTGCTTCTGTACTCTTCATCCTGCGGCCAGAAAAGCCCTTCTTTACCGTTATCAACCAATGTTCTCAGATATTCGGCAAGATGTTCTATCTGAAGTACACTGCGTTCATTATGAAATGTTGGGAAAACGGGAAGCTTCCCGGCCAGTTTTTCCAGCGTTTTGTAGTTTCCCTTACATCCTCTGCCATAAATCATGGGCAGTCTCAGGATAGCCAGTTTCGTATGCTTTACACTTACGAATAGCTTCTGCAGTTTTTGCTCCGCCTTCCATTTGCTGTCTCCGTAAAAATTCGATGGAGCCGGCTTCGTGTCTGCTGTGATCCGTACAGGTTTTCTACTGTTGCTGCTGTCTCCGTAGACGATGATGCTGCTTAAGTAGATGTATTGTCCCGCTCCGTCTGCGATTGCCTTTTGTGCTGCTTCCACTGCCAGATCGCAATTCACGGTGTAATATTCCTGTTTCTGTTCTTCCGACAGTGTTGAGATATCCGCATGAGCTTTGCCCGTGACATTGAGGATGCTGTCATAATCCCCCCAGTTCTCCTGCTGCCAGGCAGTTCCCCGCAAGCTGGTCCTGCGGATCTCATATTCCCCGGGATAGTTTTCATTTATATATTTTTCAAAAGAAGTGCCAATATAACTGTTGGCACCAAGAATTAATATCCTTTTCATATTTTAATTGTCGCCTTTTTTCATGCTTCCCGTTCCGCCTTCTACAACGCCGTCCTGGCGCAGTACACTTACAAAAGTACCGAAAAAGCATCGAAGATCCATAACGAATCCATATTTCTCCACATATTCTCCATCCAGTTTTGCCTTTACGGGAATCTCCAGTTCATCTCTGCCGTTGATCTGTGCCCATCCGGTGAGTCCGGGCAGTACATCATTTGCACCGTATTTATCCCGCTCAGCGATCAGATCATACTGATTCCACAATGCCGGTCTAGGTCCGACGATACTCATATCTCCTTTGAAGATATTGAATATCTGTGGCAGTTCATCAAGACTGGTCTTACGTAAGAATCTGCCGGTTTTTGTAATGTACTGCTCAGGATTACTCAGCAGATGTGTCGGCATATCCTTGGGTGTATCGGTACGCATGGTGCGAAACTTATAGATCATAAAATGCTTTTTATGAATCCCCACTCTCTTCTGGCAGAACAGAATCGGTCCGGGGGAATCCAGTTTAATAGCAATACACAAGATCAATAACAGCGGTGACAATAAAATAATGCCTAATCCGCTAAGCAGTATGTCGATTGTTCTTTTTATGGGAGTATACATATCTTTATTCCTCCGTCGGATGATATGTGGGTACAATTTTTTTCACTTCTTCGCGAATGTCGCCTTCTTCGTCCACCGCTTCCTGTTCCAGGATATCCAGTTGTCTGCGTAATTCATCCTCATCAAACTCAATCGGTTTGCCTATAAATATCATCTTATTTGCAGTTTCCTTCAGACCCTCTTCATTCATGAGAAGTTCCTCGTACATCTTTTCTCCGGGGCGTAATCCGGTGAATTTGATTTCGATATCTTCTCCCGGTTTATAACCGGACAGTTTAATCAGGTTTGTTGCCAGATCCAGAATTTTAACCGGTTCACCCATGTTCAGTACGAAAATCTCGCCACCTCTGGCATAAGCACCTGCCTGTAACACCAAAGATACCGCTTCCGGTATTGTCATAAAATAACGGATAATATTCGGATCTGTAACCGTGACCGGGCCTCCCGCCGCAATCTGCTGTTTGAACAGAGGAATCACGCTGCCGTTACTTCCCAATACATTTCCAAAACGCACTGCCACAAAGTTTGTGTCTGTTGTATGATTCATCATCTGAATCACCATTTCGCAGATTCTCTTGGAAGCACCCATGATATTTGTGGGATTTACCGCCTTATCCGTAGATATTAATACGAATTTCTTTACACCGTATTTGGCTGCTGCCTGTGCAGTCTTATACGTGCCGAATACATTGTTTTTAATAGCTTCATTGGGACTCGTCTCCATGAGCGGCACATGTTTATGTGCTGCTGCATGATATACAATATCCGGACGATACGTCTCAAAGATTTTCTCTATACGGGCAGTATTTCGTACCGATGCTATCAGCACGACCTGATTGAGTTCAGGATACTTCCGCAACAGTTCCTGCTGAATCTCGTAAACACTATTCTCATAGATATCCAGGATAATCAACTGCTTCGGATGGTGCGCGGCGATCTGCCTGCACAACTCGCTGCCGATAGAACCGCCGCCTCCGGTGACCAGTATTACCTTGTTGTGCACAGAATTCAATATTTCTTCTGTATTGATCTGAATCGGATCCCTTCCCAGGAGATCTTCGATCTCTACCTCTTTCAGTTTGGATACCGATACATCTCCGTTGATCAGCTGATAGATTCCGGGCAGAGTGCGCATCTTACAGCCGGTTTCTTTACAGATATCCAGTATTTCCTTACGTGTCTTGTTATTGGCGGAAGGAATGGCGAAAATGATCTCATCGATGCTGTATTGTCCTACGGCATCTGCAATCTTCTCCCTGCCTCCGACGATAGGTACGCCACGCAGGAATTTGCCGTGGCATCCCGGATTATCGTCAATGATGCATTTAATGTTCATAGAAACGAACTGGCTGGATTCCGCCTCTTTGATAATAGCGTTGGCCGCAGCTCCTCCGCCAATGAGCATTACGTTGTTTCCCGTCTTCTTCTGTCTCATATCCACACGTTTCATATTGATAATACGTAAGATGCGATAGCTGAAGCGAATCCCGCAGGTCATCGCAAACAGCAGGAACAGATAAATAATGTAATAGCTTCTGGGCATCTTCTGATTGGAAAGATGGCAAAATATCAGTTGCGCACCTGATGCACAGCAGGTGGCAAATACGATATTCAGCATCTCCGTGGCGCTGGCATAACGCCATACACTTTTATATAGCTTCCAGATTACAAAAAACAATATGGTAAATCCTATGTTAAACGGAAGAATATGTTCGAACTTCAGCATATATTCCTTCGGTATCGCACTAAACTGGAAGTCAAAGCGGATATAAATCGCCGCAAAGGACGCAATGATAATAGACATCGTATCCATAATCAGCAAGGCGATAATTCTGTTAATCGGTATTTTCAAAAAATTATTTTTCATAAACTAACGTTTGTCTCCAACACAGGAATAATAAAATCATGGTGATTGCGCCGCTTCCCCAGGAATACTCCAGCATTCCGAACAAAAGCGGAACCAGCATCATTAAAATGTTGCACGCTGCGCTTACAGGCATGTCCTTTCGATAAAATTCTTTCAGACGTTTAATAACACTGACAACGGACAGAAGCAGCAGGCATAAGGCAGCCGGTATACCGAAATCTGTTGCATATTGAAGGTATATATTATGTGCATGTCCGATCCAGTAAAAATACGTCAGCTGAAATCCCTGATCCGATTGTGTGTGCCCCGTGAAATTTAAATTAGCCAAATAATGACTGTATATTGTCTTACGTACCAGAAGGGGATTCAAATACTCTTCCTGCGTCTTTAAAACCGATTTTTCCTGAAGTATTTCCTCCTGTGAGACCGTTTCCTGCTCTTCTGCAGCCAGCACCCTGATTGTAAAAGGATTTCTGCCGAAAAGTCCGTCTGTAATCTCCGTTGTCCTTCCGATGGCAGTCTCTATCAGCTCATCTAAATCTACGTATTTATCAGAATTCCACTCATCCCATGAATGAACCTTGTCTTCACTCCACTCTCCCCAGAACCACACAGGATGGTGAAACACCGGCGGAAGATATCTCGTCATCCCGAACGTCACCGGGAACATTATCACTACGCACAATACCAGCAACAATCCGCTGCGGATATAATGCCACTTTCTCCTCACTCCCTGATAAAATACCAGAAATATCAACCCCAATATAAAGGATACCAGCCATGCTGTCCGGCCGATAGTCATAAACAGGAATGAATATACCACTCCGGCTCCCAACCAGTAACAGAATCTCCAAAACTTATGTTTATTTTCTTTCGTCACATACAGTATTTTTCCAAATACCGCAGCCAGCACGACCAGATAAAACAATCCGTTCAGATTGCAATTATTATAGATTCCTATATATCTCACCTCATCATACGGCCGGAACACACAGCAGAATCCCTGGAACGCAAAAAAAGCCAAGATGACTCCGTTCATGATTCCCTGATACAAGTCCTCCTGCTCCTCTTCCGTAAAATCGGTAAAATAAAAACACCCAAACATAATAAAGTAGCAAAACGGCCACACATAATCGCTTCTGGAAAAAATCATCAGAAGCATCATAACCAGCCACAGTCCGAACATCCCCTTGTTCAGCTTAGGATACTTTTTCTCTATCAGTACACTGATAAACGTATGAATCACTACATAGCCGAATAACAGCACATCCAGTCCAACCATTACACGTGAATTCATGTAATAAGCAAAAGGCTGTCCTAAGAACACGAATAAAATCCCTGCAGCAAGACCGATTACTGTCCAGACTGCATAGGGGATTTTATACTTCAAGAACTCTTCCCGCTCATAATGAGACATGATGATAATCGCCATCAGTACTCCCGCCATATCACGGAAAGTCTCTATCAAACCATCCAAGCCGGATCCCGTCTTCGTCCTCTGGTCGATCACACAGAACAGGAAAAAGCAGATAGTATATAACATCCGCTTCTTTGACCATATGTGGAACGTCTTTCCCTTTATTGTAAGTTCCATGTCGTAATCCTCAATTCTATTTCTAAAAAATCTATAACAATTTTATCGGATATTCTTCTCTATTTTAATCAATTTAGGCTACAAGTACAAGCTTTTATTTATTCCCCTTCCACCACCGTCACGGATTCTTTCCCATAGTACTCCGCACATGCACTGTTCACCCATACATAGCCGTCCTCGGGCTGCAGATCCGTGTACATGATAAGTTCCACGTAATTTAACGGGGTAAATACCGGATTCTTCACGGAATCATCCTTCAGTACTTTCAGCCGCTCTTCCCAGCCGGCGCCGTAGGCCTGTGCCCAGCCGTTTCTCCACATGCGGTAAGCCCGGTAGCTGGTGGTACTCTGTACGTTTCCAAACAGAACTGCTGCCGCCAGAAGTACTCCTGCCGCGGTGCTATAGCGCAGAAGGTATTTTCCCGCCAGTTGATCTGCTTTCTCTGCCTTTGCGGCAATTGCATCGCGTTTGGCGATCCAGCCGCACCAGTACAGTACATTGGCTACCATCCACAATACATAGAAATACCAGAGGATAGCTCCCTGTCTGCCGCCGCCCATGGTGCCGTCCACGTAGAGGTTGGCCGTTGCCTGGGAAGAATAGATGCCAAAGGAAAGGACTGTAAATACACCCGGCAGACGGAAGGAATAGTTCATTTTTCTCACCGCTTTCCACAGGAATGGCAGGATCAGCAGGAGCATACATAAAATCTTGAGGTTCGTCCAACTGATAATATTCAGGAAAGTTCTCTCAAACGAAAGTAAAATGGCCATAATGGGAGTATTTGCCGTGCTTCCGCCAAAGTTGCCATTGATTCTCGTTATTGTCAGCGGCGAAGTTACACATTTTAATACGCAGAGCATCTCCGTCAGTGTCACGATCCAGGTACGTTTCAACGCGTCCCGGCGCCGGATCAGGAACAGGATCTGCAGGCACAGCATCAGGCACATCGTTGACAGGCTGGTAGCAAAGTTATCTCCGCCGACAACGACCGCCAGTAATATCGCCAGGGCGGTCATTGCAATCCTTTTTCCCCGGCGCATGGTCTCTGTCAGTTCCAGAAACAATGCCATCAGGACCAGAGACACGCTATAGACAAAGGTGTAGTTCACTGCCCCTGTATACCAGTAAAAGCTTTCTTCCGGGCTTGGGCAGTACAACAGCTGCAAAATGATCACCGGAACGCTGACAGGGATGACCAGTCCTCTGTTCTCTTTTCCGATGCATTTTGCCAATAAGAGCATTTCTGAGAAAATAATGGATCCAATCATGATCCAGGCAACCAGCGCATAGTAATGTTCTCCGAAGATTCCCGGCTGAAGGGTCGCCAGGGCAATATTCATGAATCTCGCTTCCCATTGATCATTGCGCACGGTATCTGCGACGGTTCTGATAAAATTAAGGATTCCTGCATGGCTCCTGACTGCAAGATAGGTGTTCGCACCATAGCTCCAGTCATCGGCAGAGGGATAATTATATTGTGAAATTACGAGCAGCGGCCACAAAATAACAGCCAGCGCCACCAGGCACACAATATTGATCAGTATCAGTTTTTTCTTTTCCGTCAGTTTCATTTGTTGCTTGAATCCCTTTCCTCTTAAGTACCAGTCTTACAGCAGATCCGGCGTCCAGTCCATATCTACATCGTTTCCGCCGGAACTGTTGTTATCTCCGCCGGAGTTGCCTCCGCTGTTTCCGCTGTCTCCGCTATTGTTGTCATTATTGTTATTGTTGTCATTATTGTTATTATTGTTATTATTGTCGTTGTTATTGTTATCGTTGTTATTATCGTCGTCATGGTCATTGTCGTTGTTATCCCGGGCCGGCTCCGGAGTACGTGCGGGAGTGGGTGCCGGGGTAGCCGCAGGCTTTGTCACAGCCGGTTTGGTTGTGGACGGTTTTGCCGTAGGCTTGGCGGCAGGTGCCGGGGTAGGGGTGGATTTCTGGATACTGCCACCGTTCTTTTCTCCAGCACTGCCGGTATTTTGTCCGTCGTTTGCATTTCCAGTGATACTTCCGATACCGCCCGCTGCACCGGTAGTAGTATGGTTCTCCTCATATGCTGCGAAAGGATCCTGCTTTGCCATATCTCTTACGCTGCCGGCGCTGACCCAGTAGGTTCCGTCAAACCACTGGACTTCTCCGTCATAGATACGGATCTGTGGAACGCTGCCCGTGGTATCGCCTGTAGTGCTATCTGCCGCATTGTCTGTATTGTCCGCACTGTCCGCGCTGTTTGTCGTAGTATCGGTCATATCAGCCACTACCTCATAGCCGGTATATTCCGGACGGGTCTCCAGTCCGATCATTTCCTGTCCGAAGCGGTAATCCTCTGCGGTCTCTCCCGCGCCGATGCCCTGCCACAGGCAGTTCTCGCCCGCCGCATCATAGGCATAGAGAATGAGGTCGGTATATTCCGTGCCTTCCAGCAGCTTTTTTTTTGCATCTTCCGAAGGCTGTTCTGTCAGGATCTTTCCCTCCGCATCAAATGTACCTGTATAGGTGATATATTCTCTTTCTTCGCGGCTGCTCCACAGGGAATAGGCTTCCAGCGGACCGTCCCCGTTATAGACATCGCAGGTATATTCGCCTGTCAGGACACCGTTCTGAAGGGTTCCCTGTTCGTGGATGATATTGCCGGTGGCGCTGTCTATATTCCAGGCTTCAAAAGCCCCGCTCCAGCCGTCCGGAGTCTCTGCAGTATCTGCCAG
>JBNMHS010000085.1:0-11615 GCA_050872885.1 Acetatifactor sp.
ACAACTTTTGAGGCAAACAAAAAAACGGAAACCTTGTAAGATCAAGGCTTCCGCTCTTTTCATCCAGAGCTGCTGACGGGAATCGGACCCGTGACCTCCGCACTACCAATGCGACGCTCTACCGACTGAGCCACAGCAGCATCACGTGACTGCTAACGCAATCACCGTGTTTCATTCTAACAAATGAGTTCTGGTTTGTCAACAACAAAAATGCAAATTTTCACGGCATTTGTCGACGGGAAAAAATTGACAGAAAATCTACGAAAAGTAAAATATTAACTGATGAAAAACTATTTTTTCTCATATTGTAAAAGCGTCTATATTTAATATAGTGATAAATGTTAAATTATAATATAAAGATTTTTAAAAAGATAAAACATCCAAATAGGGAGATGGTAAATGCACATGCAGAAAGAAGAGACAACAGTAGACCATCAAGAATTTGATGAGATGTACCGTAAGAATTGCGCGGAGATATATAAGTTTATCCGCTATCGAGTGGCAGACAAAGAACTGGCACAGGATGTCCTGCAAGAGACATTTTATATAGCGTACAAGAAATGGGATAAAGTCCACGGACTTTCCAATCCAACGGGTTGGCTGATCAATGTAGCGAAGAACAAAATACGGGAACTGAACAGGACATTGAAGAAACTGGAATGTGAAGTGGCTTTGGAAACGGATGAATATGTGTTAAATGAAGACGGCTACGGAAAATCCGAGTTGGATATCATATTAGTAAAGAATCTGTCGGAAGAGGAGAAAAGCAGGTTTGTGAAATATTTTGTTTGTGGCTATACGATATCCGAGATGGCAAGGCTGGAAAAGATCTCTGAGAACAATATGAGTGTCAGAATCAGTAGATTGAGAGATAAGATAGCCCAAAACATATCCGATGAGCTTGTTTTCGACAAAAAACAAAAGAAATTTGTAAGAATTGACAAAAAACCGCCATGTACATAACGGGAGCCGATGATAGAGACTATGTCGGATAAGGATATGCAGAAGGGAAAGGAATAATATAGAAATGAAAAAGCAGGACAACGAAAGCCTGATTCAGGAGCTTACAAGTCGTCTGGACTGGTATATGATGGAAGCATCGGACGAGGAATTCGATGCGGAACAGGTGCAGGCGCTGATGAAGCTGCTGGACAGTCTGAAATCTGAGGAAGAGAAAATAGAAGAACTGCCGGTGGAAGAAGCCGCAGAAGATTTCTGGAAATATTGTGAAGAACGTGAAGCAGAGGAAAGAATGCTTCGGGGAGCGGAACAAAGCGAAGCAAGTGACCATGCATTTGACGGTAAGGAGAAAGAGAAACGTAAAGAAAGTAAATTTCGCGGATTGCTTAGGTTCTTCCATAGACACAGACTGGTGGCAGTGACGGCAGTAGTGCTGGTAGTCATCGTGCTGGGAGGCTCCTGGCAGGCAGTCGCGAATGCAGAGAAACATGGAGGCTTCTTCTGGTGGATGGATAAGAGCGAGGAAGGAACCACTATGATAACGTCGCCGGAGGAAAACTCAGAAAATGATACCTTGGAGAGATATGATAGTATAACTGAGTTACCGGAGGAATATAGAAAATATGTAGAACAAGTATGCAGAATTTCAACGATGGCAGAATATCAATATGATTATTCCGAGATAATTAAAAATAATAAAAAAACTAAGATGCATATTTCAATGAAATGTAATAAGGATATCTGGGAGTTTGAAATTATGATATATCCGCAGAAAGTTTTAAGAGTTCGTGAGGTATATCCGGAATATGAGTATGAAAGAGAATTTGAAGATGATGGAATATACTTTGATGTTTTGAACAAAAAAGAAGCATCAGAGCCAAATACACATTTAATATACTTTTATTATGATAAGGAAAAATATATTATTATGGGAGACTGTGACGAAAGTACACTTCAAAATATGGCAATAGAGTATAAGAATATAGTTACAAATTATAATTAAGAGTATATAGAGTAATCAATAAAAGAGCCAAGAATTGAGTAAAATTCGAAGCTCTTTTTATTTAAAAAAGAGTAATTCATTTCGTTTAGACGTATAGTATTTGCTTCAAATGACAACTGGTAGTAAATATTTTTACAAAAACTATATTCAACTTTTTCAAAAAACGTTAAAAAATTTGTAAGAATTGTTACAGAAGAGTCATGAAGTAAATAGAGGGATAAATTATATGATTATATCCTGAGAGTGTAGCAAAATATTTTCACAAATGAAAGGAGTATATGATTGAGAAAAATTAAAATCAAGCAGGAGATTACTAAATGGGTCGCAGCTTTTATGGTCATAGTATTTGCTGCGTCAACACCAAACTTTAAAGTTCAGGCACGAGAAGTGGGTACTTTGAATGAAGAAACAACTAACATTGTTACAGAATATAGTTATCAAGTACAGCCAAGAACAACAATGACAGATTGCGAAATTGTTCTGGCATTCACGGGAAATGGTTTGGAAATGGCCTTTTCGACTTCTTCCTTTAAAGAATCAAGTGTAATTGGGGTGAAGGACATCAAAGTACAGCAGAAAATGTGGTATGGATGGAAAACGGTACTTACGTCGCCAGGAGCAGAAAATTATAATGCACATATGTTTATGTGCGAGCTAACCTATCCTGATGCTGTCGATGGCAAAACCTATCGGGTTACCTGCGTTCATTATGCTGACTATAATGGCTACGAAGAAGCAGAAAACGACACCGGAGCTTTCAAATTCGTATATTAATTTAGAAATACCTTATTAAGCAACATACAGTAACCAAAAACATTGCTACACTAATGAAAAACTAAATAAGATCATGCTTCCGGCGTATAACATTAATTCATCGGAGGCACTAAGAGGGTGGGGATACACAAAATGTACTCCAAGGTATGCTTAAAAACCGCATAAGGGTAATACGAAGGGAAAATATAATACACTGCGTTTGTCATAGTGGGTGGGACAAAAATCTTCACGTGAAAGTATAAAGGGGAAATCTTTCAGAAGAAATATAGCTGAACGCCTTACAGCTAACGGACATTTATGTCAGGGTTGACAAACAGCAGAAGCAGAAAGAGAGATTGAATAAATGAGAAGGATAGAATGGAGAAATTCTATGATTAAATCTGCTGGATATGATGCCCAGCAACAGCTGCTGGAAATCGAGTTCGTAAGTGAGGGGCAGATATGTCGGTTTGATAATGTACCGGAAGAAGTCTGGTATCAGTTTCGAAGACACCATCTGCCGGAGATATTTTTCCATAACTTTATTATGGGGTGTTATCCGGAGTGCAGAATGCAAGATAAAGAATAGGGAGACTGAGCATACGGGGAATACAAAAGGGGAATGCAATTAAACTAAAAATAAAATTGGGATCAAAAGCCGCAGAGATAGCAATATCTTCCGCGGCTTTTAAAGTTTTGCATAAATCTCTTTCCCAAAAAAGTGGAATATGCTATACTATTACAGAAATATTGTCTAACGGAGGCTGAGCCTTTCGAATCAGGAAGAGAGACGTTAATATATTCATGGCAAGGGAACTTCAACAGACATCGCCGGAAAACCGGCGGAAAAGAGTGCAGCGGTTGAAGAAGATGATCATAGGTATCGTAGCAGCGGGGGTGGTGATCCCGATTCTGTGCTGCGTGTATCTGATCTGCAGACTGCATATCATCAACGGAACATTGAAGGATCTGGAGCAGAGGCTGGAGGAACTGGACAGCCGGAATCAGGAGATACAGACGCTGTTACAACAGCTGAAAGAACGGGAAGAGACACCTTCACAGACATCGCAGACCGGGGAGAATCCGACGGCCGAAGAAGCCACGGAACCGACAATAGCGGAAAACACCGGGCAGGAAACGATCCATAAGGTGTATCTTACTTTTGATGATGGCCCCAGCATTTATACAAATGAAATATTGGATATTCTGGATAGCTATCATGTGAAGGCCACCTTTTTTGTAGTAGGGAAAGAAGTCAGCAATGCCGAGGAAGCCCTGCAGCGGATCGTGGAGGACGGACATACGCTGGGAATGCATTCTTACAGCCATAAGTATAAGGAACTGTATGAATCCATGGACAGCTTTACGGAAGATTTTGCACAGATCAGAGATTATATCTATCAGGCAACGGGTGTGGAGAGTGTCTGCTACCGTTTTCCGGGTGGAAGCTCCAACACGGTCAGTGAGATCGATATGCATGATTTTATTGACTATCTGGACAGCCAGGGAGTGGAATACTACGACTGGAATGTATCTTCCGGAGACGGCGGAAATATGAAATTGTCTACGGAGACGCTGTTAGAAAACTGTACGAAAGATATCGACACCAGAGACACGTCTATCATATTGATGCATGATTCGGCGGAAAAACCAACAACTGTTGAGGCTCTTCCGGACATCATAGAAAACATTCTGGCCAGACCGGATACGGTGATCCTGCCGATCACGGAGAATACCAGGCCGGTTCATCATATAGAATAAGATAACTTTACAAGACACTTATAATATAAAGAAATAAACGGAGGTACATACTCATGGGATTTTTCTCAGATTTAAAGGAAGATCTGTCTCAGGCAGTGAATGAATTGATGCCGGAGGAAGATCTGGAACAGGCGGATGCCGCAGAGGCTAAAAAACAGCCTTTGGAAGATGCACAGGAAACGGTGGCAGAGAAAGAAGAGACAGCACAGCCGGTTGCGGAGACACCGAGTGACAATGCAGCACTGGAAGAAATGTTAAAAAATCTGGATACGATCGAACTTCCCAAGGAAGAGCCGGAAACAATACCGGCGGGGGAAGATACTGAAGTGGCAGAGGAAACTGCAAAAGAGTCAGTACCGGAACTGGATCTGGACAGTGTGCTTCAGAGTGATATGACCGTGGAAAATGTCCCGGAACAGGATAATACAGAGAATAACAAAGGAGCAGAGAAGAGAATGGACGCAAAAATCGCATCAGATGAAACAGCAGTTATTACCGCCGGTATGGTGATCACCGGAGATGTCAGTTCCGAAGGATCTATGGATCTGGTAGGTACGATTAACGGAAATATTGACATTCTGGGTAAATTGAATATTACAGGATATATTAATGGTAATTCCAAAGCAGCGGAGATCTTTGCGGAGGGTGCCAAAATCAATGGAGAGATCGTTAGCGAGGGTTCCGTGAAGATCGGTGCAAGTTCTGTAGTAATCGGTAATATCACCGCTACAAGTGCAGCCATTGCAGGCGCGGTAAAGGGCGATATCGATGTACAGGGACCTGTAATTCTGGATTCCTCTGCTATTGTGATGGGCAATATCAAGTCCAAGTCTGTACAGATCAATAACGGTGCGGTTATCGAAGGTATGTGCTCTCAGTGCTATGCGGATGTCAGCCCGACCTCCTTCTTCGATGATTACAAGCCTGAGAAAAAGAAAGCAAAATAAGGAGCATAAGACCATGAAGAGAATATTACTGAAACTCAGTGGAGAAGCACTGGCAGGAGAGAAGAAGACCGGTTTTGACGAAGAGACTGTCAGAAAGGTAGCACTGCAGGTAAAGGAACTGGTAGATGACGGCATTCAGGTGGGTATCGTGATCGGCGGAGGCAACTTCTGGAGAGGCCGTTCCAGCGAGAATATTGACCGTACCAAGGCAGACCAGATCGGGATGCTGGCTACCGTCATGAACTGCATTTATGTCTCCGAGATTTTCCGCTCCGTAGGCATGATGACCAATATCCTGACTCCGTTTGAGTGCGGCTCTTTCACAAAGCTGTTCTCCAAGGACAGAGCCAATAAATATTTCGCAAAGGGTATGGTAGTATTCTTTGCAGGAGGTACGGGACATCCCTACTTCTCTACCGATACCGGTGTTGTTCTTCGTGCCATCGAGGTAGAGGCAGACGTAATTTTACTG
Organism: Acetatifactor sp.; assembly: GCA_050872885.1. Lineage (GTDB taxonomy): Bacteria > Bacillota > Clostridia > Lachnospirales > Lachnospiraceae > Acetatifactor. The sequence continues at coordinate 5,897 of JBNMHS010000085.1, forward strand.
GCCAAGGCAATTGACGGTGTCTATAATGCAGACCCTGCTAAGGATCCCACAGCGAAGAAATACGACGAAGTATCTATTGATGAAGTCATTGCCAAGAACCTCCAGGTAGTGGATATGACCGCATCTATTCTGGCAAGAGATAACAAGATGCCGATGTGGGTATTCGGTCTGAATGAGGAAAACAGTATTGTGAATACGCTGAAGGGTGAGTTCCATGGAACCAAGGTGACTGTGTAAGTCTGACTAATATATGGATCGACATAGCACGAGCAGGCGGATTACGACCCGTAACTAAAACATTTTAGCAACTGAAAATTGCAAGAATAGGTTAAAAATATAATAAAAATATAATAAGGAAAGGCGCAGAGCGCAGAAGAGAGGAAAATAATGGACGCAAGAGTACAGGTATATAGTGACAAGATGCAGAAGGCTTATGAATTTCTGGAGGCAGATTTCGCTGCCATCCGTGCAGGACGTGCGAATCCGCATGTACTGGATAAGCTGAGAGTAGATTATTACGGAACTCCTACCCCGATCCAGCAGGTAGGTAACGTAACCGTTCCCGAAGCACGTATCATCCAGATCGCACCCTGGGAGAAATCTCTGATCAAGGAGATCGAGAAGGCAATTATGACTTCCGATATCGGAATCAATCCTTCCAACGACGGCAGTGTGATCCGTCTGGTATTCCCGGAGCTTACCGAGGAGCGCAGAAAAGACCTGGTAAAAGAAGTAAAGAAGAAGGGTGAAGAAGGCAAGGTCGCTATCCGTAATATCAGAAGAGACGGTAATGATGCTTTCAAGAAGCTGGCAAAGACCGAGGTATCCGAGGACGAAATCAAGGGTCTGGAAGAGGATCTGCAGAAACTGACCGACAAGTATGTAAAGGATATTGATGCCCTGATCGACAGCAAGTCCAAGGAAATCATGACGGTATAATACTGCTTAAGAAGGTTTGAGAATATGGAAGAAAATTTGAAGATTCCAAATCATGTGGCAATCATTCTGGACGGCAACGGCCGCTGGGCCAAGGCAAAAGGAATGCCCAGAAATTACGGTCATGTGCAGGGAGCCAAGACGGTAGAAGTCATCTGTGAAGAAGCTTACCGTATGGGAATACAGTATCTTACGGTATATGCTTTTTCCACGGAGAACTGGAACCGTCCGCAGGATGAAGTGGATGCACTGATGAAACTGCTCCGTAATTATATGAAGACCTGCCTGAAGACTGCGGAGAAGAACCGTATGTGTGTCAGAGTGCTGGGAGACAAGACCGGACTGGACGAAGACATCCGGACACGTATCGCAGAGCTGGAAGAAGCTACGAAGAATAATGACGGTCTGCATTTCCAGATCGCGATTAATTACGGCGGCAGGGATGAAATCGTCCGTGCAGTCAGAAGGCTGTCTGCAAAAGTGCGGGACGGTGAGGTGTCACCTGAGACGATTACGGCAGATGTCCTGGGAAATTATCTGGATACGGCAGGTATCCCGGATCCGGATCTGCTGATCCGTACCTGTAATGAACAGAGAATCTCTAATTTCCTGCTGTGGCAGCTGGCGTATACGGAATTTTATTTTACGCCGGTACCCTGGCCGGATTTCACAAAAGAAGAATTGATCAAGGCTGTGGAAGCATATAATCATAGAGACAGAAGATATGGCGGCCTGAAGGAGGAATAGCTTATGTTTTGGACCCGTTTGCTCAGTGGCATCGTACTGCTTATCATCGCACTGGCTACGTTCAGCTTCGGCAATGTATTTCTGGCAGTGCCGTTGTGGCTGATTTCTCTGATTGCATACAGAGAGCTTACCAAGGCATTAAGATGTGCAACCGATGATAAAAAGTTCAATGCGCTGGAATGGATCGGACTTGCAGGAGTGACGGCATATTATGCAACGCTGTTCTTTACCAGAGATCATACCTTATTGCTGATGTGTATCGTGGCACTTTTTATGGCAGAGATGTTCTGCTATGTGGTGCTGTTCCCGAAATATCAGGCCAGTCAGGTCATGGCAGCGGTATTTTCGTTCCTGTATGCACCGGTGCTTTTGTCTTTTGTCTATCTGACCAGAGAGTGTGAGAACGGAATCTATCTGGTATGGCTGATACTGATCAGTTCCTGGGGATGCGATACCTGCGCATATGTGGTAGGCAAACTGATTGGAAAGAAACATATTTTTCCGGAGTTAAGTCCTCATAAATCTCTGGAGGGATGTATTGGCGGTGTCGCAGGCGCAGCTCTGATCGGCGGTTTATATGCACATTTCTTCGTGGAGGCTGTGTTCCCGGATCAGACGATCACCTGGATCATTGCGTTTATCTGCGCGGCAGGCGCGGTGATGAGTATGGTGGGAGATCTGGCAGCATCCGCAATCAAACGCAATCATAACATCAAGGATTATGGAAAACTGATCCCCGGACATGGTGGCATTATGGACCGTTTTGACAGTATGACGGTAACAGCGCCCATGACGTATTTTCTCGCCATTTTAATGATAGGGCTCAGGTGATATTTGCGTAGAAATGAGGAATAACATATGAAAAAGATTGCAATCCTGGGGTCTACCGGTTCCATCGGAACCCAGACTCTGGAGGTCGTCCGCAACAATCCGGAACTTAAGGTGGTAGCACTGGCAGCCGGAAAAAGTGTGGAACTGATGGAAAAGCAGATCAGGGAATTCCAACCGCTGATCGCAGCTATGTGGAGTGAGGAAGCGGCAGCAGACCTGCGAGACCGTGTGGCAGATCTTCCGGTGAAGGTCGTAGCGGGCATGGATGGACTGCTGGAGATCGCGGTGATGCCCGAGTCGCAGGTATTAGTGACGGCAATTGTGGGAATGATTGGTATCAGACCGACGATCGCAGCCATTGAAGCAGGCAAAGACATTGCGCTGGCGAATAAAGAGACCTTGGTGACTGCCGGACATATCATTATGCCGTTAGCGGCAAAAATGGGTGTGAAGATCCTGCCGGTAGACAGCGAACACAGTGCGATTTTCCAGTCACTGAACGGAGAACCGAAGGAGAGAATTGAGAAAATCTTACTAACTGCATCCGGCGGACCGTTCCGGGGCAGAACTACAGAACAACTGCGGAATATTCAGGTGGAAGATGCGCTGAAACATCCCAACTGGTCTATGGGGCGGAAGATCACGATCGATTCTTCGACCCTGGTAAACAAAGGACTGGAAGTCATGGAAGTCAAGTGGCTGTTCGGTGTGGATCTGGATCAGATCCAGGTCGTCGTACATCCACAGAGTATTATTCATTCCGCTGTACAGTATGTGGACGGTGCAGTCATTGCGCAGCTTGGCACTCCGGATATGAAGCTTCCGATCCAGTATGCATTGTTCTATCCGGATCGTCGACCGATGCCCGGAAAGCGCCTGGACTTTTACGAGCTGGGACAGTTGACATTTGAAAAACCGGATACGGATACCTTCTATGGGTTGAAGCTTGCTTATGATGCACAGCGTATCGGTGGCAGTATGCCGACAGTATACAATGCGGCGAATGAGAAAGCGGTCGGATTGTTCCTGGATCGTAAAATTAAATATCTTCAGATTCCGGAACTGATTCAGAAGGCGATGGAACAGCATAAAGTGATCGAGAATCCGAACGTGGATGAGATCCTGCAGACAGAGGCTTCGGTTTACCGGTATATTGAAGAAATGGGTTTTTAAAAGTTCTGAAAAAGTATCTATAGATGAGAGGCAATAAATGGTTACTTTGATCTTGTTTGTACTGATTTTTGGGGTGGTGGTGATCTCACATGAATTCGGGCATTTTCTGCTGGCGAAAGCCAATGGGATTCATGTGATAGAATTTTCCGTAGGTATGGGTCCGAATCTGTTTTCCTTCCGGAAAGGAGATACCAAATATTCCCTGAAACTCCTGCCCATCGGCGGCGCCTGCATGTTTGAAGGCGAGGACGGGCTGAATGAGAAAGAAGACGGGGAAGATCACAGTGGGTCATTCCTGAATGCCAATGTGTGGGCGAGAATCTCCACAGTGCTGGCAGGGCCGGTTTTTAACTTTATCCTGGGCTTTATCATTGCCTTCATCATGGTGAATCTGATCGTGATCCGAGATCCGGTAGCCACGGAGATCGTGGACGGCGGTGCCGCACAGGAAGCGGGGCTGGAGGCAGGCGACAGGATTTTATCGCTGAATGGCAGCAAAATACACCTTTATGAGGAAATACAGTTATTTACCCTGACCTATCGCGGCGGGGAGGTAACGGTGGAATATGAGAGAAACGGTACAAAGGAAACGACCACTCTGACCCCGAAATATGATGAAACACAAGGGCGTTATATGATTGGTATCAGTAATGCCGACTTTGTGGAATTGTCAGGACTGGACTGTTTCCGGTATTCCTGGTATGAGATGCGTTATTGTGTGACGATGACGTGGAAGAGTCTGGCAATGCTGGTACAGGGGCAGGTGTCCAGACAGGATGTGGCAGGCCCGGTGGGTATTGCTGTGAATGTCGTAGGCAAGACCTACGAGAGTACCAAGGACTATGGCTGGCAGAATGTACTGGTGAATATGCTGAATATCACCCTGATGCTCACTGTGAACCTGGGAATACTGAATCTCCTGCCGGTTCCGGCACTGGACGGCGGCAGACTGGTCTTCCTGATCTGGGAAGCTGTCACGCACAAACCGGTACCACCGGAAAAGGAAGGTATGGTACACTTTATCGGTCTGATGTTTTTCATGGTACTGATGGTGTTCCTGCTGTTTAATGATCTGGTAAATATTTTTGGATAACAGTTCAGCAACTGCAACATTGACAAAGGGCATACCTCATGGTATGCTCTTTTTATGTTCGTGTCAGAGACACGATTCTATATTATTTTCATGCCGATCGGCAAAAGTTTCCAAGACTACTGAGAACAAAAGATAAGAAGGGAGGAGTGCGTATGGAGCACGTGACGGCCTGCTATTGGCAAAAAGAAGCGGTACCGCGTCTGTTTTTGAGCATGCAGCAGAGAAAATATCGAAAAAAAGCAGCTTCCGTTGTACTTTCCTGCATTTCTGACAGCAGGGAGCAGGTGATAAGTCTGCAAAAGAGAATGGAGGAAGAACTGGAACAACCGGATATTTGGAATTCGCGAGGAGAAATGATACAGGAGAAATGGACGGAATATATGGCGGATCAACCGGAGGACAGTAACTGCGCGGGGATTCTGTGTGTGGAGAACAGTCTGTTGATGTATAGCCGCGGGAGAATGCGCATCTGTGGATTTTTCAGCAGATTCGGGAGAAGCACGTGGAGAGTCCGGAAGGAACAATGTATCGTGGGAGAAGTGGAACCGGGTACGGCAGTGCTGTTGACGGATAATGCATTTTTGAATCTATGTGAAGATGAACTGGCAGCAGGCTTAAGACCGGGAAGCATCGGCAGAGATTCTCCTGCGGATATGGCGGAACGGGCACAAAAACGATTGTGGGAGCTGGGACGGAACGCGGAACAACAGGGGGGAAGATATATGGGTGCAGTATGGATCCTTCCGGTAATGAGATAAAGGAGAGAACGTGACGACAGTATTGACAAAGAATCAGGAGGACGTTTTAGAAAAACATGAGTATGGACAGCCTGTGCCGGTCGGGGAAGGGAGCTTTTCCAGGGTTTACCGTGTCAGCGACAGAACCGGACGATTTTGGTCCTGCAGAGTGTCGGAAGCTACCGGACGCTGGGAACAGGAA
>JBNMHS010000086.1:0-10982 GCA_050872885.1 Acetatifactor sp.
CGTCTGTTTACGGTCAGCTTATTCTTATATGCAACCGGGGCTACTGGTTTACTGAAAGTCCGTCCCTTTTGCTTAACTAACTTTCAAGTTAACAAGTTCTCAAAAATTCTACTATTTATACCAAAATCAGCCAAAATAGAAGAAAAATGCACCTATAAATAAAGCCATTCTTGAAAAACCATTGTTTTTGCGCTGAATGGTGGAATATAATTCTAAAAAAGCGAAATTGTCCACTATTTTGTCCGATTATGCCTTAAATAGTGGAATTGAAGACAGGCAATAAAAAAGACAGTGCTTTGAGTGGAAACTGCAGTGAATCCACAACTTCCAGCACCGCCTTTTTTTCCTATGCATGGCTCATTGCTCGCGTACTTTCAATTTACTTCTCTACTGGATCACCAGATTCGAGTATCCCATCAGGCTCTCATCGACAGCATGTGCCGCCTCTCTGCCTTCGCGGATGGCCCACACGACCAGGGACTGGCCTCTGTGCATATCTCCGGTGACGAAGACATTCTCCACGCTGGTCTGGTATTTGCCGGGAGCAGTCTTAACGTTGGTGCGTTCGTTGAGTTCTACGCCGAAAGCATCGGTAATGTATTTCTGGCTTCCGAGGAATCCTGCGGCGATGAGTACCACTTCCGCATCCAGGATCTGCTCGCTGCCGGGGATCTCCTGCATCTTCATGCGTCCGGTCGCAGGGTCTTTTTCCCAGGACAGCTTCACGATCTTGACCGCTTTCAGGTTGCCGTTCTTGTCCTTGATGAATTCCTTGACGGTAGATTCATAAATTCTCGGATCATGACCGTAGACTGCGATAGCTTCCTCCTGACCGTAGTCGGTCTTGCAGACCTTCGGCCATTCGGGCCAGGGATTGTTCTCCGCTCTCTTGTCCGGAGCCTTGGGCATCATCTCGATCTGGGTCACAGACTTTGCGCCGTGGCGGATGGAAGTTCCCACACAGTCGTTACCGGTATCACCGCCGCCGATGATGACCACATTCTTGCCCTTGGTCTCCACATATTTCTTATCTTCAAAATTAGAATCCAGCAGGCTCTTGGTATTCGCCTTCAGGAAATCCACCGCAAAATAGATTCCCTTGGCATCTCTGCCGGGTGCATTGATATCTCTGGGATTGGAAGCACCGCAGGCCAATACCACGCGGTCAAAATCATGCAGCAGCTTGGATGCCTTGATATCCTTGCCGACATCCGTGCTTGTCACAAAATTGACGCCCTCTTCCTTCATGATATTGATCTTACGATCAATGATCTGTTTCTCCAGTTTCATGTTGGGGATGCCATACATCAGCAGTCCGCCGATGCGGTCGGAACGCTCGAACACCGTTACCTGATGTCCTCTCTGGTTCAGCAGGTCTGCTGCTGCCAGTCCGGAAGGACCGCTGCCGATGACCGCTACCTTTTTACCGGTGCGTACCACGGGAGGCTTGGCTGCCGCATAGCCCTCGCTGTAGGCATTCTCGATAATGGCATATTCGTTTTCCTTGGTGGAAACGGGATCTCCGTTCAGTCCGCAGGTGCAGGCTGCCTCACACAGAGCCGGACATACTCTCGAAGTGAACTCCGGGAAATTGTTGGTCTTCTTCAAGCGATTATAAGCCTGCTGCCAGTTGCCGGTATATACCAGATCATTCCACTCCGGCACCAGATTGTGCAGGGGGCATCCGCTGGCCATGCCGCAGATCATCATGCCTGACTGGCAGAACGGTACGCCGCATTCCATACATCTGGCGCCCTGTAATTGTTGCTTTTCCTTCGGCAGATGCTCATGGAATTCATTAAAATGCTGTATTCTCTTCTTAGGATCCTCAGCCACGCTGACTTCCCTTTTATATTCCATAAATCCAGTTGGTTTTCCCATGGTGACTCTCCTCCATTTATTTTCTGGTGTTGGCATAGAATGCTTCGATCTGTGCCTGTTCCGCGCTCAGTCCCTTTTCCTCCATCTGTACGATGGTCTTTAAGACTCTCTCATAATCGTGAGGAATGATCTTCTTGAACTTCGGCAGATACTCTCCGAAGTTGTCCAGGATTTCCTTACCCTTCACGGAATTCGTCAGTGCCACGTGCTCCTGGATCATGGATTTCAGCTCCAGGACATCGTATTTGGAAGTGATCTCACTGGAAGATACCATTTCCTTGTTCAGGCGCTTGTACAGATCATTGCCTTCATCCAGTACATAAGCGATACCGCCGCTCATACCTGCTGCGAAGTTCTTGCCCGTCATGCCAAGGACTACCACACGTCCGCCGGTCATGTACTCACAACCGTGATCGCCTACGCCCTCTACCACCGCAATTGCACCGGAGTTACGCACACAGAAACGTTCGCCTGCCACACCATTGATAAATGCTTTACCGGAGGTTGCACCGTACAATGCCACGTTACCGATGATGATATTGTCCTCTGCCTTGAACTTGCTGCCCTGGGGCGGATATACCACCAGCTTACCACCGGATAATCCTTTGCCGAAGTAGTCGTTGCTGTCGCCTACCAGTTCCAGGGTCAGTCCCTTGGGAATAAAAGCTCCGAAGGACTGTCCGCCGGCACCCTTACACAGTACATGGTAGGTATCTTCTTCCACATCGTCTCCCAGTTTTCTGGTGATCTCGCTTCCGAGGATCGTACCGAAAGCACGGTCGGTATTGCTGACATCTACTTCAATGCTGCGCTTCTGTCCTGCGTCGATAGCCTTGCCAAGCTGCTTTAACAGTACTTTTTCATCCAGCGTCTTTTCCAGCTGGAAGTCATATACCTGCTTCGGATCAAAGGTGACCTTCTGCTTACTGCCCTCGTAAGGGTTGCTTAAGATCTGTGTCAGATCCACTTCCTGCTGACGGTCTGTCAAATGCTCTTTTCTCTTCAACAGGTCGGTTCTGCCGACCAGTTCATCTACGGTACGCACGCCCAGTGCTGCCATATATTCCCGCAGCTCCTGTGCGATGAATTTCATAAAGTTTTCCACATATTCCGGCTTGCCGCGGAAGTTTTTACGCAGTTCCGGATTCTGGGTAGCCACACCTACCGGGCAGGTATCCAGATTACATACTCTCATCATGACACAGCCCATAGTCACCAGCGGAGCGGTGGCAAAACCGAATTCCTCCGCACCCAGGATTGCTGCGATGGCTACATCTCTGCCGCTCATGAGCTTACCGTCGGTCTCGATACGGACCTTGTTGCGCAGGCCGTTCATGATCAGGGTCTGATGGGTCTCTGCCAGTCCCAGTTCCCAGGGAAGTCCGGCATTGTGGATAGAGTTTCTCGGTGCCGCACCGGTACCGCCGTCATAACCGGATACCAGGATGACCTGCGCACCGGCTTTGGCTACACCGGCTGCAACCGTTCCGACACCGGCTTCGGATACCAGTTTCACGGAAATGCGCGCCTGGGTGTTGGCATTTTTCAAGTCATAGATCAGCTGTGCCAGATCCTCAATGGAATAAATATCGTGATGAGGGGGCGGAGAGATCAGAGCCACACCGGGTGTGGAATGTCTGGTCTTGGCAATCCAGGGATATACCTTTCCTCCGGGCAGATGTCCGCCCTCGCCGGGTTTTGCTCCCTGTGCCATCTTGATCTGGATTTCCTGTGCACTTACCAGATAGCGGCTGGTGACACCGAAACGTCCGCTGGCTACCTGTTTGATGGCGGAACAACGATTTAAACCATCCGGACCTACGGTCAGACGATCCAGATCTTCACCGCCTTCACCGGAGTTGCTCTTGCCATGTAAATGGTTCATGGCGATGGCCATGGTCTCATGGGCTTCCTTGGAGATGGAACCGTAGGACATGGCACCGGTCTTGAATCTGGTCACAATGGACTCTACCGGCTCTACTTCTTCAATAGGTACACCCTTTTTCGGATAATTGAAGTCCATCAATCCTCTGAGATTCTTGATGGAATCTTCATCATTTACCATAGCGGTGTACTGTTTGAACATCCGATAATCACCGCGTCTGGTGGATTCCTGTAACATATGGATGGTCGCAGGATTGTACAGATGCTCGTCTCCGCCGCTGCGCATCTTGTGATGTCCCGGACTGTTCAGGGTCAGGTCATTTTTAAGTCCTAACGGATCGAATGCCTGAGAATGCAGATCATCCACCTGCTGCTCAATATCTTTTAAGGTGATTCCGCCGACACGGCACACCGTGTTGGAAAAATACTTGCTGATCACTTCCGGTGCAATACCGATAGCCTCGAAAATCTGAGATCCCTGATAGGACTGGATGGTGCTGATACCCATCTTGGAAGCGATCTTGACGATGCCATGAAGGACAGCGTTGTTGTAATCATCTACTGCCGCATAGTAATCCTTGTCCAGCATATTGCTCTCGATCAGCTCTTTGATCGTATCCTGTGCCAGATAAGGGTTGATGGCGCAGGCACCGTAGCCGAGCAGAGTAGCAAAATGATGTACCTCTCTGGGTTCGCCGGATTCCAGGATCAGCGCGACTCTGGTTCTCTTCTTGGTACGTACCAGATACTGGTTCAGCGCAGATACCGCCAACAGGGAAGGAATGGGCACATGGTTCTCATCTACACCTCTGTCGGACAGGATCAGTATATTCACACCGTCTCTGTAAGCTCTGTCCACTTCCACGAACAGACGGTCAATGGCACGTTCAAGGCTTGTGTTCTTATAATATACGATCGGTACGACTTCTACTTTGAAGCCGTCTACCTTCATGTTCTTGATCTTCAACAGATCGGTGTTGGTCAGGATCGGGTTATTCACCTTCAGAACGTTACAGTTCTTCGGAGTCTCTTCCAGGATATTTCCCTCGGTACCGATGTACACGGTGGTGGAAGTCACGATCTCCTCACGGATGGCATCGATAGGAGGGTTGGTAACCTGAGCAAACAACTGCTTAAAATAATGGAACAGCGGATGATTCGTCTTGCTCAAAACGGGAAGCGGCGTATCCACGCCCATGGCTGCGATAGCTTCACTGCCGTTCTTCGCCATCGGCAGGATGCTCTGCTTCATTTCGTCATAGGTGTAGCCGAATGCTTTCTGCATCCGCTGACGTTCTTCGTAGGTATACTCCGGAACGCGCTGGTTGGGAATGTGAATGTTCTTCAGTTCTGTCAGGTTGTTGTCCAACCATTCGCCGTAAGGCTGTCTGGATGCATATTTTTCCTTGATCTCTTCATCATCGATCACTCTACCCTGTACCGTATCAACCAACAACATTTTGCCGGGACGGAGTCTTTCCTTTAATTTGATCTTCGTGGGATCAATGGGAAGTACGCCTACTTCTGAGGACAGGATCAGGGTATCATCATCCGTGATCAGATAACGGGAAGGACGCAGTCCGTTTCTGTCCAGTACCGCTCCCATGATATCTCCGTCGGAGAACAGGATGGATGCCGGGCCGTCCCAGGGCTCCATCATGGTCGCATAATATTGGTAGAAATCGCGCTTCGTCTGGGACATTGCTTTGTTATTTGCCCAAGGCTCCGGAATGGCGATCATGACTGCCAGAGGCAGCTCCATGCCGCTCATTACCAAGAATTCCAAGGTATTATCCAGCATAGCGGAATCGGAACCGGTCTTGCTGATTGCGGGCAGTACCTTGTGCAACTGTCCTTTCAGATGTTCGGATTCCATGTTCTCTTCACGGGCCAGCATCTTATCGGCATTGCCGCGGATGGTGTTGATCTCACCGTTGTGTACCATCAGACGGTTCGGATGCGCACGTTCCCAGCTGGGGTTGGTATTAGTTGAGAAACGGGAATGGACCATGGCAATGGCAGATTCAAAATCTTCGCTCTGTAAGTCTGCGAAGAAGGTACGCAGCTGGCCTACCAGGAACATTCCTTTATATACGGTGGTTCTGCTGGAAAGGGAAACTACATAGGTATCATCGGAAGACTGTTCAAACACACGTCTTGCAATATACAGTCTGCGATCGAAAGGAAGGCCTTTTTCCACATCCGCAGGCTTTTTCACAAAGCCCTGCATGATGTAAGGCATGCACTCTACGGCCTTATGTCCCAGCACATTGGGGAAAGTAGGTACTTCACGCCAGCCGAGGAATTCCATTCCTTCCTTTTCCACAATAATCTCGAACATCTTCTTCGCCTGGTTGCGGCGCAGCTCTTCCTGGGGGAAGAAGAACATACCGACACCGTATTCTCTCTCTCCGCCGATCTCGATTCCGAGCGCTTTGGTAACTCTGGCAAAAAATTTATGAGGGATCTGGGTCAGAATGCCGACACCGTCACCGGTCTTGCCTTCCGCATCCTTACCTGCTCTGTGCTCCAGATTCTCTACGATCTTCAGTGCATTTTCTACGGTAGCACGGCTTTTCTCACCGTGAATATTGACACAGGCTCCGATACCGCAGTTATCATGCTCGAATTCTTCCCGATATAACGGTGCCTTGGGCAGCTCCTGCTTTACATCAAACATATCGTTCTCCTTTCCGGTCTCTTGATTTCTCTCTTCATGAAACAACAAAAAAGGTCGCAAAGAGACTTTTTACTCGCCTCTTTGCGACCTTTTCTGTACTATACACCTATTTTTCTCATTTGTAAATATAGATTTTTCTTTGAATTGTCAGATTATTTGTCAATTATTATTTTATATCTGTATTGTCTGAAAATTGTCATTGATATCGAATTATTATTGCCCTTATGATACAATTTCAACGTGCAAACTCTTATTTTTCTTCTTCGGTTTTACTTTTTCTTACGATACATTTTGCTCATCAGCCCCTGATAGATTCCGGAAAAATGTTTGCTTTCCGCCAGTGCCGTCCGAAGCGGTGCCAGTGTCAACGCCATGGCAGCCCGATAGCGGAACAGCTGTGCCGGATTCATGTACTTTTCCGTGATTTCCTTATGTTCTTCGGCACTGCGCTTTAAGTTTTCCTTTGTCTCGGAATAGCCTCCGCCTTCATAAGAGGAAACTGTGAGGCCCAGATATTGCATGGGAGCCTTGGCACGATAATAGCACCATAAAAAATGCTCATAATCCGCACGAATCTTATAGTTTGGTTCGTATGGCTTTTGCCTGCACAGATCTGCCCCATAGAAACAGGACTGATGGCAGGGGATGTTGCGGTAGCATACAAATCCTGTAATTTCGGGTGGAGCCGAAATCTTTGTGTTTGTTTTGGCACTGAACGTATCCCCGTAATAGATTCCCTGTGTTTTCACAGGATGTGCTGCCATGTAATCCGCGGTCTGCTGCAGGACTTCCCTGTCATAAAACAGATCTCCGCAATTTAAGAACAAAATGTAGTCTCCTGTCACATGGGAGACAGCCTGGTTCATGGCCTCGTAAATACTGTGATCCGCTTCCTGCCAGACATGGATCCGCACATCCTCGCGCATTGCTTCTATCGAACCGTCCCTGCTGCCGCCGTCTTTGACTATAACTTCATAATCCTGATAGGTCTGGGACAGGATACTGTCCAGTGTCTGATTCAATTTTTCACCGGGATTCAGACATACCGCAATGATACTGAACTTTATATTCTTCCTCATTTTGTGCTCATTCTTTGTATCGAAAATTAAAATATATTTTTCTGTTTATTCATCATCACAAGAGCCACTGCTGCCGCTGCCAGGAAAATAACGCATACCGGCCAGCTGACGAATCCCGTTACCGCAATCGCGGTATAAGACAGGCAGTACGCCAGCACATTGGATGCCACATGGACAAATACAGCCATTTTAAATTCTCCGAAATATTCATAGGCGTAAGCCATCAGGCAGCCGATGAGGAACCCGTAGATTCCTTGCACGTAATTCATGTGGTAGACACCGAAAATCAGAGCCGACAAAGCAATTGCCAGCTTCAGATTCATAAATCTGCGAAGATATCCATAAATCACTCCGCGGAACAATAGTTCCTCCGCAATCGGTGAAATAAAACCGAACACCAGAATTCCTACGATAAAATGCGCGGAATACTGCTGGGATGCTACTTCAGTGTAAGCTTCAGACTTATTGGTCACGCCAAGAAGTTCAAACAACAGATTAAAACCGATCACGGCACCAATCGTTGCAATCACCAGGAATGCATATCTGGCTTTCCCTTCTTTCTTCAGGTGGCTCAGATGCATGTCCTCTTTATTCTTGTCGATCAAAAGCTTTGCGGTCGACCATACGGCGATCGCTCCGCCGATGAATCCCAGTGCCGCTATGATACTGGAGACATCCCCGGAATAACCGTTATAAGCTCCTGTCTCATCTCTGAGGATCAACAGATCCACCAGCCCACCGGAAGCACCTGACTGTGCCAACTGGTACAAAAGTGCCAGCAATGCATACTGTATCACATTGCGCACCAGAATAAACATCAGGAAAGAATACACCATCGTCCAGATTCTCTGATACATGGGATTTTTCTTCTTGTTATCCGGATTGCTGTTTAACAGTTCCTCGCTGCCGCGAAGAAGGAATTTCTCCAGTTCCTCCACGGATTGTACAATGTAATCGGCTTTCGCCTCTTTCAGTTCTTCCTTGCTTCCGTAGCCATAAGTCACACCAACGCTCTCCACGCCGAGTGCCTTCGCACCTTCCATGTCAAATTTCCGGTCGCCGATCATATAGACTTCCTCCGGCGCTACAGGATTCTCTCCAAACAGCTGATGCAATGTCTCCTGCACCACCTGATCCTTCGTCTCCCGTCTGCCGTCCAGTTCGCTTCCGACGACCACGGCAAAATATTTTTTCAGGTCAAAATGTTCCAGAATCCTGTCCACATATACCTGGGGCTTGCTGGATGCCACTGCCAGAAAGTAGCCCTTGGACTGTAGATTTTTCAGCATCTCCGGAATTCCGGCATACACTTCATTTTCAAAAATGCCGGTATCCTGAAACCGCTCTCGGTATTTCGCTACGGCTTCTTCTGCCTGTTCGGGCGTAAAACCGTAAAATTCCATAAAACTGTCCCGAAGCGGCGGTCCGATAAAGGGCTCCAGCTTGTCCAAATCCGGCTCCTCAATGCCAAAAGAATGCAGTGCATACTGCACACAGGTCGTAATTCCGATTTTAGGATCTGTCAGTGTTCCGTCCAGATCAAACAGCAGATATTTTTTCATTTCAAATTCCTTTTCTGATTCCAACTCTTTTCAATATTATCCTTTGCATACAGGCTTCTGCAATTTCTAGAAACTGCGGATTTTGTCCCCGTCATCCTCTGTATTTTTCAAAGCCTTGATCTCCACATCATATCCCACATTGGCATTGACCTGCACATGCACGATATCGCCCACTTTTTTACCGAGCAGTGCCTTGCCTAAAGGGGATTCATTGCTGATCAGCCCTTCCAGAGAATTTCCGCGGACCGTGGTCACGATCTTATAATCTTCCTGCGTTCCGTCATCGATGAATTCCACGGTAACCGTGTTGTTGATTCCCACTTCATCCACAGCGGAATTCTCAGAGATCACTTTCGCCGTCTTGATCATTCTCTCCAGATAACGGATACGGCTCTCATTCTGATTCTTGTATTTTTTGGCTGCATAGTATTCAAAATTCTCGCTGAGATCACCGTGCGCTCTGGCTTCTTTGACATCCTCCAAAGCCTTGGGACGTACCACCAGCTTGCGGTATTCGATCTCCTCTTCCATTTTCTTGATATCACTGGGTGTTAACTCGTCGTACATAATATCTCCGTTTCTATCTTCATTCCAAACGTCTTATTTCCAATGCCAGACTTCTCAAACAATACTGTCAATGACGCATCCCACTGTTTTACAGCTGCATTGCATAAATCACTGCCAACGACAAAATGATCTGTATAATAGCAAAGCGGAATACCGTCTGGGTATTGGACCAGTCCCACACCTTGCGCACATGATCATGCAGCGGTGTCCGCACATTTTTCAAAATATGAATCTTTAAAAATCTGAGCAGGGAAACTTTTAACAATCCCAGTCCGCCGTCCAGGATCAGCACCAGTGCCAGCGGAATGAATAAAAACGGACAGCCGCTCTTCAAAATAGCGATACTGATAAACAGTCCCATGGCACGGGATCCCGCATCTCCCATCATCAGCTTACTGGGGGTGGCATTGTACCACAGATAGCCCAGAATACATACGGCAAACAGCAGGATCAGGAAAGAATAGGTCTCATTTACTCCCTTCATACGATCCACAATGTAGATAGACATGATCGTGATGATCGACAGCGTTCCGGACAGTCCGTCCACGCCGTCGGAACAATTGGTCACATTCACGGAAGTCCATACCAGGATCACCGTAAGAATCGCGAATACCACGGGAGGCAGCGTAAACTTCACATGGAACAGTGCCAGTTCCACCACATTGGAGTTATATTTCAGGAACGTAATAGCTACCAGTGCTGCCACACACAGATCCAGAAATCCCTTTTTGTACTCTCCCCACGGGGTCTTGGAAGCATCATCGAGGAAACCGGTCATCATACATACCACGATCAGCAACAGGTAGATCACCAGTTCCGCACTTAACGGTGCGAATATCAGCACGGAAGCCACAAATGCCAGTACGAAAATAATTCCGGCACCTCTGGGTTTTCCCGCGGACAATTTTCCGTCATGGGCAAATTCCCGTCCGGCATCTTTCGGCAGATACGGGCTCAGCTTCGCCGTAGCCAGTACGGTGGCTCCGAAAGCAAAAAGGATTCCAAAAAAAGCAAGGAGAGAACTGCTTCCCTCCGGCAAGATCATCTGTAACATACGAATCTCCATTCCGCAGACACACTTTCACGCCCGCTGTATTTTTTGATAAATCGTTAACTTTTTGGAAACGCATTTTTCTCATAGGTTGTTCCAAAACAGTCACAGAATATTTTAACACATATACCGGGGAATCTCAAATGCTTTCCTTATATTTCAGCGCCGAAAGGTAAATTGATTTTATAGCCTGCTATTTTAGGAAATTCGTTCTTTTCACATTTTCTTTCATTTTTTTCAAGTTATCCACATTGGCAGATGGCACTTATTCCTTTTTC